>NZ_CP023702.1:5391666-5712500 GCF_008704555.1 Streptomyces nitrosporeus
GAGGCTGCCGAGCACCTCGTCCCGGACCTGGACGGGCGAGCCCGCGAAGGACCGCGCCCGGGGGTGGCCCTCCGGGACCCCGGAGGAGCACGGATGGTCCGTCAGGTCGCGCAGCAGCATCGGGCATCCGTCCTCGGCGAGGGCGCCGACGACCCCGGCGTGCGTCTCGGGCAGGGCGCCGGCCCGCTGCCTCTCGGCCTCGGTCATGCCGGTGGTGAACAGATCGGTGACGCGGCGGCGGTCCGGGGCCAGGAGTGTCAGCGCGCCGTACCGGGCTCCCGACAGCGAGGTGGCGGTGTCCACGATGTGCTGGAGGATGGCCCGCAGTTCGAGGCCGCTCGCGCCCACGGGGTGCCCGGCAGCCCTCAGCCGGCGAGCGGGTTCAGGACCAGCGGCTGGATCTGGCCGTCCAGCATCGCCCCGAGCCCGAGCACCGCGCACACGTCGGGCCGCTCGGCGATGTGCACCGGTACGCCCGTCGCCTCGCGCAGCATCCGGTCCAGGCCGGGCAGCAGGGCGCTGCCGCCGACCATCATGATCCCGGAGTCCGCGATGTCGGCGACCAGGTCCGGCGGGCACTCGCGGAGCACCTTGCCCAGCCCGTCCAGGACCGAGGTCAGCGGGGCGTGGATCGCCTGCCGCACCGCGGCGGTGTCCACCTGCACGGACCGGGCCAGCCCGGTGGCCACGTCCCGGCCGTGGATCTCGGTGACCGCGGGGCCGGAGGGGGTCAGCCCGTTGTCGCTGAGGGCGAGCTGGAGGGGCCGTACGGACTGGCTGGGCAGCACCAGGGCGTGGTGCTGGCGCAGGTACTGGATCACCGCGTGGTCGATGGCCTCGCCGCCGATCGGGATGCGTACGGCCGTCACGATCGCGCCGAGGGAGAGCACGGCGATCTGGGTGGTGGCCGCGCCGCACACCATGATCATCGTCGCGGTGGGCTGCTCCACGGGCATCCCGGAGCCGACGGCCGCCGCGATCAGGGTGTCGACCAGCTCCACACGGCGCGCGCCGAGCCCGACCAGGGTCTCCACGGTGGCCCGCTGGGCCAGTGGGTCGCAGTCGTGCGGGGTGCAGGCGGCGGCCCGCAGCCGGGGCTTGCGGCGCAGCTGGCGGCGGAGTTTGTCACCGAGGAGGTGGCGCAGCATCCGCTGGGCCATGTCGATGTCCACGACGGACCCGCCGGAGACGGGGCGGGCGACCCGGATGTAGCCCGGGGTGCGGCCGGTCATCTGCTCGGCCAGGGCGCCCACCGCGATGAGCGAGCCGGTACGGGTGTTCACGGCGGCGACACTGGGCTCGTCCACGACGAGGCCCAGCCCTTTGACGTACACACGGGTCCTGGCGGCCCCGAGATCGACGGCGACATGGCAACGGCGCAACTGATCGAGACTGACGGTCACGGCGGGTTCTCCCGGAACGGACGGGGCACCGGCAGCAGCCGGCCTTCCTGGCATCGTCGCGCCGGGGCCGGGGCGACGCGCGCCGGGTGAGCCGTCGGGGGGACCCGTATCTGACGGGCCGCCAGATAACGGGAGCGGCCGGGCCGGCGGAGGTGCGCCCGGCGGCCGGGCCGCGTCCGGCGGGCGCGCGGTGTCGTCCGTGCGGGTGGGCGCGGGGGCGGGCCCCGCCCGGGTCGCCCGGTTCCCGGTGCGTCCGGGTCAGGCTTCCCGCTGTGTCCCCAGCATCCGGCGGAGCAGGTCGCGCAGCACGGTCCGCTCCTCCTCGGACAGCTCGGCGAGCGGTTCCCGGGCGAAGCCCAGGGCGTCCCGCAGCTGCCGGGCGGTGCGGTGGCCCTCCTCGGTGGGGGCGGCCAGCTTCACCCTGCGGTCGGCCGGGTCGGGGCGGCGTTCCACCAGGCCGCGCAGCTCCAGCCGGTCGACGATGCCGGTGATGTTGGAGGGCTCGCACTTCAGTGTGCGGGCGACCTTGCGCATCGGCATCGGGTCCACGGAGAGCAGGCTCAGGACCCTGGCCTGCGCGCCGGTCAGGGCGTGGTCGGCGGCGGCGCGGTCGTACTCCTCGTGGTAGCGGGCCACGACCGCGCCGATGAGTTCGATCACATCGAGGGTCAGCGGGTCCGGGTGCGGAGTGGTCATGACACCCAGGATACCGAATTACTTGACAAGGTGAAATATCGATGCGCATGGTTGTTTCAGGTAGTGAAGCATTTGACCTCCCCGCGGGGCCCCCGCCCGCGAGGCGCTCCCGGTAACCGAACCCCCGAACGAGACATCGAGGAGACCCCAGCCCATGTCTGCACTTCCCACGTCCGGCCGTGAATGGCATCTCGTCGCCCGCCCGCACGGCTGGCCGGAGGCATCGGACTTCGCGCTGCGCGAGGTGCCGGTGACCGCTCCCGGTGAGGGCCGTGTCCTCGTCCGCAACCTGTACTTCTCGGTCGACCCCTACATGCGCGGGCGCATGAACGACGTGAAGTCCTACACCCCGCCCTTCAAGCTGGACCACCCCATGGACGGCGGGGCCGTCGGTGAGGTCGTCGCGTCGGAGGCCGAGGGCTTCTCCGTGGGCGACCACGTGCTCCACGGCCTCGGCTGGCGCGAGTACGCGAGCGTCCCCGCCCGGCACGCGGTGAAGGTGGACGCCTCGCTGGCCCCGCTCTCCGCCTACCTCGGTGTGCTCGGCATGACCGGCCTCACCGCCTACGCCGGACTGTTCGAGGTCGCCTCCTTCAAGGAGGGCGACGCCGTCTTCGTCTCCGGCGCCGCCGGGGCGGTCGGCAGCCAGGTCGGCCAGATGGCCAGGATCAAGGGCGCCTCCCGGGTCATCGGCTCCGCCGGGTCCGACGAGAAGGTCGCGCGCCTGGTCGAGGAGTACGGCTTCGACGCCGCCTTCAACTACAAGAACGGCCCCGTCAAGGACCAGCTGGCCGAAGCCGCCCCGGACGGCATCGACGTGTACTTCGACAACGTCGGCGGGGAGCACCTGGAGGCCGCGATCTCCTCGTTCAACGTGCACGGCCGCGCCACCATCTGCGGCATGATCGCCCAGTACAACTCCACCGAGCCCACGCCCGCCCCGCGCAACCTCGCGCTGGTCATCGGCAAGCGGCTGCGCCTGGAGGGCATGCTGGTCGGCGACCACTCGGCGCTCCAGCCGCAGTTCGTCAAGGACGTGGCCGACTGGATCGCCTCCGGCGAGCTGAAGTACGACGAGACGAAGGTCGACGGCATCGAGCACGGCTACGACGCCTTCATGGGCCTGCTGCGCGGCGAGAACACCGGGAAGATGATCGTCTCCCTCGACGCCTGAGCCGCCCCGCGGGGCAAGGCCCCCCGCCCGGCCGGGGCCTCTCCCGTACGGCCGAGGGCCGCACCCCGTGACACCGGGGAGCGGCCCTCGGCCGTTTCCGGGTGAACGGCCGGGCGTGCGGGGGGCATTGACGCCCGCGGAGGTTCGCGTCTACGGTCCGTTCGAAGTTACGAGCAGCATTCGAAATACCGAACGTATGGCGTGTACCTCCACGCCCCGCAGGCAGTCGACCCGTGAGGAAGTCATGACCCGCACCGCGCGCTTCACCCTCGACCCGGCCTTCACCGTCGGTGAGGTGAACCCCAGGCTCTTCGGCTCCTTCGTCGAGCATCTCGGCCGCTGCGTCTACGACGGCATCTACGAACCGGGCCACCCCTCGGCCGACGAGGACGGACTGCGTACGGACGTCCTGGACCTCGTCCGCGAACTCGGGGTCACCGCGATCCGCTACCCCGGCGGGAACTTCGTCTCCGGCTACCGCTGGGAGGACAGCGTGGGGCCGGCCGGGGAGCGGCCCCGCCGGCTCGACCTGGCGTGGCGGTCCACCGAGACCAACCGCTTCGGCCTCTCCGAGTTCATCGGCTTCCTCCGGAAGATCGGCCCGCACGCCGAGCCGATGCTCGCCGTCAACCTCGGCACCCGGGGCGTCCAGGAGGCCATCCGGCTCCAGGAGTACGCCAACCACCCCGGGGGCACCGAACTCTCCGACCGCCGGATCGCGCACGGCGACAAGGACCCCTTCGGGATCTCGCTGTGGTGCCTGGGCAACGAGATGGACGGCCCCTGGCAGACCGGGCACAAGACAGCCGAGGAGTACGGGCGGCTCGCCGCCGAGACCGCGCGCGCCATGCGCCAGATCGACCCGTCCGTCGAACTCGTCGCCTGCGGGTCCTCCAGCCGCGCCATGCCGACCTTCGCGGCGTGGGAGGCGACCGTCCTCGCCGAGACCTACGACCTCGTCGACCACATCTCGCTGCACGCCTACTACGAGGAGACCGACGGCGACCGGGACTCCTTCCTCGCCTCCGCCGTCGACATGGAGTCCTTCATCGAGAGCGTCGTCGCCACCTGCGACCACGTCGGCGCCCGGCTGAAGTCCGACAAGAGGATCAGCCTCTCCTTCGACGAGTGGAACGTCTGGTACCAGGCCCGCTTCCAGCAGGAGGCCGAGGAGAACCCGCTGGACTGGCCGGAGGCCCCGCGCCTGCTGGAGGACAACTACAGCGTCACCGACGCCGTCGTCTTCGGCAGCCTGCTGATCGCCCTGCTGCGGCACGCGGACCGGGTGACCGTGGCCTGCCTCGCCCAGCTGGTCAACGTGATCGCCCCGATCATGACGGAGCCGGGCGGCCCGGCCTGGCGGCAGACCACCTTCTTCCCCTTCGCCCAGGCCGCGCGGTACGGGCGGGGCCAGGTCCTCGACGTACGGGTGGACTCACCCACGTACGGGACGGCGAAGTACGGCGAGACGGACCTGCTGCACGCCACCGCCGTGCGCGACCCGGAGACGGGCGCGGTCACGGTGTTCGCCGTCAACCGCGGCCAGGACGCCGCGCTGCCGCTCGAAGCCGCCCTGGCGGGGCTGGGCCTGGACCGGGTCGCCGAGCACCTGGTCGTCGCGGACGCCGACCCGGAGGCCCGCAACACCCTCGCCGAGCCCGAGCGGGTCGTCCCGCACGCCGCCGAGGGCACCGAGCTGGCCGGCGGCACCCTGAAGGCCGTCCTGGAGCCACTGTCCTGGAACATGATCCGGCTGGTCTGACGGCGACGGGCGGCCGCACGGTGTGCGCGGCCGCCCGTCGTGTGCGGGGCGGTGCTCCGGGAGAGGGCACCGCCCCCGCGCGGCCGGACGTCAGGAACCGCCCTTGCGCTTGTTCCACACGTCGAAGCCGACGGCCGCCAGCAGCACCGCGCCCTTGATGACCTGCTGCCAGTCGGTGCCGATCCCGACGAGGTTCATGCCGTTGTTCAGTACGCCCAGGACCAGACCGCCGATGATCGCGCCGAGGACCGTGCCGACGCCCCCGCTCATCGACGCGCCGCCGATGAACGAGGCGGCGATGGCCTCCAGTTCGAAGTTGAGGCCCGCCTTGGGCGAGGCCGCGTTGAAGCGGGCGGCGAAGACCAGCCCCGCCAGGGCGGCGAGCATGCCCATGTTCAGGAAGACCAGGAAGGTGACCTTCCGGTCCTTCACCCCCGACAGCTTGGCCGCGGGCAGGTTGCCGCCGATGGCGTAGATGTGGCGGCCGATGACCGCGTTGCGCATCAGATAGCCGAACCCGACGACCAGCACACCGAGGATGAGCAGCACGACCGGGGCGCCCTTGTAGCTGGCGAGCAGCAGGGTGACGACCAGGACGGCGGCGACCAGGGCGACCAGCTTGAGCACGAACAGCTTGGCCGGCAGCACCTCCAGGGCGAACTCCTGCTGCCGTGTGCGGTCGCGGACCTCCTGGAGCACCACGAAGGCGATCAGGGCGAAGCCCAGCAGCAGGGTGAGGTTGTGGTAGTTGGTCTCCGGCCCCACCTCGGGCAGGAAGCCGTTGGCGATCTTCTGCAGGTCCTTCGGGAAGGGGCCGAGCGTCTGGCCTTTCAGGAAGATCTCCGTCAGCCCGCGGAAGAGCAGCATGCCCGCGAGGGTCACGATGAACGACGGTATGCCGAGATAGGCGATGAAGAACCCCTGCACCGAGCCCGCGACGGCGCCGATGGCCAGGCACAGGACCACCGCGAGCGGCCAGGGGAGATCGTGCTCGACCATCAGCACGGCGGCCATCGCGCCGATGAACGCGGTCAGCGAGCCGACCGACAGGTCGATGTGGCCCGCGATGATGACGAGCATCATGCCGATCGCGAGGATCAGGATGTAGCTGTTCTGCAGGACCAGGTTGGAGACGTTGCGCGGCAGCAGCAGGTCGCCGTCCGACCACACCGCGAACAGCACCACGATCAGGCCGAGGGCCATCAGCATGCCGTACTGGCGCATGTTGCGGCGCATACCGCCGAGCACCAGCCGGAGCAGGCCGTCGCCCGAGGCCGTGCCGCCGCCGGGCGGCACGGGGGCCGGGGCCTTGTCGGTCACGTCCGTGCTCATCGTGTTACCTCTTTGTCCTTCGTCATCTGGCGCATCAGCGCTTCCTGGGAGGCCTCGGCCCGCGAGAACTCGCCCGTCAGCCGCCCCGCGGCCATCGTGTAGATGCGGTCGCACATGCCGAGCAGCTCCGGCAGTTCGGAGGAGATGAAGACGACCGCCTTGCCCTGGGCCGCCAGCTGGTCGATGACCGTGTAGATCTCGTACTTGGCGCCCACGTCGATCCCGCGTGTGGGCTCGTCCAGGATCAGCACCTCGGGGCCCGCGAAGATCCACTTGCTGAGGACGACCTTCTGCTGGTTGCCGCCGGACAGCTTGCCCACCGGCTCGAAGACGGTCGGCGCCTTGATGTTCATGGACGTGCGGAAGCCCTCGGCGACCCGCCGCTCCTCGTGCTCGTCGACCACGCCCCGCCGGGCGACCTTGCCCAGCGCGGTCAGCGAGATGTTCCGGTTGATGGTGTCGATGAGGTTGAGGCCGTAGTGCTTGCGGTCCTCGGTTGCGTACGCGATGCCGTGCCGTACCGCCTGGGGGACGGTCTTCGTACGGACCTCGGTGCCGTCCCGCAGGACGGTACCGCCCGCGTAACGGCCGTAGGAGCGGCCGAAGACGCTCATCGCCAGCTCGGTGCGGCCGGCGCCCATGAGTCCGGCGATGCCGACGATCTCGCCGCGCCGCACCTCGATCGAGACGTCGTCGACGACCTTGCGCTGCTGGTCGACGGGGTGGTGCACGGTCCAGTTGCGGATCTCCAGGGCGGGCGCAGTGCCCTCCTCGGGGTGGTGGGGGGTCCGCTCGGGGAAGCGGTGCTCCAGGTCGCGGCCCACCATCCCGCTGATGATCCGGTCCTCGGTCGTCTCCGGCGCCTTCACGTCGAGCGTCTCGATGGACCGCCCGTCGCGGATGATCGTGACCGAGTCGGCGACCCGGCGTATCTCGTTCAGCTTGTGCGAGATGATGATCGAGGTGATGCCCTGTTCCTTCAACGAGAGGATCAGGTCGAGGAGTTTGCCGCTGTCCTCGTCGTTGAGCGCCGCCGTCGGCTCGTCGAGGATGAGCAGTTTCACCTTCTTCGACAGCGCCTTGGCGATCTCCACCAGCTGCTGTTTGCCCACGCCGATGTCGGCGACGCGGGTCTCCGGGTGCTCGGCCAGGCCGACCCGGCGCAGCAGTTCGCTCGCGTGCCTGAGGGTGTCGTTCCAGTTGATCAGTCCGCGCGCGGCGTGCTCGTTGCCGAGGAAGATGTTCTCCGCGACGGACAGGTACGGCACCAGCGCCAGCTCCTGGTGGATGATCACGATGCCGTGCTCTTCGCTCGCCCGGATGTCCTTGAACCGGCAGATCCCGTCCTCGAAGAGGACGTCCCCTTCGTAACTGCCGTGCGGGTGCACACCGGAGAGCACCTTCATCAGGGTCGACTTGCCGGCGCCGTTCTCACCGCAGATGGCGTGGACCTCGCCCCGGCGGACGGTCAGGGTGACGTCCGAGAGCGCCGTGACGCCGGGGAAGGTCTTGACGATCGAGCGCATTTCCAGGACGGGTCCCGCCATGGTCGTGCCTTCCAATCCTTGAGGGTGCCCGGTTACTTGAGGTCGTCCGCGGTGTAGTAGCCGCCGTCGACGAGCTCCTTCTCGTAGTTGTTCCTGTCGACGCTGACCGGCTGCAGCAGGAAGGCGGGGACGACCTTGGCACCGTTGTCGTAGGACTCGGTGTCGTTGGTCTCGGGCTCCTTGTCGTTCAGGACCGCGTCGACCATGTCCGAGGCGACCTCGGCGAGCCGCCGCAGGTCCTTGTAGACGGTCTGCGTCTGCTCGCCCGCGATGATCGACTTCACCGAGGCGACCTCGGCGTCCTGCCCGGTGACGACGGGCAGCGGCTTGGCCTTCGTGCCGTAGCCGTCCGACTTCAGGGCGGAGAGGATGCCGATGGAGATGCCGTCGTACGGCGAGAGCACGGCGTCGACCCGGGCGCTGCGGTAGCTGGAGGTCAGCAGGTCGTCCATGCGCTTCTGCGCGGTGCCGCCGTCCCAGCGCAGGGTGGTGACCTGGTTGAGCGCGGTCTGCTTCGACCTGACGACCAGCTTCCCGTCGTCCATGTAGGGCTTGAGCACGTTCATCGCGCCCTGGAAGAAGTACTTGGTGTTGTTGTCGTCGTTGGAACCGGCGAACAGCTCGATGCTGAAGGGGCCCTTCTCGCCGTCCTGGAGACCCAGCTCGTCCACGATGTAGGTGCCCTGCAGCTCGCCGACCTTCTCGTTGTCGAACGAGGCGTAGTAGTCGACGTTCTCCGTGCCGAGGATCAGCCGGTCGTAGGAGATCACCGGGATGTCGGCGTCCTTGGCCTGCTGCAGCACGTTGTCGAGGGACTTGTTGTCGATCGCGGCGATGATCAGGGCGTCCACGCCCTGCGTGATCATGTTCTCGATCTGGGAGACCTGCTGGTCCGGGTCGTCCTCGCCGTAGACGAGCTTCGTCCTGTACCCCTTGGCCTTCAGCTCCTTCTCGACGTTGGCCCCGTCGGAGATCCAGCGTTCGGAGGACTTGGTCGGCATCGCGATGCCGATCGTGGCGTCCTCGGACCCCTTCTTGTCCTCCTCGCTGCCGCCTTCGCTGTTCTGGCCGCAGGCGGTCAGGACGAGGGCGAGGGAGGCGGCGGAGGCCATGGCGGCAAGTGCGGCTCTGCGGTTGCGCATGGTGATCATCCTTGGTGTGGGTCGCGGCTCGGTCCGGGGCGCGGTGGCGCCGAGAAGACTCGACCGAGAACGGGTGTGTGGGATTGTGCGCGGCTGTGTCTTCTTCTGTGGGAGGTGTTTCCGGAACGTTATGAGGAGGTCCGGAAGCGGTTGAGCGGGCCCGGCAGCCGGCTGCCGGGCGCGGCCATGTCCCCGTCCGCCCCGTGGCGGGCGAGCAGGTCCAGCGCGAGCCGGCCGCGCCGCACCCGCTCCCTGGCGGTGGTCAGGGCCAGTTCCCGCAGGTGTCTGCCGTAGGGGTAGATCCCGGGGGCCTTGGCGAGGCCGAACTTCAGGTACAGCGGCGCGCCGCGCCGGATCAGTTCGGCGACCTCGTACATCCGGACGTACCCGCCGAGGTCGTCGGGCGCCTCGATGTAGAGGTCCATCGGCGCGGCGGACACCCTGCGTATCTCGGTGAACTGAGCGAGGGTCAGGTCCGAGGGCACGTTGACCGAGTCGGCGCCGAGCTGCTCGAAGACCGCGTACGAGGCCGGGTTCACCGGACCGATGAGGGCCGACACCTTGAAGGTGGTGTCCGCCGGCAGGTCCCCCCGCTCACGCAGCCGGTGCAGGGTCCACAGCACGCCCTCGTCCGCCACCAGCAGGCATCGCACCCCCAGCGCCGAGGCGCGCAGCGCGTCCTCCACGCACCCGGCCAGGGCGTCGTGCCCCCGGGAGCGCAGCCCGGCGCCCCCGGAGTCGGTACGGACGGACGCCCCGGTGTCCCAGGTGCCGCGCGGACCGGTGAACAGGCAGAGTTCGACGGAGTGTTCGGCGCACCGGGTGACCATCTCGGTGATCTCGGCGTCCGTCAGCATCCAGATGCCGCTGCCCTGGCTGACGCGGTGCACGGGGACCTGGAGCTGGGCGGACTCCTCCAGGACCACGTCGAGGGCCTCCGGCCCCTCCACCGACGGGACCTCGGTACGCCACTTCCCGCCGTCGGGGAAGGCGTGCGGGGAGGCGTCGGCGGGGGAGAGGGGCGCGGCGCCGAGGCCGAGCACGGTGAGCGCGGCCTCGCCGGGCCGGCGGGGCCCCGCGGAGGGAGCGGCAGAGACGGGGGTGTCGGTCACGAGAGGTCCTTCGTGTTCGGTATATCGGACGAGGTTCGGTTGTTGAGTGGTGCCCGGGCGCCGGGCGCCCGCGCCGGACGGCCCGGTCTCAGGGGCGCAGCAGCACCTTCCCGGTCTCCGGGTCACCCGCCCCCACCAGCGCCACGGCCTCGGCGAACCGCTCCAGCGGGAACTCGTGGGTGATCAGCGGGGCCGGGTCGAGCACCCCGGCGGTGAAGGCCCGTACCGCGTAGGTCCAGGCCGCCGACGACGCCCCGAAGACGCCCCGGACGGTGAGCCGGTTCAGCGAGAGGTGCACCGGGTCGATGCCCGCCGCGCCCGGTGCGAACATCCCCGTCAGCACCACCCGCCCGCCGCGCCGGGCCAGCAGGCAGGCGTCGGCCGCCGTGGTGGGCGCCCCGGCCGTCTCCACGACCAGGTCGTAACGCCCGCGCACCTCCTCGGCCTCCCCCGGTCCGCGGGCCTCCGACGCGCCGAACCCCAGGCCGGCGGCGGCACGCCGGCGGCGCGGGTCGATCACGGCCAGCTCGGCGGGGGAGTACGCGGCGAGCAGCTGTACGGCGAGCAGGCCCAGGGTCCCCGCCCCCAGTACGGCGACGCGTTCCCCCGGCTCGGGAGCCCCGGCCCGCACCGCGGCGGCCGTCACCGCGGCGGGCTCCAGCAGGGCGGCGGCCCGCAGGTCCGCGTCGTCGGCGAGCGGGTGCAGCAGCCGGGCCGGGACCACCAGGTGGTCGGCGAACGCCCCCGGCCGGGTGAAGCCCGTCTCGTCGTACCCCGCCGTGCACAGGGAGGTCTCACCCTCACGGCACCGCGCGCACCGCCCGCAGGCCCGGAAGCCCTCGGCGACCGTACGCCGCCCGAGCAGCGCCGGGTCCACGCCCTGCCCGACCGCGTCCACGGTGCCCGACCACTCGTGGCCCGGCACGAGCGGATAGCGCACGAAAGCCGGGTCGCGGTGGCCGTCGTACACCTCGCGGTCGCTCATGCAGATGCCGGCCGCGGCCACCCGGACCCTGACCTCCCCGGGCCCCGGCTCGGGGAGGGGGCCCCGGCCGAGGCGGTGCACACCGGGCCCCTCGACGGTCAGGGAACGGGACAGGGGCGTCACTTCGGCTGCCTCTTCTCCCAGCCTTCCGCCCACAGGTCGAACCGTGCCCGCTGCTGCGGGAACTCGGCCGCGGCGTCCACGTCCAGCTCCACGCCGAGGCCCGGGGCGTGGGAGAGCTCGAAGCAGCCGGTGGCCGGATCGACCTGGGGGGCGCCCTTGACGACCTTCTTGATGCCGGCGTCCGCGAAGTCGTTGAAGTGTTCCAGGATCTTGAAGTTGGGCGTGCAGCCGGCGAGTTGCAGACTCGCCGCGGTGAGCACCGGACCGCCCACGTTGTGCGGGGCGACGAGCGTGTAGTGGGTCTCGGCGGTCGCGGCGAGCTTCCGGGCCTCCAGGATGCCGCCGATGTGGCCGATGTCCGGCTGGATGATGTCGGCGGCCTGCGCCTCGAAGATCTCGCGGAACTCGATCCGGTCGTGGATGCGCTCCCCGGTGGCGATCGGCTGGTCCACCTTCTCCGCGACCCTGGCCAGCGCCTTCAGGTTCTCCGGGGGGACGGGCTCCTCCAGCCAGGCCGGTGCGAACGGCGCCATCTCGCGGGCGATCCGCACCGCCGTCGACGGGCTGAACCGGCCGTGCATCTCCAGCATCAGCTCCGTGTCCGGGCCGATCGCGTCCCGTACCGCCTCGATGAGCGAGACCGCGTACCGGGTCTCGGCCGGGCCGAGTTCCAGGTGCCCGGTCCCGAACGGGTCTATCTTCAGGGCGCGGTAGCCCCGCTCCACCACGGCCCGCGCCGCCCCGTGGTACGCCTCGGGGGTCCGCTCGGTGGTGTACCAGCCGTTGGCGTACGCCTTCACCCGGTCGGTGACCTTCCCGCCGAGCAGTTGCCACACCGGCACCCCGAGGGCCTTGCCCTTGATGTCCCAGCAGGCCATCTCGACGACCGCGACACCGGACATCACGATCTCACCGGCCCGCCCGAAGTCTCCGTACTTCATCCGGCGCACGAGGTCCTCCACCGCGAACGGGTCGGAGCCCTCGATGTGGTTGACGGAGGCTTCCCCGAGGTATCCGAGCAGTGCGTCGGTGTGCCCGAGCATGCGGGTCTCGCCGACCCCGGTGAGACCCTCGTCGGTGTGGACCTGGACATAGGTGAGGTTGCGCCACGGCGTGCCGACGACATGCGTGCTGATTCCGGTGATACGCACGGGAGTTGCCTCTCCACTGTTCGGTATATCGTCACTCGTTCGAAATTCTGGCGAGACGGTAGGACGCGGCCCGGAGCAGTGTCAATGGTTCGCACAAGTACTCTGACGCCATGAGTGATCTCCGGGTGGGAATCGGTTGCCTGTTCAAGGGGCAGCGCTGGGTCTTCGGTCACGGGAAGTGGCTCGGTCTCGGCCTGCTGCCCGGCCTGATCACCCTGATCGTCTACGCCGGCGCGCTGTTCGGACTCGCCTACGGCGCCGACGACCTGGTCTCCTGGGTGACCCCGTTCGCCGACGGCTGGTCCTCGCCCTGGCAGGGCCTGCTGCGCACCACCCTGACCGCCCTGGTCTTCCTGTTCGGCCTGTTCCTCGCGGTCATCACCTTCACCGCGGTGACCCTGCTGGTCGGCCAGCCCTTCTACGAGTCGCTCTCCGAGGAGGTCGACCGAGCCGAGGGCGGCGAGGCCCCCGAGTCCGGACTGCCGTTCTGGCGCGAACTGTGGGTCTCCGCCCGCGACTCCGTCCGCATCCTGGTGCGCGTCGCGTGCTACGGGGTGCTGCTCTTCGCCGCCGGCTTCATCCCGGTCGTCGGGCAGACCGTCGTCCCCGTGATCGGCTTCTGCGTCTCCGGCTACTTCCTCTGCGAGGAGCTGACCGCCGTCGCCCTCCAGCGCCGGGGCATGGTGCTGAAGGACCGCCTCGCCCTGCTGCGCGGCCACCGCGCCGCGGTCCTCGGCTTCGGCGTGCCGCTCTCGCTCGCCTTCCTGGTGCCGTTCGTCGCGGTGTTCCTGATGCCGGGCGCCGTGGCCGGGGCCACGCTGCTGGCGCGCGAGTTCACCGGGGCCCCGGAGCCCGCCCCGACTCCCGCCCCGGAGCCGGCCCCGGAGTCGGCTCCCTCCCTCCGCAAGGACTGAAGAAGGGGCGGCCCGGGGACCCGGACCGCCCCCTCCCGTCAGGCGCGGTGCACCTCCAGCGCCGCCCTGACCGCCGACTCCAGCGCGCCCTCGATCCAGGCGGGCTTGACCGAGGTGTGGCAGCCGGCGAAGTGCAGGGTGCCCTCCGGCGTGCGCACGTCGGGGAAGAGCTCGGTGTGCTGGCCGGGGAGCAGGACGGACGCCTCGCCGTACGCGTACGGGTCGCGCATCCAGGACTGGGTGCGGCCCACGCCCGTGTAGAACACCTCGATCCGCTGCCCGTACACGTCCTGGACCCCGCCCAGGGTGCGCGGGTAGCGCTCGTCGTCGTCCAGCGAATCCCACTTCAGGGCGTCGTCGGCCCAGCTGTACGAGGCGAGGAGCACCCCGCCCCGGCTGCCCTCGACCGGGTGCGAGGGCTGGTACATGAAGCGGTTGGCGTTGTCGGTCACCGAGCCGCCGCCGACGACCCCGGCGGCCTCCGGCTGACTGCGGGCCGTCGCCCGGCACGCGGCGTAGTGCACCCGCTGGCCGGGCGGGATGTGCCCGCCGGGGACGGAGGGGTGGGCGCCCAGCAGCGAACCGTCGGCCGGGGCCTTCCCGAGCCGGTAGGCGTCGTAGAGGCCGGGGCGCACGGCCTCCAGCTCACGCTTCCACTCCGCCTCGTCGAACTCCCACCAGCGGCGGCTGAATTCGAGCAGCACCTTGGTCGCCGCGTCGTAGTGGATCTCGGTGACCGCCCGCCGCTTGCCGTACGAGAGGGCCGGCGTCACCGGGATGTGCCGCAGCCCCGAGAAGGGCACCGTGATGATCGCCCGGTCACCGGTGAAGGTCTCCCGGACGACGGGGCCGCCACGCCCCTCGGAGACCGTCTCGACCTTCACACCGTCCTCCGTACGGCTGATCCGGGTGGCCCGGCGGTCCAGGCGCACCAGGTCCTTCACCGGGGCGTACATGGCGTCGGCCAGCGTCGCGGTGCCGCCGGGGAGTTCGTAGAAGCTGGTGGCCGGGCTGATCAGCGAGGCCCCGATGAAGCTGTGGAGGAAGGCGAGGTGCAGCCGCGAGGTCATGTTCTCGACCGTGCCGATGAGGTCGACGGTGCGTTCGTCCAGCCCGGCGGCCTCGGTCAGGTACCGGAACATCGACCAGTGCCCGTACCGCTGGAGCACTCTCGCCCAGCCCTCGACCAGTGCGCTGCCCTCCTTGCCCTCGATCTCCGCGCGCACGGGCGCGAAGGCGTCCCTGACGATCTGCGAGGCGGGGGTGCTCTCGTAGGCCGCGGGCACACCGAAGGAGCGGTTCACCGCCTGCGGCTTCGCCGCGTAGTCGGCACGGCGGACCCGGACGCCGTTGACGTGGATCCAGGTGCGGTTGGCGGGGCGGCCCCCGGCGTCCACGTCGACCAGGTGGAAACGCCGGCGCTTCAGGCCCAGGCCGTCCATCAGCCCGGTGACCAGCGGATGGCTGTCCGGGATGCGCATCGCCCCGGCCTCGGCGTACTGCTTCGGATCGGCGAACGGCGGCTTCGACCGCTCGTGCCCGCCCGCCCGGAAGGTCTTGATGCGCCCGCCGACCCGGTTGCCGTTGGCCTCGATCACGGTGACGGTGTGACCGGCGTCCCTGAGCAGCCGGGCGGCCGCGAGCCCGGCCGGACCGGCCCCGACGACCAGCACCTTCTTGGCCGCGCCCCCGGACCGCGGCAGCCCCTTCCCCAGCAGGATCTCCCGGTAGGAGGGCACCAGCGGCCGGTCCTGTTCGTCCCGTACGAGGATGGCGCGGGCGACGGTGAGGCAGGCCTCCCAGTCCGCACCGGGCGCGGCGGCGGGAGCGGCGGAGGGGACGGCGGCGGGAACGGCGGCGGCGGGTGCGGCGGCCGGACCGGTCACCGCGAGGGCGGCGGCACCGGCCGTGGCGCCGGCGAGCAGCGAACGGCGGGACGGCGAGGCGGAGGGCGTGGTGACGTCATCGGAATGGATCATGACGGCCACCCTGCTGCGCCACATCGGCCAACACCCTTGCGGGCGCGCCGAATTCACCTGGAATCACCCGCAGGTGTGTACCGCGCCGAAATCCCCGCCGGATCGCCGCGACTGTGCACCGGGACGGCCCGGGGAGGGGCCGGGCGGGCGCGTCAGCGCACCGAGAAGCCGTACACGGTCGTGGACGTGAACTCCTCGCCCGGCCGCAGCACCGTACTCGGGAACGCGGGCCGGTTCGGGGAGTCGGGGAAGTGCTGGGTCTCCAGCGCGATCCCGGCGCACGCCGCGAAGGACCGGCCCCCGAGGTGGTCCCCGGTGTACAGCTGCATCCCCGGCTCCGTCGTCCACACGGTCAGCGCCCGCCCGGACGCGGCGTCGTACAGCTCGGCCACCGGCGCGTCCCCCGGCGCGTCCAGTACGTAGTTGATGTCGTACCCGGGGCCCACCGGCTTCGCCTCCCGGAAGTCGAAGCGGGTCCCGTCCACCGGGGCGGTCTCCCCGGTGGGGATCGACTCCCCGTCCACCGGCGTGATCCGCCCGGCCGCGATCCGCAGCTCGTGGCCCAGCGCGCTGCCGCTGTCCGCGCCGGCCAGGTTCCAGTACGTGTGGTTGGTCAGGTTCACCACGGTCGGGGCGCCGGCCGTCGCCCGGTAGGAGATCCGCAACGCCCCGCCCGGGTCCAGGGTGTAGGCCACCGAGACCGCGAGCCGCCCCGGGAAGCCCTCCTCGCCGTCCTCGGCGACCAGGGACAGCCGCACACCGTCCGGCACCTCCTCGGCGTCCCACACCCGCTTGTCGAAGCCCCGGGGCCCGCCGTGCACCTGGTTGCGGCCCTCGTTGGGCGCGAGGTGGTACCGCTTCCCGTCGAGCTCGAAGGAGGAGCCCGCGATCCGGTTCGCGTACCGCCCGACCAGCGCCCCGAAGTAGGGCCCCGGGTCCGCCTCGTACCCGGCCACGTCCGGCAGCCCGAGCGCGACCCGGGCGGTCCGGCCGTCCCGTCCCGGCACCTCGACGGACTGCACCACGCCGCCGTACGTCAGCACCCGCACCCGGGTGCCGTCGCGCTCCAGGGTCCAGCGCCGCACCGGGGTGCCGTCGGAGCAGGGGGTGAAGTCTTCACTGTGTGTCGCGGTGCCTGTCGTCATGACCGGCGATTTTACGCGGGCGGTCCTGCCGCGGTGACGTTGCGGTAAGCGATTTCTGCCAGCCTGGCCTGTCCGTTCCGGCCCGGGTGGAACCAGTCCCAGCGGCTGAGCTGCTCCCCGGTGAACCGGTAGTCGAACACCGCGTCCCCGTCGTACCGGCAGTGCCGGTCCTTCGCGCAGACGTCCCGCAGCACCCCGTTGAACGCCACCACCCGTTCCCGTACGGCCTCGCGGCGCGCGACGGCCGCCGCCCCCATGTCGTCCGCGTCCTGGAGCATCGAGCGGCAGATGCCCAGCTTCCAGATCTGCTTGCCCAGCGGGTTCTTCCGGCCCGTGGACCAGAGCCGCTTCAGGTCGGGCACGCTCGACACGTAGACCTGCGCCTTCGGCGCCGCGGCGCGCAGCTGACGCAGCGAGACCTCGAAGAAGTGCCGGAAGTCCTCCACCGGGGTCATCAGTTCCACCGAGTCCCGGCACGCGTCGTTGGCGCCGATCATCACCGTGACCAGCTCGGGCCGCTCCTTCGCCGCCAGCGCCATCTGCTCCGGCAGCTGGGCGATCCGCGCCCCGGACACCGCGTGGTTCCAGCTGTGCGAGGCGGCCCTCGACGCGCCCAGGAGCCGGGTCGCCAGGCTGCGCACCCCCTCGTCGGTCCCGGTGGCCCAGGAGACCTCCGGGCAGTCGGCCAGCACCGCGCAGGCGTCGAACCCCGTGGTGATGGAGTCCCCGACGGCCGCGACGGACGCGGGGCTGACGTCCCACGCCGGGGCGGCGGGCGACGGGCCGGGGGAGGCCGCCGCCGTGCTCCCGGAGGAACCGCCGTCCGCGCCCCCGCCGCAGCCGGCCAGCGCGACGGCACCGGCCACGGCCGCCGCCACCACGGACCCGGCGCGACGGGGACGGCGGTGCGGACCCCCGGACGGGCGGCGGGCGGACGGGTCTGCCGGAAGGCGATCCGGCGCACTCCTGGACATCCCTGGTTCCTTCCGGTCGCACCCGTGACTTTGCCCCCGGCAACCCCCGGCAGCCGCAGGTGGCGGGCCGGAGCCCCTCCCGGGTGAACGAGGGGGCCGGGACCGACGGTACGTCACACACCCGGCCCCGGCGCACGGTAGCTTTTCCCCCGTCGAACCAGTGACATCTTCCCGGCCCGTGTACACGAAGGCAGACCACCGGTAAGTTATCTCGTGTCACATATTGTCCCTTTTCAGGAGATTCGCTCCCGATGCTGTGTACTGTTGACGCCCTCGGGAGCCGTCCGGGAAGGGACGGCACGGGCGCGAGGCCGCTGGGGAAGGCGAACCTCGTCCCACACTGGAGGTCCCGGTGACGACACGTGGAGTCCTGTACGTCCACTCCGCACCGCGCGCGCTGTGTCCGCACGTCGAATGGGCGGTGGCGGGCGTGCTCGGCGTGCGGGTGCAGCTCGACTGGGTCAGACAGCCGGCCGCCCCCGGCACCTGGCGCTCCGAATTCTCCTGGCAGGGCCGGGCCGGCACGGGCTCCGAGCTCGCCTCCGCCCTCCGAGGCTGGGACCTGCTGCGCTTCGAGGTGACCGCCGAGCCCTGCGCCACGGCGGAGGGCGAGCGCTACAGCGCCACGCCCGGCCTCGGCATCTTCCACGCCGTCACCGGGATGCACGGCGACATCCTGGTCCCGGAGGACCGGCTGCGGGCGGCGCTCGCCCGCTCGCTCGGCGGCGAGAGCGATCTGGCGGCCGAGGTCGCCAAACTGCTCGGCAAGCCGTGGGACGACGAACTGGAGTCCTTCCGGCACGCGGGCGAGGGCGCGCCGGTGCGGTGGCTCCACCAGGTGGTGTGAGCCCGCACGCCTCGCTCCGCCCCCTGCCGTCCCCGCCGCCTGTCAGGCGGAGGCCGCGCAGACGCAGAACTCGTTGCCCTCCGGGTCGGCCATCAGGACATGGTGGCCGACGAACTTCTCCAGGGTGGCCCCGCCCGCCCGCACCAGGCGTTCGGACTCCGCCTCGATCCGTGCCCATCGCTCGTCGGGACTGCCGTGCCCCGGCACCCGGACGTCGATGTGGAGCCGGTTCTTCGCCGTCTTGGGCTCGGGAACCTTGAGGATGCAGAGGCGCGGGCCGGCGCCGTCGGGATCGCAGAGCCACGCGCCGTCGTCCACGGAGTCCCCCTCCGGCAGTTCGAACTGCGCGCTCCACTCCTCGCGTGTCCGGAAGGGGGCGGGCGGCGGCTCGTCGACGTAGCCCAGGGCCGTTTTCCAGAAGGCGGCAAGGCTCTGCGTGTCCGTGCTGTCGAGCGTCAGATCGATTCTGGCTGCCATGGAGGGACCGTACCGCGTACATGCGGAAGGCCCGCCTCCCCGGGTGGGGGAGGCGGGCCTTCGGGCCGTACGGTGACGCCGGGTCAGACCGAGCGGAACGCCAGCACCACGTTGTGGCCGCCGAAACCGAACGAGTTGTTGATCGCGGCGATCGTCCCCTCCGGCAGGGCGCGCGGGGTGTCGCGCACGATGTCCGCCTCCACCTCCGCGTCGAGGTCGTCGACGTTGATGGTCGGGGGCGCCGTCCGGTGGTGCAGGGCCAGCACCGTGGCCACCGTCTCGATGCCGCCCGCCCCGCCCAGCAGGTGGCCGGTCATCGACTTCGTGGCCGAGATCGCCACATGGTCCAGGTCGTCGCCGAGCACCTTGCGCAGCGCCTTGATCTCCGCCACGTCGCCCTGCGGCGTGGACGTGGCGTGCGCGTTGAGGTGGACGACCTCCGACGGCTTGAGGTCCGTGGAGTCCAGCAGGTTCTGCATGGCGGCGGCGATCCCGCGCCCGGTGGGCTCGGGCTGCGCGATGTGGTGGGCGTCCGCGGACAGGCCCTGGCCCAGCACCTCGCAGTAGACCCGGGCACCGCGGGCGGCGGCGTGCTCCGCCGACTCCAGGATCACGACGCCCGCGCCCTCACCGAGGACGAAGCCGTCCCGTGCGGTGTCGTAGGGACGCGAGGCCTTCTCGGGCTCGTCGTTGCTCTTGGACATCGCCATCATGTTGGCGAACGCGGCGATCGGCAGCGGGTGGATGGCCGCCTCGGTACCACCGGCGACGACCACGTCGGCACGGCCGGTACGGATCATCTCCACGGCGTAACCGATGGCCTCGGCCCCCGACGCGCAGGCGGACACCGGGGTGTGGACACCGGCCTGGGCGTTGACCTCCAGACCGACGTTGGCCGCCGGGCCGTTGGGCATGAGCATGGGAACGGTGTGCGGGGAGACGCGGCGTACGCCCTTCTCCTTCAGCACGTCGTACTGGTCGAGCAGGGTGATCACGCCGCCGATGCCGGAGGCGATGACCGAGCCCAGACGCTCGGGGCGGATGTTCCCGTCCTCACCGGCCTTGCCGGTGAAGCCGGCGTCCGCCCACGCCTCACGGGCCGCGATCAGCGCGAACTGCGCCGAGCGGTCCAGCTTGCGGGCGAGCGGCCGGGGCAGGACGTCGCCCGGGTCGACGGCCGCCAGGGCGGCGATACGTACGGGCAGTTCGGCGAAACGTTCGCCCTCGAGAGGCTTGACGCCGGACCGGCCGGCCATCAGACCTTCCCAGGTCGATGCGGAGTCGCCACCCAGCGGAGTGGTTGCGCCGATACCGGTGACGACCACGGTGCGATTGGTCGGGCTCACTGGAAAATCTTCTCCACGTGTAGAGGGTCGTGAATCAGCGGCGCCACCGCCGGGTGGCGACACACGGATCAGAGCCTGTGTCAGCTCTGGTGCTTCAGGATGTAGTCGGTGGCGTCGCCGACCGTCTTGAGGTTCTTGACGTCCTCGTCGGGGATCTTCACTTCGAAGCGCTCCTCGGCGGCGACGACGACCTCGACCATGGACAGCGAGTCGACGTCCAGGTCGTCGGTGAAGGACTTCTCCAGTTCGACGTCCTCGACCGGGATACCGGCGATCTCGTTGACGATCTCGGCGAGACCGTCGAGGATCTCCTTCTGCGTGGCGGCCATGTTGGCGCTCCTTCGATGGGTTTCTACGGGGTTGAGGCGTACGGGCCGGAAGGTCCGGTGCGCCTAGGGGAGGGTAACGACCGTCGCGGCGTAGACGAGACCCGCCCCGAAGCCGATGACGAGCGCGGTGTCGCCGCTCCTGGCCTGGCCGGTCGCCAGAAGCCGCTCCATGGCGAGCGGAATCGAGGCGGCCGACGTGTTGCCGGTGGTCTCCACGTCACGTGCGACCGTGACGTGCTCCGGCAGCTTGAGCGTCTTCACCATCGAGTCGATGATCCGCATGTTGGCCTGATGCGGGATGAAGACGTCAAGATCCTCCGGGGACACCCCGGCGGCGTCCAGCGCCTGCTGGGCGACCTTCGCCATCTCGAAGACGGCCCAGCGGAAGACCGCCTGGCCCTCCTGCGTGATGGCGGGGAACTTCTCCGGCCGGTCGGTGTGGAAGACGTCCCAGGCCACGGTCTGCTTGATGGTGTCGGACTTGTCGCCCTCCGACCCCCAGACCGTGGGGCCGATGGCCGGCTCCTTGGAGGGGCCGACGACGACCGCGCCCGCGCCGTCACCGAACAGGAAGGCCGTCGCACGGTCCTCCAGGTCGGTCAGGTCGCTGAGCCGCTCGACACCGATGACCAGGACGTACTCCGCCGAACCCTCGACGATCATGCCCTTGGCGAGGGTCAGGCCGTAACCGAAGCCCGCGCAGCCCGCCGAGATGTCGAAGGCGGCGGGCTTGCCCGCGCCGATCTTGTGCGCGATCTCGGTCGCCACGGCCGGGGTCTGCTTGAAGTGCGAGACGGTGGAGACGATGACCCCGCCGATCTGGTCCGGCGTGATCCCGGCGTCCGCGATCGCCTTGCCGGCGGCCTCCACGGACATCGCGGACACGGTCTCCTCGGGGGAGGCCCAGTGACGGGTGGCGATACCGGAGCGGGAGCGGATCCACTCGTCGGACGAGTCGATCGTCTCGAGGATCACCTCGTTGGGCACGACCCGGGTGGGGCGGTACCCGCCGACACCCATGATCCGTGCGTACGGGGCGCCCTTGCTGGGCTTGATCTTCGACATGCTCTCGGGCTCCTTAGGCGTCCGCGTGCTCGGAGACGAGCGCGCGGGCGGCTTCGAGGTCGTCGGGGGTCTTGAGCGCGAGGGTCTTCACACCGGGCAGCGCGCGCTTGGCGAGCCCGACCAGGGTGCCGCCGGGCGCCACCTCGACGAGGGCCGTGACACCGAGCTCCTTGAAGGTCTCCATGCACAGGTCCCAGCGGACCGGGTTGGCGACCTGGCCGACCAGCCGGGAGATGACCTCGGCGCCGTCGGCGACCGTCTTCCCGTCGGCGTTGGACACGTAGGTGACCTTCGGGTCGGCGACCGTCAGCGTGGTGGCCGCTTCCCGCAGCCTCTCCACGGCCGGGGCCATGTGGTGCGTGTGGAACGCGCCGGCGACCTTGAGCTGCACCACGCGGCGCACGCCCTCGGGCATGTCCTCGGCCAGCGCGGCGATCTGCCCGGCCGTGCCGGCGGCGACGATCTGGCCGCCGCCGTTGACGTTCGCCGGGGTCAGCCCCAGCTTCTCCAGGTGCGGGACCGTCACCTCGGGGTCACCGCCGAGGAGCGCGGCCATGCCGGTCTCGGTGACCGCGGCGGCCTCGGCCATGCCGAGCCCCCGGGTGCGTACGAAACGGAGTGCCGCGTCGTCCTCGATCACACCGGCCAGCGCGGCGGCGGTGATCTCGCCGACGCTGTGGCCGGCGACGACGGTGGGCGAGGCGTCCAGGGCCGCGGCCGAGAGGAGACCCGCGGCGACCAGCAGCGGCTGGGCCACCGCCGTGTCGCGGATCTCGTCCGCGTCGGCCTTCGTGCCGTAGTGGGCGAGGTCGAGCCCGATGGCGTCGGACCAGCCGGCGATGCGGTCGGCGGCACCAGGGAGTTCGAGCCAGGGAGTCAGGAAGCCGGGCGTCTGAGCGCCTTGGCCGGGAGCGACGAGTACGAGCACACTCACACTCTCTCTTGGGGACGGCTCCCTACGCCCGTGGGGACAGGGACCAAGAACCGTCAGGGGAATTGTTGGAGTCCGACAAAAGTCTAGGACTGCGGGTCCGCCTCGGCCAAGCGTCCCAGGATGAGGGCGATCCGCAGCGTGAAGGCCGAACGGACGTCGGAAGGGGACCATCCGGTGACGTCGGTCACACGTCGCAGCCGGTAGCGCACGGTATTGGGGTGCACGAACAGCATCCTGGCCGCGCCCTCCAGGCTGCTCGCCTGTTCCAGGTAGACGCTCAGGGTCTCCAGCAGAGCCGAACCGGCTTCCTCCAGCGGTCTGTAGATCTCCTCCACCAACTGATCCCGCGCGGCGGGATCGCCCGCCATCGCGCGCTCCGGGAGGAGATCGTCCGACAGAACCGGCCGCGGGGCGTCCTGCCACGCCGAACACGCCTTGAGTCCGGCCGCCGCGGCCTGCGCGGACCGGGTCGCCGCCAGCAGGTCGGGCACCACCGGACCGGCGACGACGGGACCGGCCGCGTACGGGCCGATCAGCGCCTTCGCGACGTGCAGCGGGTTGTCGCTGCCGCCCGCGATCACCACCAGCCGATGGCCGAGCACCCCGGTCAGCACCTGCAGCTTGGCGTGCCGGGCGGCCCGGCGGATCGCCTCCACCGTCAGCTCGCTGTCCCCGTCCGGTGCCGTGCCGAGGACCACGCAGACGTGCTCGGGGGAGTTCCAGCCGAGGGCCGCCGCCCGGGACACGGCCCCTTCGTCCGCCTCGCCGGAGAGCACCGCGTTCACCACGAGGGACTCCAGCCGGGCGTCCCACGCGCCACGGGCCTCGGCGGCCTGCGCGTACACCTGGGCCGTCGCGAAGGCGATCTCCCGGGCGTACACCAGCAGGGCCTCGCGCAGCACGGACTCGTCGCCGGGCGCCGCGACCTCCTCGATCGCGGTCTCCATGACCTCGATGGTCGTACGGACCATCTCGACGGTCTGGCGCAGCGTGATCGCCCGGGTCAGCTCGCGGGGGGCCGTGCCGAACACGTCGGTGGAGATCGCCTGCGGGGTCTCCGGGTGCCGGAACCACTCGGTGAACGCCGCGATACCGGCCTGGGCGACCAGGCCGATCCAGGACCGGTTCTCGGGTGGCATCGCCCGGTACCAGGGCAGCGTCTCGTCCATGCGGGCGATGGCGTTCGCGGCCAGCCGGCCGGAGGACCGCTCCAGCCGCTTCAGGGTCGCGGCATGGCGGTGGGCGTCGTTCGCAGCGGGCTGCTCAGGATCGGATCGGGGCACGGACACAAGACTGCCTTATCGGGACGACTGCCCGGAGGGGCGGGGCGCCGGGTCGCCCGTCGGGGGGACGGAGGGGCCGGAGGACGCGGGCGGGGGAGGGCGTGGACACGGCGGGAGGCGCCGGAGCACGGCGGGGGCGCGGACACGGCGGGGAGGCGCCGGGGCACGCCGGGGCCCGCGCCGGGGATACGGTAGGGCGTGTGATGGACGTACGCCGCTCCGGCGACCGCTTCCGCGGAGGGGACCCGGCCACCGGTGGCTCCGCGGGCATCGAGACCCTGCACGCCTTCTCCTTCGGGCGGTTCTACGACCCGGACAACCTGCGGTTCGGTCCGGTCATCGCCTGCAACGAGGAACGCCTCGCCCCGGGCGCCGGCTTCGACGAACACCCGCACAGCCACACCGAGATCGTCACCTGGGTCGTGGAGGGCGAACTCACCCACCGCGACTCCACGGGGCACGCCACCGTCGTACGGCCCGGCGACGTCCAGCACCTGAGTGCGGCCGCCGGTGTCCGTCACGTCGAACGCAACGACGGCGACGTCCCGCTGACGTTCGTTCAGATGTGGCTGTCCCCGGTGGAGTCCGGCGGGGAGCCGTCCTACACGCACGTCTCCGGCCTCGCCGACACCACACCGTTCGTCCTCCCGGAGGCCGGTGCGACGCTCCATGTGCGCCGGCAGGCGCGGGGCGGGCGCACGGCGGTGCCGGAGGCGGCGGGGGTGTACGCGCACGTGGTGCGGGGCGAGGTGCTTCTGGGGGGCGAGACGCTGGAGCCGGGGGACTCGGCGCGGATCACCGGTTCCCCGGGGCTGGAACTGGTGGCGCTGACGGACGCCGAGGTGCTGCTCTGGGAGTTCGGGGCGGTCTGAGGACCGTGAGGGCCGGGCCGTCCCCGGTCCCGCCCTGGGAATCGCCCCGGCCCTGGCCCCGGTCCTGTCTCCAGTCCTGACCCGGCCCCGGTTCCGCCCCGTCCCGGCCCCGTGTCCGCCTCAGGACTGTTCCCGGCGGTCCGCGACCGCGTCCAGCTCGCGCATCGCCTGGCTGTGGGCGCTCATCCGGCGGGATACGGTGCCTATGGTGAAGAGCCCCGCGCCGACGGTGGAGACGGGCACCGACAGGCCGAGCAGTGCGACGACCTCCGGCCAGTCACGCTCGTTCTCGCAGTAACTGTGGCGGAGGAGGCCTTCGTTGGCCGTGCCGCCATCGGTGAACAGTCGCGATTCGCACTCCGCCGGGTACTCGTCGCCGGGCTCCCGGTCGACCTCGTACGGCATGAGCACCAGGACCGCGCACCAGACCCACAGGAGTGCGGCCAGGGACAGCAGGACGACGCCCCAGGCGCGGGTGCGGGCGGCCCGCTCGCGGAACTGGACGTCGTAGACAAGTGAGCGCATGGCGGGTGAATCTAGCAACACCCGTACGCCGGGCGGCCCCCGGTACCGCGGCGGCACCGGGGCCCGCCCGGGAGGGCGTCAGCCCAGCGCCGCCTCGATCAGGCCGGCCGCCCTCGTGGTACCGCCCTCGGCCCGTGCCCGGGCCTTGAGCCCGGCCGACCGGCGGGCGACCCCGGGGTCACCGGTCAGTTCCAGCAGAGCGGCCCGCAGGGCCTCGGCGGTGGCGTCCCCGGTGTCCAGGCGGCGGGCCACGCCCAGTTCGACGAGCCGGTCCGCGTTCATGAACTGCTCGGCGCCCTGGGGGACGGCGATCATCGGGAGCCCGGTGTACAGCCCCTCGCTGCTGCCGCCCATCCCGGCATGGGTGACGAAGGCGTCCGCCTGTTCCAGAATCGCCAACTGCGGTACCCAGGAGTGCACTTCGACGTTGGCCGGAAGGGTGCCGAGTTCCCGCGGATCGACGTACTTCCCGATCTGGAGGACGACGTGCCAGCCGGGCAGGTCGCCGAAGGCGGCCAGGCAGCGGCGGTAGAACTCCGGCTGCCGGGTGTACGCCGAACCCAGGGAGACCAGCAGGACGTTCTCCGCGCCGGCGGGGCGCGTCCAGGTCTTCCGGTCCTCGCGCGGACCGAAACACGGACCGACGAAGGTCACCGTGGCGGTGTCGACCCGGTCGGCCTGCGGCTGCATGGCCCGGGGGATGAGGGCCAGGGTGGTGTCGGGGCGCCCGCAGAAAGCGTCCATGTCCGTGGTCGTCGCCCCGCACCCGGCGAGCCAGCGGGTGAACCTCTCCCGGTACGCGTCGGCGCCGGGGAGCCGCCACAGCGGGGCCGCGACCTCCTCGGCGTACCCCTCCCAGCCCACGAACGTCGGGGAGAGCTGGACCAGGGGCCGCCCCTGCGACTCGGCGAGGACACGGGCGGAGTAGGCCCCGATGTCGTACAGGTACAGATCGGCGGGGTCGTCGTCGTAGACGGCGCGGACCTGCGGAAGCCCCTGGACGGCGTCGTCCAGGAAGAGGCCCATCGCGGCGACGGGGTCCTCGGGCCAGTTGTTGCCGGCGACCGGCAGCGTCGAGCGGACGGGCACGAACTCGGCCCCGGTGGCGGTGATCAGCCCGGCCACGGCGGGGTCGTTGGCATAGGTCACCCGGTGGCCGCGGGCCACCAGCTCCCGGATGATCTCGATGCTCGGCAGGACGTGCGAGACGGCCGGGACACCGATCATCGCGATATGGGCACGGCGACGGGACATGGGGGAATCACTCATTTCAGCTCTGCGGCGGATGGCGTGGCGAACCGGTGCGCCGGCCTCCGGGACCGATCCACCGGAGGCGCGCACGGTGCGCGGGACGGAGGCGGGGGCGCTGCCCCCTCCGCGTCAGCCGTAGAGCTGTCTGAACTGCATGCCGGGCACCCTAGTCCGCGTGCCGCCCGCACGCGAGGGGTTTTCGCCCGCCGGGGGGACGCCGAGGGTGTGCGGGCTCCGGGCGCGGGCTCCGGGACCGGAGGAGCCGCGCGGCCCCGGGAGGGTGCCGGGGGCGGGCTGCTCTGGCCGCCCCGGCCGGGTCGCGGGAGACTGGGAGGCGGTGCGGGGGTGACACGTGGGCTCCGGCGGGCGGAGTCCTCCGGCGCACGACAGGACCTGCGAGGTGAGAATCGCGGTGATTCGGGACCGGGACGTGCGGCGGATGCTGGCCGGGCTGCTGGCCGAGAGCCATGTGATGTCCTTCGAGGACCTGCCGGACGGGATCGCGAAACACGCGGCGGCCGCCGGTTTCGCCGAGACCCTCGTCTACCTGGGAGATCTGCAACGGGACGTGCTGCGACTGGTCACGGGCAAGGGCCTGGACGCCGCCCGGGAGCCGGAAGGACACCAGGCGGAGTTCCCGGTGGAGGGCACCGTGGCTGGCCGGGCCTACCAGTACGGCGACATCACCGCCGCGGCCGACAGCTCCGGGCCCGCGTACCGGTGGTGGGTCCCGCTCCTGGACGGGACCGAACGTCTGGGCGTGCTGCACCTGAGGACCGCGACGGACGACCAGGAGACCCGGGAGGCCATGTTCGCGCTCGCGTCCCTGGTGGCGATGCTGGTGGTCGGGGCCCGTGACACCAGCGACTCCCACGCCCGGCTCACCCGGGTGAAGCCGATGAACGTGGCCGCGGAGATGCAGTGGCAGCTGATGCCGCCCCGCACCTATGTGGACGGCCATGTGTCCATCGCCGCGCTGATGGAGCCGGCCTACGAGGTCAGCGGCGACGCCTACGACTACGCCACCGCCGGTGACGTCGTCCACCTGTCCCTGTTCGACGCGATGGGGCACGACACCGCCGCCGGCCTGACGGCCAACCTGGCCGTGGGCGCCTGCCGCAACCACCGCCGCCAGGGCACCGGCCTCGCCGATCTCGGCGACGCGATCGAGAGGGTCCTCCTCGGACAGTTCCGCGGCGACCGCTACGCGACCGGCGTCCTCGCCGAACTGGACGTCACGACCGGCGTGCTCACCTGGACCAACCGGGCCCACCTGCCGCCGGTCGTGATCCGCGGCGGACGCTGGACCACGCTCCTGGCCTGCCCTCCGGCCCATCCGATGGGCAGCGACCTGGCGCTGCCGACCACCGTGTGCCGCGAACAGCTGCAACCCGGGGACCGCATCGTCCTCTACACCGACGGCATCACCGAGGCCCGGAACGCGGCCGGCGAGGAGTTCGGGGAGACCGCCTTCCTCGACTTCCTCATCCGCCACCACTCCGACGAACTGCCCGCCGCCGAGACCCTGCGCCGTCTCATGCGCACCCTGCTGGCCCACCACGAGGGCCGTTTCCAGGACGACGCCACCATCCTGCTGTGCGAGTGGTTCGGCCCCACCAACCGCTCCACCCGGAGTGTCGCCGCGGTGGCCGGCCTGCCCCGGACAGAGGTGTGACCGCAGGCGCGGTCACACCGTCCGCCGGGAACGCGGGTCCCCGCCCCTCAGTGCCCGCTGCTCTCGTAGTGGCGGGCCTGGCGCTCCCAGAAGCGGTACGCGGCGTACATCAGCAGGACGCCGATGCCCGGAGCGCCCCAGGCCAGCCAGGCGGGCACCGAGAGTTCCTGCTCGCGGTCCAGCAGCACCGCCGCCGGCAGATAGGCGACGAACGCCAGCGGGAAGACGAAGGTCAGCCCGAAACCGGCGACCGGCCCGAAGATCTTCAGCGGGTAGTTGCCGAAGTCGCTGAAGATCATGTCGATGGCGAACTTGATGGGGGAGACCCGCTTCATCCTGAACACCAGTGCGGAAGCGGCGAGTTGCAGCGAACCTTCCACCAGCGCGCCGCCCACGACCGCCAGCAGGAGGAAGCCGGCCGCGCCCGGTGACCAGTCGACCGGCGCGGAGGCCGAGGCGATGGACAGCAGGACCACCCCGCCCGCCAGGTCGCCGAGCGAGCTCAGCCGCACCCGGCGGGTGAGGAGCTGGACCAGCGGCGGTACCGGGCGGACGAGATAGCGGTCGTACTCGCCCTCCACGACGACCTCGTCGACGTGGACCAGCTGGTGGCCCGGCAGCAGCCACAGGCCGTGGGCGGTGAGCCGCAGCCCGTAGAGGAAAGCGATCTCCCCCAGACCCCAGCCGCCGACCTGCCCGAAGCGGTCCAGGACCGCCCAGATGAAGGCCAGTCCGACGCCCTGGTAGAACAGGCCGCCGATGATGTTGACGAACAGGTTCCCCCGGTACTGGAACTCGGCACGGAACGCCGCGCCGGCCAGCAGCAGATAGACACGCAGACCTCGCACCGCGCTCACCCGCCCTGCGACATGACGCGGTGCCGGGCACGCGACCAGACGAACGCGGCCAGAGCGCCGAGGACGGCGATCCACGCCAGCTGGACCCCGAGGGCGACGGCGATGCCGGCCCCCTCGACCTGGCCCAGGTAGACGGCGGCCGGGGTGTACGCCGTGGCCTGGAAGGGCAGCCACTGCGCGACGGCCTTCACCGGCCCCGGCATGAAGAACAGCGGGACCAGGGCCCCGGAGAAGAACTGCGCGACGAAGCGGTAGGCCATCAGGGCGCCGCTCACCTCCAGGGTCCAGAAGGAGACCATGCCGAGCAGCAGCCCGAGCAGCTGGTTCACGAGCACCGCGCCGGCCAGCGCCACGGGGTAGGCGAACCCGGCGGCCGTCGAGGCGGGCGCCTGGCCCGCGCCGATCAGCAGGGCGAACGGCAGCGCCACCACCAGGACCGGCAGCGCGGCCGAGGCCCACCCGAGCTGCCCGGCGAGCATCTGCCCCGGGAACCCGACCGGCCGCAGCAGGTCCACCGCGACCTTGCCCTCACGTACCCGCTGGTCGATGGGCGAGGACCGCCACGGGCTGACCAGCTGGTACTGGAGGGTGGTCAGCGTCGCGTACGCCGTCATGGTGCCGAGGCCGAGGCCGTCCACCTCCGCGCGGCCGTCGTAGAACGCCCGCCAGACCACGGTCAGCAGATAGATCTGCAGCAGCATCATCACGAACGACGACAGATAGGCCGTGCGGTAGGTCAGTGCGGCACGGAACTCCATCCGGGCGCACGCGAGATGGGCCTTCAGCCTCGACCTGGACGGATACCGCGCGGCGGTGTCGGCCCCGGTCGTCGCGGCGGCCGCGGGCGGGGCGCTCACGGGCGGTCCGCGTAGATCCGGTGGATGACGCTCTCCAGCTCGGGCTCCACGAGCGACAGGTCGGTCACCCGGTGCTCCGCCAGCACGGAGGCCACCAGTTCGGCGGGCGGCGTACGGACGGGGTCGAAGCGCAGCCACACCTTGCCGCCCTCGCGGCGGACGACCTCCGCGCCCTCGACGCTCTCCAGCCCGTCGGTCTGCACGACGAGTTCGCGGTGCGGGGCGTAGCGGGTCTTCAACTCGTCCACGGTGCCGTCGTAGGCGACCTTGCCGTGGTCGATGAGGACGATCCGGTCGCACAGCTCCTCGACGTCGTCCAGGTCGTGGGTGGTGAGGACGACCGTGGTGCCCAGCTCGCGGTTCAGCTCCCCGACGAAGGCGCGTATCCGCTCCTTGGCGATGACGTCGAGCCCGACGGTCGGCTCGTCCAGGTAGAGGATGCTCGGGTCGTAGAGCATCGCGGCGGCCAGGTCGCCGCGCATCCGCTGGCCCAGCGACAGCTGCCGCACCGGGGTGTCGAGGAAGGAGCCGAGATCCAGCACCTCGGTGAACTGCCGCTGTTTCCGCTCGAACCGGTCCGCCGGCACGTCGTAGAGCCGGCCGATCAGCCACAGCGAGTCACGCAGCGGCAGGTCCCACCAGAGCTGGCTGCGCTGCCCGAAGACCACGCCTATCCGGCGGGCGTTACGGGACCGGTCCCGCCAGGGCGTGGCCCCGGCGACCCGGACGGTGCCGGAGGTGGGCACCAGGATGCCGGTGAGCATCTTGATGGTGGTGGACTTCCCGGCGCCGTTCGGGCCGAGATAACCCACCATCTCGCCCTGCTCCACCTGGAAACTCACACCGTCCACGGCGCGCTTGACGGTCTGCTCGCGGGTCAGCAGCGTACGGAGGCCCGCGAACGCGCCCTCCTGCCGCTTGGGTCTGCGGAACTCCTTGACGAGGTCTGCCACCTCGATGACGGGCATGTGCGCCTCTCCTGGACCTGGACGGGCCCCGAGGGGCGCGATTGATCAGAGAGTGTGCACAGGGCGGCTTGGTCTAGTCCAATCAATTACGGTGAGACGTAACGGAGTCGGGGCCCGGACGGCCCCCGGCGGAGCCCGTCCACGAAGGCGTGCCAGGCGCCCGCGCCCACGACGAACACGGGTCCGGCCGGGTTCTCGCTGTCGCTGTCGCTGTCGCTGTCGCTGTCGCTGTCGCGGACGGGGGCGGAGCAGCCGTCGGCGGCCTCGACGCGGTCGCCGCCGGTGCTGCCGCCGCAGGAGGACTTCCGCGCCTGCCCGCCGTCGTCTCGGGGCGTGGACCCGACGACGGCGGGCGGGGGGCGCTGAGCGCCGCGGCCGTCACCGACCGCTGGGGGCGGGCCCCCGGGCCGGCGGTCCGGGCAGGTCGGTGCGGTCCGAGTGCCCGGCCGACGGCAAGGGGGATCAGCGGGACGACGCGGCCAGCTCCGCCAGTACCGCGTCGGTGAACGGCGTCCAGACCTCGGCCGCCCACGGGCCGAAGTCCCGGTCGGTCAGGGCCACACAGGCCGCGCCCGCCGCCGGGTCCACCCAGAGGAAGGTGCCGGACTGGCCGAAGTGGCCGAAGGTCGCCGGGGAGGAGTTCAGACCGGTCCAGTGCGGTGACTTGGAGTCACGGATCTCGAAGCCGAGGCCCCAGTCGTTGGGGTTCTGGTGGCCGTAGCCCGGGAGCACGCCCTTGAGGCCGGGGTGGACGACGCTCTGGGCCTCCAGCACCGTGCGCGGGTCCAGGATGCGCGGGGCCTGGAGCTCGGTGGCGAAGCGGACCAGGTCGTCCACCGTGGAGACGCCGTCCTTGGCGGGGGAGCCGTCCACCGTGGTCGATGCCATGCCCAGCGGCTCCAGGACGGCCTGGCGCACGTACTCCGGGAACGGGATGCCGGTGGCCTTCGTGATGTGGTCGCCCAGCACCTCGAAACCGGCGTTGGAGTAGAGGCGGCGGGTGCCGGCCGGGGCCGTGACCCGGTGTTCGTCGAAGGCGAGACCGCTGGTGTGGGCGAGCAGGTGGCGGACCGTGGAGCCCTCCGGGCCGGCCGGCTCGTCCAGCTCCACCGCCCCCTCCTCGTACGCCACCAGCGCCGCGTACGCCGCCAGCGGCTTGGTGACCGAGGCGAGCGGGAAACGGTGTGCGGTCGGGCCGTGGGTGCCGGCCACGGTTCCGTCGGCGCGCACGACGGCGGCCGAGGCGGTGGGGACGGGCCAGTTCTCGATCATTGCCAGGCTCTGCATGCTCTGCATGGGAACGAGCTTACGGCCGCCCGGAGGGCCCTCCCGGCCCTGCTTGCTTCGAGTGCACTCGAAGGTTCTAGCGTGGAGGGCATGACGGTGATGGAGAGCACTTCCGCACGGACCGAGACCCGAGCCGACCCGAAGGCGCATCCCCGCCCGGACGGCGCGGACCGCTACACCATCAGCGAGGTGGCCGCCCTCACCGGCCTCACCGCCCACACTCTGCGGTGGTACGAGCGGATCGGGCTGATGCCGCACGTGGACCGCTCCCACACGGGCCAGCGCCGCTTCACCAACCGGGACCTGGACTGGCTGGCCTTCGTCGGCAAGCTCCGGCTGACCGGGATGCCGGTCGCCGACATGGTCCGGTACGCCGAACTGCTGCGCGAGGGCGAGCACACCTTCGAGGAGCGGCAGGAACTGCTGGAGGCGACCCGGCGCGATGTGAGGACGCGGATCGCGGAACTCCAGGACACCCTCGCCGTACTCGACTTCAAGATCGATTTCTATGCGGGCGCCCGTCCGGCGCCGGAAAAGGCGTGACGAACATGAGTGCAGGGACCGAGAAGACCGCGACCACGGAGCTCGGGAAGGGCGGCCCCCGGGTCGGCGTCCAGGGCCTCGGGTGCATGGGCATCAGCGAGTTCTACGGGGACACCGACGAGGCCGCCGCCCGGGACACCCTGGAAGCGGCCCTGGAGGCCGGTGTCACCCTCTTCGACACCGCCGACATCTACGGGAGCGGCGCCAACGAGACCTTCCTCGCGCCGTTCGTCGCGGCGCACCGCGACGAGATCACGCTGGCCACCAAGTTCGGCATCGTACGGAGCGAGGAGGACCCGGGCTACCGGGGGATCGGCAACGACCCGGCCTACATCAGGCAGGCCGTCGAGGCCAGCCTGCGGCGGCTGGGCACCGACGTCATCGACCTCTACTACATGCACCGGCGCGACCCGCTCGTCCCGCTCGCCGAGTCCGTGGGCGCCATGGCCGAGCTGGTCCGGCAGGGCAAGGTGCGGCAGCTCGGGCTGAGCGAGGTGACCGGGGCCGAGCTGCGCGAGGCGCACGCGGTGCACCCGATCGCGGCGCTGCAGTCGGAGTGGTCGCTGTTCAGCCGGGACGTGGAGCGCAGCGCGGCGCCCGCGGCAGCCGAGCTCGGGGTGACGGTGGTGCCGTACTCGCCGCTCGGCCGGGGCTTTCTGACCGGGGCGTTCGCCGACGCGTCCAAGGACCTGGGACCGGGCGACTTCCGGGTGCACCAGCCGCGGTTCACCGGCGAGAACGCGCGGACCAACGCGGCGCTGCTGGAGCCCGTCCACACGGTCGCCGCCGCTCACGGGGCGAGTGCCGCCCAGGTCGCGCTGGCCTGGGTGCACCAGCGGGCGCAGGTGCACGGGCTGTCCGTGGTGCCCATCCCGGGGACCCGGAAGCGCGGCCGTCTGCTGGAGAACGTCGCGGCGGCCCGGCTCACGCTGAGCGCGGCCGAGCTGGAGCTGCTGGAGCCGATCGCCGGGCAGGTGGCCGGGGACCGGTACCCGGACATGAGCAGCACGGCGACCGCGCGGGAGTGAGCCGCGGGCCCGCCGGCCTGCCCGCGGGCCGGGGCCGGGCCTCCGGGCCGGGCCTGCTCGGCGGGCCGGGGCGTCCGGGACCTCCTCCCGGGCGCCCTGCCGGGGAGCCCTGCCCGCCCGGAGGCCCTACCCCTCCGCGTCCCCCGGTGTCACCAGCCCCGACTCGTACGCGAAGATCACCGCCTGGGCCCGGTCCCGCAGGTCCACCTTGGCGAGTATCCGTGAGACATGGGTCTTCACCGTCTGCTCCGCCACCACCAGCCGTCCCGCGATCTCCTGGTTGGACAGCCCCCGGGCCACCAGCTCCAGCACCTCCGTCTCGCGGGGCGTCAGACCCTTCAGCCGCCGGGCCGGGCCGCCCCGGAACGCCCCGGACGGCCGCTGGCGCGCGAAGTCCGCGATCAGGCGCCGGGTCACCGACGGCGCGAGCAGCGCGTCACCCGCCGCCACGACGCGTACCGCGGCGATCAGGTCGGCGGGCGGGGCGTCCTTGAGCAGGAAGCCCGACGCGCCCACGCGCAGCGCCTCGTACACGTAGTCGTCCACGTCGAAGGTGGTGAGCATCAGCACCTTCGGGAGGTGGCCGGACCCCGCCGGAGGGGCCAGCAGCTCACGGGCCGCCGCCAGCCCGTCCATCTCCGGCATCCGGACGTCCATCAGGACCACGTCCGGGCGCCGGTCGCGGCTGACCTCGACGCCCCGCCGCCCGTCCGGCGCCTCACCCACCACCTCGATGTCGCTCTGCGCCGACAGCAGCGCGGCGAACCCCGCACGGACCATGGCCTGGTCGTCGACGATGATCACGCGGATGGTCAAGAGTCCTCCGGGGCGAGGGGATCCGACGAGAGGTGACGGAGCGTCAGCGGTAGTCTCGCGGCCACCCGGAACCCCCCGTCCGGCAGTGGACCGGTGTCCAGCGTGCCGCCCGTCAACCGTACGCGTTCCCGCATCCCGACCAGCCCGTGCCCCGTGCCGGCCGAGGACTCCACCGGCGAAACGGGCTCGTTCGCCCGGTCGTTGACCACCACCACCGTCAGATGGTCCTCGTCCGCCGACACGGAGACCCGGGTACGCGCCCCCGGGGCGTGCCGCACCACATTGGCCAGCGCCTCCTGCACGATGCGGTACGCCGACAGGTCCACCGGCTGCGGTACGCCGCCCCGGGCGGCGGCCCCGGCCGCTTCCGGGGTGACCGACAGCTCCGCCGGCAGCCCCGCCCGCACCGTCGTCTCCACCAGCTGCCCCAGCCGGTCCAGACCCGGCTGGGGCGCGCGCTCGCCCGCCGTGTTCTCGCTGCGCAGCACCGAGAGCAGCAGCCGCATCTCCGTCAGGGACTGCCGGGCGTTCGCCGCGATCGTCCCGAACTCCTCGCGTGCCTCGTCGGGGAGCCCGGCGATCCGGTACGGCGCCGAGTCCGCCTGCACCGTGATCACCGACATGTGGTGCGCCACCACGTCGTGCAGCTCCCGGGCGATCCTGGTCCGCTCCTCCAGCAGGGTCCGCCGGGCGCGTTCCGCCTCGCTGATCGTCTCCTGCTCGACCAGTCTGCGCTGGGTCTCGCCCCGTTCCCGTACCGTCGCCGTGATCACCAGGACCACCGCGCCCAGCACCGGCAGCAGCACCGCGCCACCGTTGCCCCGGCCCGGGGCGACCAGGGTCAGCAGCAGGCCCGCCAGCCCCGTCGTCAGCCAGACGGCGAGCAGGGTACGGCGGGTCTCCCGCAGTCCGAGGGCGAGCAGCACGAAGAGCTGGGCGACGAGGACCGGAGGCGTCCAGGGCCAGAGAGAGGGGGCGGGGCCCGCCGGGGGCGTCCACGGCCCGGCCACGGTCTCGCTCGCCGTCAGCAGCACCAGCGCGCCCACGACATCAGCGCCGAAGATGATCCACCAGGCCTGCAACGGCCGGTGCGCCAGCATCAGCAGCGGCCCCGCCTGCGCGAGGGCGAGCAGGAACGCGAGGCCGTCCGCCAGGCGGTACTCCGTACGCAGGACCTGGTACGTCACCGGCAGGAACAGGGCGCAGAGCAGGACCACGGCCGCGTACGGCAGCAGGCGCTGCCACCGCCGCGGTGCCTCGGCCCAGAGCGGCGTCGGCGGGTGGGACGGATGGGACAGGGCATGGGTGAGCGCGCGTACCTGGCGGCGCGTGGCGCTCAGCAGGCCGTCGGCGGGTGGGGCGGACCCCGTGGCGGGAGAAGAGGGCATGGCCCGGTCAGAGTAGGCGGCGCCCCGGGGCGGTGGCGTCATACCGGGGTCCCGATCCCGGGCCGCCCGCCCCCTACCCCGGTACGGGGGGCGAGGCGACGGCGAGGGCGTGCGGGACCGGGACGGCGCCGGGAGCGGGACGGCGGCGGGACGCTGGCGGGCGGTGCCCCGGTGCCCGGGCGGGCGCCGAGCGTACGGTGCTGGGCGGGGCGGGGCGGGGCGGGGCGGGGCCGCGCCGCACGTACGGTGCCGGGGCGGGGCCGCGCCGAGCGTGCGGTGCCGGGTCAGGGCCGTGCCCGTGGTCCCTACAGCTCCGCCAGCAGTTCCGCCTTCTTGGCGCCGTACTCCGCGTCCGTCACCAGTCCCGCCCGGTGCAGCTCCCCGAGGTGCCGTATCCGCTCGGCGACCGCCGCCGGGTCGTGGGCCGCGCCGCCCACCGGGACCACAGCGGGTGCCTGAGGGGCCGGGTGGGTGCGGCGTACCGACTCCAGGACCGCCGCGGCGAAGGGCAGCGACTCGTGCACCGGCCCGTAGCCCAGACCGAACAGCACGGTCGCCGGATCCTGGTCGGCCTGGACCCGCGGCGGCCCGGCCGGCTGCGGCCCGGACGGGCTGCCGGGGCCGCCGGGCCCGTCGGCTTCCGCGGCACGCGGAACCAGCCGCAGATAGCCCTCCGCCGCCTCCGGCGAGCGCCACTCCACGCCGCTCAGCTCCGCCACCGGGAACGTCTGGTCCCCTGCTTTCCACTTGGCGCTGGACGCCCCCGTCCACGACCACCGGAAGGAGACCCGCGACCCGTCGAAGCCCGCCCGGCCGTCGTACGCCTTGAACCGCAGCGGCGCCTCGGGGGCCGCCACCAGGAACCGGTCGGCGGGCAGGGAGGCATCGGGCCCGAGGACCGACCGCAGCGCGTCCGCGCAGGAACCGGCGAGGGCCTCCCGGTCGGCGGGCAGGACCAGCCGGTAGGGGTCCGCCCCCTCCTTCAGCTGCCCGGCGGCCGCCTCCAGCAGCGGGTCGGCACCCGGTCTCGGCACCGCGTGCAGCACCACCGTGCCCCGCTTGCCCGGGAACAGCCGCACCGAGGCCAACGCCGCATACGGAATGCGGCGTTCACGCAGACTCTGGAAAAGTCTGGGCGTGCGGATCCCCCGTTCGAAGCGGATGAGCACGGAGTCCGAATCGAACTCCCAGGTGGCATGATTTCCGGCCAGCACATCACCCATGCGGCTCATCGTATGGGGCACGCGCCCTCACGTCTCCCCTCGGTACGGGCATTCCCGGCTCGGCTTTCCGCAGTGATCTACGCGCGTCAGGCTCTCGCGTCCTCGGGGATCTCGCGGTGGCACGCCTGGTCGGTACTCGCGCAGCTGACCGTGTCGTAGGCGCCCACGCCGATGGCCGCGAAGTTGCTGAGACTCTCGGTGCCCGGCTCGAAATAACCGCTGTGACCGATCGCGCCGTCCGCCGACACGATCCGCGCGCCGAATTCCGGATCGACCGGATCGGCACCGTGTCCGAGCCCGCCGACCTCCATGTTCGGTACGTCCTCGATCCAGTCGCCGCTGTCCCGCATGGCCCACACCCGGGCCCGGGTGTCCAGCCCGGCGGCACTGTCCGCCCGCATACCGGGGCTCCCCGCGACCGCGATGTCCGACACCCGGTCCGGCAGCCCCCGCGCCGCCAGACCGCACAGCACCGAGCCGTAACTGTGGCAGAACAGGGAGACGGCCGACGCGCCCGGCAGCGCGCCCAGCAGCGCGTTCAGCCGCACCGCGCCGTTCGCCGCCAGACCGCCCAGGGCCGCGTCCACCCCGAGACCGGCGGGCGCGGTGTAGTCGGCCCACGCGATCACCGCGGTACGGGCACCGGGCAGGGCCTCGCGCTCGGCGCCGTACAGGGAACGCGCCATGCCGACCGGCGCGGCGTTCCGCTTGTGGCCGGCGCGTTCCAGCGTCAGCAGATTCGTGTCGACCCCCGGGACGACGACGGACACCCGCTCCGCACGGTCGAGGTCCCCGAAGACCTCGGCCACGCGCCCCCGGCCCGACGGGTCGAAGGCGAGGATCTGCCGGTCCTTCGCGAGCAGCGACCGGAAGCGTTCCAGCCGCAGCAGGGCCTGATGGCGGCCGTCCGGCGAGAGTCTTCCGTCCGTGGTCCGCCGGCGCTCCTCCCGTTCGGCCCGCGACAGGGCGTGCCGGTTGGCCCGGTAGCGCAGCATCACCGGGGCGCCGTTCATATTGCCCACCACCAGCGGGTACTTGTCGGCGAGAGCCACCTGCTGCCTGGCGGTGAGTGTCGCGAAGAAGCGGGCCAGCCGGTACGCCGGGGCGTCCGTCGCCGGCAGCGCGTGACCGGCGATCCGGTCCCGCGCCCAGGCGGCGAACGCGATCTCCCGCGGCGCGTCGGCGTGTTGCCGCCGCACGGCGGTCCAGCCGGTGGTCGCCAGCATCACGAACACGACGGCGAGGGCCAGCACCGCACGCCACGCGGAGAGTGTGGGGGAGGAGTCGAAGGAAGTCACTGCGCCCCACCCTAGGACGCGCCCGCCGGACCCCGGGGGAGGGGTGACGCAGATCACCCGGGTGCGGGGACCGGAAGGTCTCCGGGCCGGGTACGGCGCGCGGGCCCGCGGCTCAGAGGTCCCGGCGGTCGGTACGCCAGGAGCAGACCAGGGCCGGCCGCAGCAGATCCAGGTGGAGTTCGGTGAGTTCGCGCAGCGCGTCCGCGCCCGCGTCGGGGCGGCGGCCCCAGAGCTGTCCGGTCAGCCGCATCACCCCGGCGAACGCGGCCACCGCGACACGCGGACGCGGGTCGGCCTCGACGTCCAGGCCCTCACGCTCCGCGATGAGCAGGGCCGTCCGGCGCTCCAGTTCGACGCTGCGCCGCATGTGCGCGGCGATCAGCGAGGGCGTCGACTCGATCATCCGGTAGGTGCGCAGCTGGAGTTCGGCGCCGACGCCGGACCCGACGGGGCCCGCCTCGCTCTTCCAGGACTCCAGGGCGGCCCGGCGCAGGGCCTCGAACGGGGCCTCGGCGGGCGGGCGTCGGCGCAGCTCCCCCAGGAAGCGCGATTCCACCGCGTCCTGCACGGCGAAGGCGGCGGCCTCCTTGTTGGCGAAGTACCGGAAAAAGGTGCGCTGGGAGACCTCGACGGCCTCGACGATCTCGTCGACGGTGGTCCGGTCGTAGCCCTGGGAGTCGAAGAGGCCGAGAGCGGTGTGCAGCAGTGCCTCACGGGTGCGCTGCTTCCTGCGTTCGCGCAGCCCGGCAGGGGGCGCCGGGGGTCCGCACGGGGGTCCCCCGGGTGTCTGCCTGCGTGTCACGTACCGGACCTCTTCCTGCCACTTCTTCCTGCTCAGCCTACCTGTGAGCTACGTGACAGTTACTGTCATGTGAATTGGTTTGTTAACTGTCAGAAGCTGTCACTACTGTCACCGATATGACTAGTCAGACCACTGTCGAGAAGGCGCCGCGGGAGCCTGAAGACACCCTTGCCCCCGCCCCGGCGAAAGGGCTGCGCGGCCACCCCTGGCTGACGCTGTTCGCCGTCGCCATCGGCGTCATGATGGTGGCGCTCGACGGCACGATCGTCGCGATCGCCAACCCCGCCATCCAGCAGGACCTCAACGCCTCGCTGGCCGACGTCCAGTGGATCACCAACGGCTACATGCTGGCGCTGGCGGTCTCGCTGATCACCGCGGGCAAGCTGGGCGACCGCTTCGGCCACCGCCAGACCTTCCTGATAGGCATAGCCGGGTTCGCCGCGGCCTCGGCGGCCATCGGCTTCTCCGACAGCGTCGCCCTGGTCATCGTCTTCCGTGTGCTCCAGGGCCTCTTCGGCGCCCTGCTGATGCCGGCGGCACTCGGTCTGCTGCGGGCCACCTTCCCCGCCGAGAAGCTGAACATGGCGATCGGCATCTGGGGCATGGTGATCGGTGCCTCGACCGCGGGCGGCCCGATCCTCGGCGGTGTGCTCGTCGAGCACGTCAGCTGGCAGTCCGTCTTCTTCATCAATGTGCCCGTCGGCGTGATCGCCCTGCTCTTCGGCCTGGTGATCCTCAAGGACCACCGTGCGGAGAACGCCCCGAAGTCCTTCGACATCGGGGGCATCGTGCTGCTGTCGCAGGCGATGTTCTGTCTGATCTGGTCGCTGATCAAGGGCTCCGAGTGGGGCTGGGGCGACGTGAAGACGCTGGGCTTCCTCGGCGCGGCGCTCGTCCTCTTCGTCGTGTTCGCCCTCTCCCAGAAGAACGTCCGCGAACCGCTGATCCCGCTGGCCATGTTCCGCTCCGTGGCACTGTCGGCCGGCGTGGTGCTGATGGTGCTGATGGCCTTCGCCTTCATGGGCGGCCTGTTCTTCGTCACCTTCTACCTGCAGAACGTCCACGGCATGAGCCCGGTCGACAGCGGTCTGCACCTGCTGCCGCTGACCGCGATGATGATCGTCGGCTCGCCGCTCGCGGGAGCCGCGATCACCAGGTTCGGGCCCAGGGTGCCGCTGGTCGGCGGCATGGCCTGCGTCGCCGTCGCCATGTTCGGCATGTCCCAGCTGGCCGTCGGCACCGGGACCCTGACCATGTCGCTCTGGTTCGCGCTGCTCGGCTTCGGTCTGGCACCGGTCATGGTCGGCGCCACCGAGGTCATCGTCGGCAACGCCCCGATGGAGCTCTCCGGGGTCGCGGGCGGCCTCCAGCAGGCCGCGATGCAGGTCGGCGGCAGCCTCGGTACGGCCGTCCTGGGCGCGGTCATGGCGACCCGCGTCGACGCGGACCTCGCCGACAACTGGAAGGCCGCCGAACTCCCGCCGGTGGACGAGGCCCAGCTGGACCAGGCGTCCTCGGCCATCGAGGTCGGCATGCCGCCGGTCGCGCCGGGCACCCCGACGGAGATCGCCGTCAAGATCACGGATGTCGCGCATGACACCTTCGTGTCAGGGATGAGCTTCGCGTTCATGACAGCAGGTGCGGTCGCGGTGGTCGCCGCACTGGTCGCCATGCTGACCAAGCGCGGCGAGAACGCGCAGGCCGGCATGGGTGCGGGACACATCTGACCCTCCGGCCGCCACAGGCGTACGCCGGGCGTGAACCGCTGCACCCTGTGCGCCCCGGCGTCAACATCACACATACGACAGCCCCGCCGGACCCGTCCGGCGGGGCTGTCCCCTATCAGGGTGGTCCCTCACCGCACCCCTTCCAGGTCCACGTTCGCGCAGGTCAGAGTGCGGATACCGCGGGCCGCCCGGTCCGCTCGACCACGGGGGTTGACCCACCATGCGTACGACCGTCCTCGCCGCCGTCCTGGCGGCCACCGCGATCCTCCCGGCCACCGCGCTCGCCCCGGCCCACGACGCGTCGGCCGGCACCACGTCCGCCGTCCGGGAACCGGCCCACCCCGGGGCCCACCGCGCCGGCCCGGTCCGGCCCGGCGGATCCGCCGGGCTCCCCGGGCCCGCCGGACGGGCGCGCCCGGGGCAGCCGGCCGCGCCGAGGGGACTCGCGCCCTGCGGGGCGGGGCAGCTCTGCCTCTGGCCGAAGCCCGACTTCGCCGGGGCCGTGCAGACCCACGAGCTGTCCGCCGTGGACATCGAGAGCTGCGTCCCCCTCGCCTCCGGCTCCGCCGCCCAGGCCCTCGTCAACCGCACGGGCCGCCCCGTCACCACCTACCAGTCGGCCGAGTGCGGTGAGACCGGGGAGTTCGAGACCTACCCCGGCGGCGGTACCTGGGTGCCCCGCTCGCCGTACACGGTGAGGGCCTTCAAGATCTGGGAGAACTGACCGGCAGGCCCCGGCACCGTCCGGCCCTCCGGGGGGCGCCCCGGCCCTTCTGGACGTACCGCCCCCGGATACGCCGGAGGGCGGCGGGACCGTGAAGTCCCGCCGCCCTCCGTCCCCTGCCGGGAAAGCCCTATGCGTCGCCGCCGGCCGGGCCGGGGTCGGCCGCGGCCACGTCCAGCAGCTCGTAGCGGTCGACCGCCGTCTTCAGCGCGGAACGGTCGATCTTCCCCTCCTTCGCCAGCTCCGTGAGGACCGCGAGCACGATCGACTGCGCGTCGATGTGGAAGAAGCGGCGGGCCGCCCCCCGCGTGTCGGCGAAACCGAAACCGTCCGCACCCAGCGACTGGTAGGTGCCGGGCACCCAGCGCGCGATCTGGTCGGGTACCGAACGCATCCAGTCCGAGACCGCCACGAACGGGCCCCCGGCACCGGACAGCTTCCGCGTCACGTACGGGACGCGCTGCTCCTCCTCCGGGTGCAGCAGGTTGTACCGCTCGACGTCCACGGCGTCCCGGCGCAGCTCGTTCCAGGAGGTCGCCGACCAGACGTCCGCCTTCACGTCCCACTCGTCGGCGAGGATCCGCTGCGCCTCGACGGCCCACGGCACCGCCACGCCCGACGCCAGGATCTGCGCGGGGATCTGCCCCCGCTCACCGGCGCTGTAGCGGTACACGCCCTTGAGGATGCCCTCGACGTCCACGTCGGACGGCTCGGCGGGGTGCTGGATCGGCTCGTTGTAGACGGTGAGGTAGTAGAAGACGTCCTCGTTCTCCTCGGGCGTCCCGCCGTACATCCGGCGCAGACCGTCCTTGACGATGTGCGCGATCTCGTACCCGAACGCCGGGTCGTACGCGACGCAGCCCGGGTTGGTCGACGCCAGCAGCTGCGAGTGGCCGTCCGCGTGCTGAAGGCCCTCACCGGTCAGCGTCGTACGGCCGGCGGTCGCGCCCAGCACGAAACCACGGGCCAGCTGGTCGGCCATCTGCCAGAACTGGTCACCGGTGCGCTGGAAACCGAACATCGAGTAGAAGACGTACACCGGGATCAGCGGCTCACCATGCGTGGCGTACGCCGAACCCGCGGCGATCAGCGAGGCGGTGCAGCCCGCCTCGGAGATGCCGTCGTGCAGCATCTGCCCGGTCGGGGACTCCTTGTAGGTGAGCAGCAGCTCGCGGTCCACCGACTCGTACTGCTGGCCGAGCGGATTGTAGATCTTCGCGCTCGGGAAGAACGCGTCCATACCGAAGGTGCGGTACTCGTCAGGCGCGATCAGCACGAAACGCTTGCCGATCTCCTTGTCCCGCATGAGGTCCTTCAGGACACGGACGAACGCCATGGTCGTGGCGATCGACTGCTGCCCGGTCCCCTTCTTCGCAGCCGCGTACGCCTTGTCGTCCGGCAGCGGAAGCGGCTTCGCACGCACCACCCGGGTCGGGACGTAACCGCCCAGGCCCTTGCGGCGGTCGTGCATGTACTGGATCTCCTCCGAGTCACGGCCCGGGTGGTAGTACGGCGGGGCGCCGCCCTCCAGCTCCTTGTCGGTGATCGGGAGGTGCAGCCGGTCACGGAAGCGCTTGAGGTCCTCGACCGTCAGCTTCTTCATCTGGTGGGTCGCGTTGCGGCCCTCGAAGTTGGGGCCGAGCGTCCAGCCCTTGACCGTCTGGGCCAGGATCACCGTCGGCTGGCCCTTGTGGGCCTTGGCCGCCGCGTAGGCCGCGTAGACCTTGCGGTGGTCGTGCCCGCCGCGGCCCAGGTGCAGGATCTGGTCGTCGGACATGTCCTTGACCATCTCGCGCAGCCGCGGGTCGTCACCGAAGAAGTGCTCGCGGATGTACGCCCCGGTCTCGGTGGCGTACGTCTGGAACTGGCCGTCCGGTGTGGTGTTCAGCTTGTTGACCAGGATGCCCGTGCGGTCCTGGGCGAGCAGCGGGTCCCAGGTGCGGTCCCAGACCAGCTTGATCACGTTCCAGCCGGCGCCGCGGAACTGCGACTCCAGCTCCTGGATGATCTTGCCGTTGCCGCGTACCGGGCCGTCGAGGCGCTGGAGGTTGCAGTTGACCACGAAGGTCAGGTTGTCCAGGCCCTCACGGGCCGCGATGGAGAGCTGGCCCAGCGACTCCGGCTCGTCCATCTCGCCGTCACCGAGGTAGGCCCACACATGGGAGGCGGAGGTGTCGGCGATGCCGCGCGCCTCCATGTAGCGGTTCATCCGCGCCTGGTAGATCGCGCCGAGCGGACCGAGGCCCATCGAGACCGTCGGGAACTCCCAGAAGTCCGGCATCAGCCGCGGGTGCGGATAGCTGGACAGGCCGTTCGGCGCCTTCGACTTCTCCTGGCGGAAGGCGTCCAGCTGCGCCTCGCTCAGCCGGTCCAGCAGGAAGGCGCGGGCGTAGATACCGGGGGAGGCGTGCCCCTGGAAGAAGATCTGGTCGCCGCCGAGGCCGTCGTCCTTGCCCCGGAAGAAGTGGTTGAAGCCCACGTCGTACAGCGAGGCGGAGGAGGCGAAGGTCGCGATGTGGCCGCCGACGCCGATCCCGGGACGCTGGGCGCGCGAGACCATCACGGCAGCGTTCCAGCGGGTCGCGTTGAGGATCTTGCGCTCGATCTCCTCGTCGCCGGGGAAGAACGGCTCGTCCTTCGTGGCGATCGTGTTCACGTAGTCCGTGCTGCGCATCTCCGGCACGGCGACGCGCTTCTCCCGCGCGCGCTCGATGAGCCGGAGCATCAGGTAGCGGGCCCGCTCACGGCCTCGCTCGTCGACGGCGGCGTCGAGGGAGTCGAGCCATTCCTGGGTCTCTTCAGGATCGAAGTCCGGGACCTGGCTCGGAAGGCCGCCAATGATGATCGGGTTGCGATCGGATCCGGAAGCCACGCTGTTCCTTCGCTGTTCGGTGCTGCACTTCGGGGCCTGGTACGGGGAACGTTCCCCCCGGATGGCTGCTGTACGCCGCCTCCATCGTGTACCGCGAGATCTCAAACGTCATCTCTACTGTGGGGTAACACAAGGTTCCCGCCGGGTCCGTCCGGGCAGGGATTCCGGCGGCGCGCGGGCGGTCCGGCCCAAAACGCAACCATACGCCCAAGTCGTCCAAGCGCTCCCAAAGGCCGTTCGACTCCGAATGCCGGGCCGAAACGGCATAAGCTGAGGGAGGACGTAAAAGGATCCGGGTACCGTCCGGGTCCGCAGGGGACATGCCGGAAGTTGCGGTGACGTGGCAGGGAACGTCACCGTTTAGGCGGTCTCGTACGCCGGGTACTTGCGCGATTCGCCGTGCCCGTGTGGACTACGGCCAACGCCCCGCGCACGCGCGTGGCTGAAGCATTTTCCGAAACATGATCAGGAGGCAACCCGTGAGCGCGACCGCGGACCACGCGGAGGAACGGACCAACACGGCCGCAAGGCTTGGGTTCGAGCCCGGACAGGTGGTCCAGGAGATCGGCTACGACGACGACGTCGAGCAGGAGCTCCGTGAGGGCATTGAGGCCACAATCGGCCAGGATCTCGTCGACGAGGACTACGACGACGTCGCTGACGTCGTCCTGCTCTGGTTCCGTGACGAGGACGGCGACCTTACGGACGCGCTGGTGGATGCCATTGGCCTGATCGAGGACGGCGGGGCGGTCTGGCTCATGACGCCCAAGACCGGCCGTGACGGATACGTCGAGCCGAGCGACATCAACGAGGCTGCCCAGACAGCTGGTCTCGCCCAGACCAAGAGCATCAGTGCCGGCAAGGACTGGACGGGCAGCCGTCTGGTCACGCCCAAGGGCGCGAAAGCCAAGCGCTGAACTGCTTCATCACGACCGAAGGCCCCCGGGTGGCACCACCCGGGGGCCTTCGTCGTACCCGGCGGGGGCCCGGAGGACTCCGCGCGGAAGCCCGGAGGACTCCGCGCGGGGCGGTGCGGGGACCCGGATCGCGCTGCGTAGGCTGGGCGTCACCCGGGCGGCCCAGGCCGGGTCAGTGACGACGTTGCGAAGGGAAGCTCTCTCATGGCGATCGAGGCCGGCACGAAGGCTCCGGATTTCGAACTCAAGGACAACCACGGCCGGACGGTGAAGCTCTCCGACTTCCGCGGTGAGAAGAACGTGGTCCTGCTCTTCTACCCGTTCGCCTTCACCGGCGTGTGCACCGGAGAGCTCTGTGCGCTCCGTGACGAGCTGCCGAAGTTCGAGAACGACGACACCCAGCTGCTCGCCGTCTCCAACGACTCCATCCACAGCCTGCGCGTCTTCGCCGAGCAGGAGGGGCTGGAGTACCCGCTGCTGTCGGACTTCTGGCCGCACGGCGAGACCTCGCGCGCGTACGGCGTCTTCGACGAGGACAAGGGCTGCGCGGTGCGCGGCACCTTCGTCATCGACAAGGAGGGCGTGGTCCGCTGGACGGTCGTCAACGGCCTGCCCGACGCGCGCGACCTGAACGACTACATCAAGGCCCTCGACTCGCTCTGACGGCCGGGCGGCCCCTCGGCCGGAGCCCGGCGACCCCCGGCCCCGGCCCCGGGGTCCGCGGGGCCGGGCCCGCACCGGGCCCGGGAGTTCAGGCGGCCGGATCCGCGAGTCCTGGCGGCCGGATCCGGAGGTCCTGCGGCCGGATCCGGAGGTCCCCGGTACCGGATACGGTAATTCGCCGGTGGCACCCGGCCAAAAGCCTGTTTTGGCCGGGAACCGGTCACTAGGATCCAATCGTTGATCCGATGCCAACGCACGACGGGGGCGCTGGTGTCTGCCGGCCCTCTCAACACTCTTGGAGGACTCGTGGGAGTCAGCCTCAGCAAGGGCGGCAACGTCTCGCTGACCAAGGCCGCGCCGAACCTGACCGCGGTCATCGTCGGTCTGGGCTGGGATGCCCGGACGACCACCGGCGGTGACTTCGACCTCGACGCCAGCGCGCTGCTGACGAACGCCGAGGGCAAGGTCGGCAGCGACGGTAATTTCGTCTTCTTCAACAACCTCAAGAGCCCCGACGGTTCCGTCGAGCACACCGGTGACAACCTCACCGGTGAGGGCGAAGGGGACGACGAGGTCATCAAGGTCAACCTCTCGGCCGTCCCGGCCGACGTCGACAAGATCGTCTTCCCGGTCTCGATCTACGAGGCCGAGTCCCGCCAGCAGAGCTTCGGCCAGGTGCGCAACGCGTACATCCGCGTGGTGAACCAGGCGGACAACAGCGAGCTGGCGCGCTACGACCTCAGCGAGGACGCCTCGACGGAGACCGCCATGGTCTTCGGCGAGCTCTACCGCAACGGCGCGGAGTGGAAGTTCCGTGCCATCGGCCAGGGGTATGCATCGGGTCTGCGCGGCATCGCGCAGGACTTCGGCGTCAACGTCTGAGCCGCACACCCGGGGCCCGCGGGCCCCGACCGCACCACCGCGTCCGGCGCCGCACCTCGTGCGGCGCCGGACGCGCTCGGCGGAGCCCCCGCGCCACCGGTGCCGGGCGTCCGTACGACCGAATCATCGACTCGGGGAGGACACAGCATGGGCGTCACACTCGCCAAGGGAGGCAATGTCTCCCTCTCCAAGGCCGCACCGAATCTCACCCAGGTGCTGGTGGGGCTCGGCTGGGACGCGCGATCCACGACCGGAGCGGACTTCGACCTCGACGCCAGCGCGCTGCTGTGCCAGTCGGGACGGGTCCTGGGGGACGAGTGGTTCGTGTTCTACAACAACCTCACCAGCCCCGACGGTTCGGTCGAGCACACCGGTGACAACCTCACCGGTGAGGGTGACGGCGACGACGAATCGGTCATCGTGAACCTCAACCAGGTCCCGGCCCACTGCGACAAGATCATTTTCCCGGTCTCGATCCATGAGGCCGACAACCGCGGTCAGACATTCGGACAGGTCAGCAATGCCTTCATCCGCGTGGTGAATCAGGCCGACGGTCAGGAACTCGCGCGGTACGACCTGAGCGAGGACGCGTCGACCGAGACGGCGATGATCTTCGGCGAGCTCTACCGCTATGGCGGGGAGTGGAAATTCCGTGCGGTGGGCCAGGGGTACGCGTCCGGGCTGCGCGGCATCGCTCTAGACTTCGGGGTCAACGTTTCGTAAAACCGCGCACGGGCGCGGGGGAGCCCCTTACACAACCAGGGGAGACCCGTTACATACACGATGGGGTAGCCAGTGCTTCTGAAAACCTTCGGCTGGTCGTTCGCGGTGACCGCGCTCGGCCTGGTCGCAGCGGTGTTCTACGGGGGGTGGCAGGCTTTCGGGGTGGTCGCGATCCTGTCGGTCCTGGAGATCTCGCTGTCCTTCGACAACGCGGTGATCAACGCCGGAATCCTGAAGAAGATGAATGCCTTCTGGCAGAAGATCTTCCTCACGATCGGTGTGCTCATCGCGGTCTTCGGTATGCGGCTGGTCTTCCCTGTCGTGATCGTGGCCATCAGCGCCCAGCTCGGCCCGATCGAGGCCGTCGACCTGTCGTTCAACGACCCCGACAGGTACAAGGAACTGGTGACGGACGCGCATCCGTCCATCGCCGCCTTCGGCGGGATGTTCCTGCTGATGATCTTCCTCGACTTCATCTTCGAGGACCGGGACATCCAGTGGCTGCGCTGGATCGAGCGTCCGCTCGCCAAGCTGGGCAAGGTCGACATGCTGTCGGTCTGCGTCGCGCTGATCGTCCTGCTGATCGCCTCGATGACGGTCGCCACGCACGCGCACCAGCACGGGGGCGGTCACGCCGACAAGGCGGAGACGGTCCTGCTCTCCGGTATCGCGGGTCTGATCACCTACCTCGTCGTCGGCGGTCTCTCCGGATTCTTCGAGAACAAGCTGGAAGAGGAGGAGGAGCGCGAACAGGAGGCCGAGGAAGAGGCCAAGAAGGCCGGCAAGCCGGTCTCCGGGGTCCTGCTGGCCGGCAAGGCCGCGTTCTTCATGTTCCTCTACCTCGAAGTCCTCGACGCCTCCTTCTCGTTCGACGGTGTCATCGGCGCCTTCGCCATCACCAACGAGATCGTGCTGATGGCCCTCGGCCTCGGTATCGGCGCCATGTACGTCCGTTCGCTCACCGTGTACCTGGTCCGCCAGGGCACCCTGGACGACTACGTCTACCTGGAGCACGGCGCGCACTACGCGATCGGCGCGCTCGCCGTCATCCTGATGATCACCATCCAGTACGAGATCAACGAACTCATCACCGGTTCCGTGGGTGTGGTGCTGATCGGCTGGTCCTTCTGGTCCTCGGTCCGTCGGAACAAGGCCCTCGCCGCCGCCGGCGGCGAGGGCGGCAGCGGCGATTCCAAGGCAGAGGTGTCCTCCGGGGTGTGACCCGGCCAGGATTGCGGAACGCTCTTTCTGCGGGGCGGCCCACGAGGCGGTTCTCCGGGGAAACCCGGACCCGGCCCGATGGTCCGCCCCGCGGTGTCGTGTGCGGGGTGTGTGCCGGGCCGGGAAGCGGCCCGGCGGAATCATGTGGGGGGTTGGGATGGGCTTCTGGGACGGCCTGATGCCGGGACGGGCCGCGCAGTTCGACACGGGGCAGTCGGCGACGAGTTCCATCGTGCTCACCAGGCGCAACGCCACCGTCTCGCTGGACAAGCAGGGTGCCGTCTCGGGCAATCTGCGGGTCAACCTGTCGTGGCGGATGCGCACATCGGACATCGGCGGCCGGTCGAGCCAGAGCGGCCGGCTGCTGCGCCCGTTCAAGCTCTTCCAGCCCGACGTGGTCCAGGCGCACACGCAGGGCATGGTCAACGTGGACCTGGACCTGGGCTGCATGTACGAACTGACCGACGGCACCAAGGGCGTGGTACAGCCCCTGGGGAACCTGACCGGCGACCTCCAGGGGCCGCCCTACATCAGGCTCAGCGGCGACGACCGCTTCGGTGCGCCGTCCGGTGAGACGCTCTACGTGAACCTCGACCACCGGGACGAGATCAAGCGGCTGCTGTTCTTCGTCTACATCTACGACCAGACGCCCGCCTTCGACCGTACGCACGCCAAGGTGACGCTCTACCCGGGCAACGGCCCGAGGATCGAGATCGAGCTGGACGAGCGGGCCCCGGAGGCCCGTTCGTGCGCCGTCCTGACGGTGGAGCGGGTCAAGGACGAACTGATCGTGCGGCGCGAGGTGAAGTTCGTCTACGGCTTCCAGTCGGAGCTGGACCGGATGTACGGCTTCGGCATGCAGTGGGGGCGCGGCTACAAGACACGGACCTGACGTGCCCGCCCCGGGGCGCGGGCCCGTCCGCGGCCGCCGTTCACGGCCGGATGAACTGCGGGCCCTGCGGGGGGAGTACGAAGTTCGGATCGGCGGCGTACGCGGCGGCCGCCGCGGGCTGCGGATAGCCGTACGCGGGCTGCGGGTAGCCGTAGGCGGGCTGCGGCGCCTGGGCGGGCTGCGGGTAGCCGTACGCCGGCTGCTGGTGCTGGACGGTGGCGTGCTCGTCCGGGGAGGACACGGCGACCGGTGGGGCCGGAGTGAAGGACGTGGGGGACGCGGAGGGCTCCGGCGCGGGCTCCGGCCCGGCCCCGGCAGCGGACTCGTCGACCGAGATCCCGAACTCGGTGGCCAGCCCGACCAGGCCGGTCGGGTAGCCCTGCCCCACCGCGCGGAACTTCCAGGAGTCGCCGCGCCGGTAGAACTCGCCGCAGATGACCGCGGTCTCCTCGCCCGTCTCCGCGCGCACGTCGAAGACGGCGAGCGGCTCACCGTCCGCCGCGGCCGCGTCGTACAGCGATATCCGCAGGTCCCGGACCTGCTCGAACGCCGCCTCGTCGCAGGACGCCGCGATGACCACCTGGTCCACGGAGGGATCGAGCGACGCGAGGTCCGCCTCGACGGTGTCCGTGAGCCCGTCCGGGGTGCTGCGCTTGGGCAGCCTGCGGACCAGGCCCGAAGGGTGCCGGGGCTGGTTGTAGAAGACGAAGTCCTCGTCGGAGCGCACCTTGCCCGTGGAACCGAGCAGCAGGGCGGAAGCGTCCACGTCGGGGACCCCCGGCCCGGGGGTCCAGCGCAGCACGGCCCGTACGGCCGTGGCGTCGAGGGGGACGTTCGATCCCTTCAGCATCGCGTGCGTCATGCCGGTCATCCTGCCTGCTGGTGGTCTGCCCGGACAACGCGGGGGTACGGACCAGTAGGCCAGGAACATCCGGAGCAGAGCGTTCCGGCGCGCCGCCGCGGAGCGGGAACGGACGCGGAAGGAGGTACGGAAAAGGCGGGGCGCGGTACCGGGTCATCTGAAGTTCACATGGCCGGGGAACTCAGGACACCTCTCCGAACGTACTATTACCGGCCATACCTTGTCCGATCTGTCAGCCAGTACGGGGGAAGCAAGTGCGTCATTTCGGGCATATATCACCCGTTGTGCGTCAGAGCCTGTTCTTCAAGGAGCCGTGCGAATTCAACGCGGCCTCCCAGCCGCACCTGCTCGCGGCGGCTCTCGGGGCCACGCTCTACAGCCCCGCGACCCGGCCGCACCTGGCCGACGACGTGATCAAGCAGGCGGACCGCGGAGTGGTCTCCATGGTCCTCTGCCTGGAGGATTCCATCGACGACTCCGAAGTCGTCGGCGCGGAGGCCAATCTCGTACGGCAGTTCGCGGATATCGCCGCACGGGGCGCCGAGGCGCCACTGCTGTTCATCAGGGTCCGTGAACCCGGGCAGATCACCGACCTCGTGGACCGCCTCGGGGAGTCGGCGCGGTGGTTGTCCGGATTCGTACTTCCCAAATTCACCGAGGAGCGTGGCGCACTCTTCCTGGAGGCCCTCGCCGAGGCGGAAGCGGCGAGCGGGCACCGGTTGTTCGCGATGCCGGTCCTCGAATCCCCCGAACTGCTGCACCTGGAGAGCCGGGGCGAGACGCTCCGGGGAATCGCCCGCACGGTCGACAAGCACCGGGAGCGCGTCCTCGCCCTCCGGCTCGGCGTCACCGACTTCTGCTCGGCCTACGGTCTGCGCCGGTCCCCCGAGATGACGGCGTACGACGTCCAGATCGTCGGATCCGTCATCGGCGACGTCGTCAACGTGCTGGGCCGTGCGGACGGCACCGGGTTCACCATCACCGGACCCGTATGGGAGTACTTCCGGCTCCAGGAGCGCATGTTCAAGCCACAGCTGCGCCGCAGCCCCTTCACCGCCGGGGCGGCCGACGAACTGCGCACCGCCCTCATCGAGCACGACCTGGACGGGCTGCTGCGCGAGATCGAACTCGACCGGGCCAACGGGCTCCTCGGCAAGACCTGCATCCACCCCTCCCACGTCCTGCCCGTGCACGCGCTGTCCGTCGTCAGCCACGAGGAGTACAGCGACGCCCAGGACATCCTGCGGCCCGAACGCGAGGGCGGGGGAGTGCTGCGCTCGGCGTACACGAACAAGATGAACGAGGTGAAACCGCACCGCGCCTGGGCCGAGCGGACCCTGCGGCGGGCGGAGGTCTTCGGCGTGGCCCGGGAGGACGTCGGCTTCGTGGAACTCCTGGCGGCGGGGCTGGCGAACTGAACAGGACCATGGACGGGCACGCCGCGACAGCGACAGCGGCGGGACCGGCAGGGGCAGCGGCGGACGACGAGACAGCGGAGGCAGTGGACGTGGAGTGGTCGGGCGACTGGGTGACCGAGCGGCTGGGAGTCGAACTCGCCGGTGACGGGGAACTCCGCGAACTGCTGGGCCTCGCCCTGCGCCGCAACCCGAAACGCGCCCACCTGCTGGTCTCCAACGTGCTGGGCAAACACGTGCCGCAGCTGCCGTCCGTCGTCCACGGCGCCGGGTACGAACTCGGGAAGCGGGTGCGGGACCTGCTGGGCGAGGCCGGGGCCCGCCGGGCGGTCGTCCTCGGATACGCCGAGACCGCGACCGGCCTCGGCCACGCCGTCGCCGACGGGCTCGGGACGGCCGCCTACCTGCACTCCACCCGCCGCCCCGTCCCGGGCGTCCCACAGGCGGGCGGGTTCGAGGAGGCCCACTCCCACGCCACTTCCCACCTGCTGCTGCCCGAACGGCCCGGCCTGCTGAGCGCACCGGACCGGAGCGCCCCCCTGGTCCTCGTCGACGACGAGTTCTCCACCGGCAACACCGTCCTCAACACCGTCCGCGCCCTCCACGGGCGCTACCCCCGCGACCGGTACGTCATCGTGGCCCTGGTCGACATGAGGTCCGAGGCCGACCAGGGGCGGCTCACCGCCTTCGCCGAGGAGATCGGCGCCAGGGTCGACCTGGTGGTCCGCGCCCGCGGCACCGTACGGCTCCCGGACGGGGTCCTGGAGAAGGGTCGCGCGCTGGTCGAGGCCCACGAGCGGGAGGCCGGGGCGACCGCACCCGCCGCCCACGAGCGGGGGACCGCGATACCCGCCCCCGCCGCCCACGACGGCGTACGCCCGGCGGCCGGGGAACGCCCCGGGCCCGCCCCGGCCCCCGTACGGGTCGAGCTGGGCTGGCCCGCAGGGGTGCCCGACGGCGGCCGGCACGGCTTCACCCCCGCCCACCGCGCGGCCCTGGAAGCCGCCCTGCCGGGCATGGCGGCCCGTCTCGCCGACGCGCTGGGGGAGGCCCGCCGGATACTCGTCCTCGGCTTCGAGGAGCTGATGTACGCGCCGCTGCGGCTCGGCACCGCCCTCCAGGCCGCCACCACCGCCGAGGTCCGCTACTCCACCACCACCCGCTCACCCGTCCTCGCCGTCGACGACCCCGGCTACGCGATACGCACCCGCCTGGTCTTCCCCGCCCATGACGAACCCGCGGACGGCCCCGGCGACCGGTACGCCTACAACGTCGCGGGAGGCGGCTTCGACGCCGTCGTCCTCGTCGTGGACTCCGTCGCCGACACCCCCGCCCTGCACGCCCCCGGCGGCCTGCTCGACCAGCTGACCGCGCACACGGAACGCGTCCTGCTCGCCGTCGTACCGTCCTACCGGCCGGCGGCCCGCACCCCGTCCGGCGTACCGGCGCCCCCCACCGAGCCCCGCGAAAGGCTGGAAGCCGCCATGCTCCCCGAACCCCTCAGGGGTCCCGCCTTCTCCTCCTACGCGCCCGACGAGGTCGGCTGGCTGCTCCAGGACCTCTCGGACACCGTGCTGGAGGCGCCCACCGAGGAACGCGAGGAGGCGATACAGAGCGGTGGCGCGCACTACGCCGAATCGCTGCCCGTCGAGTACCAGCCCACCGCGCAGTACCAGGAACTGTTCAAGGCGGCCCTGGACACCTCCGCCACCCGTATCGCCCGGGCCGTCGGAACCGTCACCGAGACCGTCCTCGCCGAACGCGGCCACACCGGCTCCCGCCCGGTCCTGGTCTCCCTCGCCCGGGCCGGCACCCCCGTCGGGGTCCTCATGCGCCGCTGGGCCCTGCACCGCCACGGCATCGACCTGCCGCACTACGCCGTCTCCATCGTCCGAGGCCGGGGCATCGACGCCAACGCCCTGCGCTGGCTGGCCGCCCATCACGACCCGGCCGACGTCGTCTTCGTCGACGGCTGGACCGGCAAGGGGGCCATCACCCGCGAACTCGCCGCCGCCCTCCAGGACTTCGAAGGCTTCGACCCGGAGATCGCGGTACTCGCCGACCCCGGCGGCTGCGTGCGCACCTACGGGACACGCGAGGACTTCCTCGTCCCGTCCGCCTGCCTCAACTCCACGGTCTCCGGGCTCGTCTCCCGTACGGTGCTGCGCGCCGACCTGGTCGGCCCGCGGGACTACCACGGTGCGAAGTTCTACCGCGAACTGGCGGACGACGACGTCTCCGGCCTCTTCCTCGACACCGTCGCCGCCCGCTTCGACGAGGTGACCGACGCCGTGGACACCGGCACCAAGGAACTGCTCGCGGCCGACCGGGCCCCCACCTGGGAGGGCTGGGCCGCCGTGGAACGGATCAGCGAGGAGTACGGCATCCACGACGTGAACCTCGTCAAGCCCGGCGTCGGCGAGACCACCCGGGTGCTGCTGCGCCGCGTGCCCTGGAAGATCCTGGCCAAGCGCGACGCCGGACCCGACCTCCACCACGTACGGCTGCTCGCCGAACAGCGCGGCGTGCCGGTCGAGGAGGTCGACGGACTCCCGTACACCTGCGTCGGGCTGATCCACCCGAAGTACACCCGCGGCGCCACCGGCGCGGACGGCACGGCGGTGACGGCCCGATGACCACCCCCCAGGCACCTTCCGCGGACGCACCGGACGCACCGGACGCACCGGACGCACCGAACGCACCGAACGCACCGGACGCACCGGACGCACCGGACGCACCGGACGCACCGGACGCGCCGGACGCGCTGGACACCCCGGATACCGCGGCCCCCGGGGCCTCAGCAGGCGTTCCCCTGCCCGCCGCCGTCCTGGCTCCCGCCGCCCCGGCCCCCGCCGCCGTCCCCGGCGCGCCCGCTGTTCCCGCCGTCCCCGGCGCGCCCGCCGCCCCGGTGACGCTGGTCGCCAGCGACCTCGACCGCACCCTCATCTACTCGGCGGCGGCCCTCCAGCTCGGCGTCCCCGACGCGCAGGCCCCCCGGCTCCTGTGCGTGGAGGTCTACGGCGGGGCGCCCCTCTCCTACATGACGGAGGAGGCGGCCGCCCTTCTCGACGAGCTGGCCCGCACCACCGTCTTCGTCCCCACCACCACGCGGACCCGCGAGCAGTACCACCGCATCCACCTCCCCGGCCCCCCGCCCCGGTACGCGATCTGTGCCAACGGCGGCCACCTGCTGGTCGACGGCGAGTCCGACCCGCACTGGCAGCGACAGGTGACCGGCCGTCTCGCGGCGGAGTGCGCCCCCCTCGCCGAGGTCCGCGCCCGCCTCCTCGCCACCGCCGATCCGGCCTGGCTGCTCAAGGAACGGGTCGCCGAGGACGTCTTCGCCTACCTCGTCGTCGACCGGGCCGCGCTGCCCCCGGACTGGGTGGGGGAGCTGGCCGGCTGGGCGGAACCCCGCGGCTGGACCGTCTCCCTCCAGGGCCGCAAGATCTACGCCGTACCCGCCCCGCTCACCAAGAGCGCGGCGATGCGGGAGGTCGCCCGCCGCAGCGGGGCCACCACGGCCCTCGCCGCCGGGGACTCCCTGCTGGACGCCGATCTGCTGCTGGCAGCCGACCGTTCCTGGCGCCCGGCCCACGGCGAACTCGCCGACAACGGCTGGAACGCGCCCCGCACCGAGGCCCTCGGCCTGCGGGGCGTCGCCGCCGGCGAGGAGATCCTGCGCCGCTTCCTGCACCACCGCGATCACCCGCCGGCTCGTCCGGCGAGTGGACCGGTGGGCGGGAAAGCCGTGCGGTCGTACGGTGGCACACACGGGGGCCACCCGGGCCCGGACGAGGGAGCGGCGCCATGACCCAGGGAAACCAGACCAAGATCACCGACGAGCTGTACGCCTACGTGCTGGCGCACAACCCGCCGCTGGACCCGGTGCAACTCGACCTCGTGGAGACGACCCGCCACCGCTTCCCCGACCACGCGGGCATGCAGTCGGCCCAGGAACAGGGACCGCTGCTCGCCTTCCTCGTCCGGCTGACCGGCGCACGGCACATCGTCGAGATCGGTACCTTCACCGGCTTCTCGGCCCTCTCCATGGCCCGGGCCCTCCCGTCGGACGGCCGGCTGATCGCCTGTGACGTCTCCGAGGAATGGACCGCGTACGGACGCCTGGCCTGGCAGAAGGCGGGCGTCGCCGACAGGATCGACCTCAGGATCGCACCCGCCCTGGACACCCTGCGCGCGATGCCGGAAGAGCCGCACATCGACCTGGCCTACCTCGACGCGGACAAGGGGAACTACATCGCGTACTGGGAGGAACTGGTCCCGCGGATGCGCCCCGGCGGGCTCGTCGTCACCGACAACACGCTCTTCCACGGGGGCGTCGTCGACCCGCACGCGACCGGAGCCCCGGCGGCGATCAAGGAGTTCAACGCGCATGTGAGCGCCGACGGCCGGATGGACAGCGTCCTGCTCACCGTGGCGGACGGCCTGACGCTCTCCCGCCGGAAGTAACCGCCTCCCGGCGGGAGCGGGGCCCCGGGCCTGCACTCAGCCGCAGCAGCCACCACCGCAGCAGCCTCCGCCACCCGAGGCGGAAGACGGGGCGGCGGACTCGGCGGAACCCCCGACGGCCACGGTGGACAGCAGCTTCACGGTGTCCTCGTGCCCGGCCGGGCAGACGGCGGGGGCGGACGATTCGGTCATCGGACGGCTGACCTCGAAGGTCGCGTCACAGGGGCGGCAGCGGTACTCGTAACGAGGCATGGCCCAAGGCTACGGGACGGCCCGCGGCCTCTCACAGGATCGCGCCACACAGAACCCCACGGTTTTCAGGGCCTCGCAGCCTCCCCGGCCACCGCAGCCTCTCCAGTCACCGCCGCCCCTCAGGCACCGCCGGATTTCCGGTCACACCGCCGCCGCCCCTCAGCCACTGCCGGATCCCCGTTCGCACCGCACTCCCTCTCCCGGGCCCGCAGCCTTTCCGGTCACCGCAGTCCCCGGACCTCGCGGCCTCCGGACCCCGTAGCCCCCGGCCCTCACGGCCCGGGCCCGCAGCCCGCAGACCTCGCGGCCCTCAGCCCTCGCGGCCTCTCAGGCGCCGCCGGAGCCCCGTTCCTCGCGGATGGCGGACACCACACGGGCCGCCGTCTGCCGGACCGCTTCCGTCTCCGTCAGGAAGTGCCAGTAATCGGGGTGACGGCCCTCCAGCCCGGTGACCGCCCGTTCCAGCCGGGCCACCGCGTCGTCCAGCGGGCGGGCGTGCCGCGGGTCGGGGGTGTGGCGCCCGGCCATGGCGAGGCGCTGGGCGTCACGGATCGCGAACCGGGTGCGTTCGATCTCCGCCTGCGGATCCTTGGCCACGGCGTTCAGCCGCTGCAACCGGTCACCGGCGGCGGACACCGCGTCGTCCGTGGTGTTCAGCAGGGCACGGACGGTGCTGAGCCGGGAGGTGGCGTCGGCCCAGCGCTGGTCGGCACGCGCCTCGGCGGCCTCGGCCAGCTTCCTCTCCGCCTGCGCGACATCGGCCGCCGCCTGGTCGGGCACGGGCTGGAGGTCCTGCCAGCAGGCCGCCGCGAACCGCCGCCGCAACTCGCTCAGCACCGGTTCGACCTGCCCGGCGCGGGTCGTCAGCGCCTGGGCGCGCGTCCGCAGCGACACCAGCCGGCGGTCGATCTCGGCGGCGCGCTCCGGCAGCCGGTCCGCCTCCGCCCGTACCGCCTCCGCGTCCCGCAGCACCCGGTCCGCCCGCTGGAGGGTCTCGGCCACGCCGTGCTGCCCGGCCCCCTGGTTGAGCTTGGTCAGCTCCGGGGCGAGAGCCGCCAGCCGGGCCGCCAGATCATCGGCCCGCAGCCCGGAACCCCGCACCGCGTCCAGGGCGTTGCTCGCCGCCAGCAGGGCCTGGCGGGCCCGCTCCACGGCCGGGGCCAGCCTGGCCAGCTGCGTCTCCGCACTGCCCAGCAGCGGCCCGATACCCTGGGCGAACCGGTCCAGCTCACCCTTCACCCGGACCAGATCGTCCTTGGCCCGGGTCAGCTGCGTCTTCGCCGAAGCCGCGACCGACGGCTCCAGGTCGTCCCGGTCGAGGTCGTGCGCGTCGACCGCGGTGATGTACGCATGGCTGACCTCGTCGATCCGGCGGCCCAGCGCGGCGAAGTCCTCCACCGCCTTACGGGCCCGCGGTGAACTGTCCACCGCGGTGATCGTCTCGATCGAGATCTTCAGGTCCCGCTGAGCGGTGTCCAGCTCGTAGAAGGCGTTCGCGGCCCCGTCCTTCGCCGCCTGGGCCTCCGCCCGCTGGCCCTCGCCCCGGCCGCCGAACCAGCGCCTCGTACCCCCGCCGGCGAACGCGCCCGGCAGGGCCGCGGCGACCAGCGGAACCGGCAGCAGCATCAGCGCCAGGACGTCCCTGACGGCCCAACCACTCGCCTGCGCTCCCGGCCGCGTGTGCGTCGCCGTCACATCCCTCTCCCGTGCCGAATCGCCCTGCCCGGTTCATTCTCCCACCAGTAAGGACGAACACGGGGTCCGGTTAGTTCGCGCTCCGTACGGTGACTTCCCCGTTGTCGCTGTGCGCCTTCACCACGTGCGGGCTGTCGTCGCCGCGGGGCACCCGCACCGACACGTCCCCGTTGTCGGCCGTCGCGGACACGGCGTACCGCTCCTTGCCCGCCGGCAGGTCGATGGTGATACCGCCGTTGTCACTCACCGTGTCCACCAGGTCGGGGACCGCGGAGAGCCCGATGTCGACCGACCCGTTGTCCGAGCGCGCGACCACGGTCGGCCCGGAGATCCGCTCGGCCAGCACGGACCCGTTGTCGCTCTTGAGGTCCAGCGGTCCGCTGCAGTCCTGTACGACGATCCCCCCGTTGTCGGACGCCAGCGTCAGCCGGCTGTCGAACCCGGACGCGGTGACCTTCCCGTTGTCCGCGTTCACCGTCAGCGCGAGCCCCCGGGGGACCTTCACCTCCAGACGGGAGCCGCAGTCGCTGATCAGCGCCTTGCACCCCACCTTGAACGTCAGTGTGTCCCCGTCCAGCCGCCACGAGGGCTTCGGCCCGCTGCCGAGCAGCGCCCACCCGTCGACCCGGCGCGTCACCTCCACGGCCTCCACATCGGCGGGAACGACCTCCACGGTCGCGTCCTCCGCCTCGATGGTGAGCGACGAACCGTCGTACGCGAACGACTTGCTCTCGGCGGGCGCATCCTCCACATCGGTGCTGCCGCACGCGCTCAGCGCGGCGACGAGAAGGGCGGTTCCACCGGCCGCGACGAGTGCCCTTGTACCGGTACGGATGGTCATGGTGATCGTGTCCCCCTGAGGTGCGCTGCCGATGTCACCTCACGGTATGCGGCGCCTCTACATCGCCACGATCCGGACGGCTACCGTCTCCGGGGTAGGGATATCCCCCGCACACCGCCCCGCCGCCGGTAACCGATTGCCACCCCGGGGCGCGGGCCATGTAACCTGTTGCCTCATCCACGGGTGCGTAGCTCAGGGGTAGAGCGCTGCTCTTACAAAGCAGATGTCGGCGGTTCGAAACCGTCCGCGCCCACAGTAGGAACTAGCAGGTGAAAGCCTGTTTCGGCCTCCCGGTCCAGTCGGATCGGGGGGCCATTTACATGATCGATGCCACATGGATGCCACATCCCCACACGGCAAGACCTTTTCGTCACCTGTTCGAGGGGCGGACTACATGGCGCTGACACGTAGGCTCCTGGGCAGGGAGGGGCAGGCACGTCTCCCTGCGCGCGCCTGAGACGCGCCTCCCGAAATTCTGTGGTGTGCCGGCGGGGAGGCCGGTCCCACGGAAGCAAGGCCCCCCGCACAGCTCGGCGGGGGTCTTCGGCTGTCCAACGTAGACCGCTCCGCACCCGAGCTGCCCGGCGGGCGGCCGGTCTCACCCAGGAGCAGGTTGTCCTCCGCATCGAGACGGACCGGGCCACGTACAACCGGATCGAGATGGGGCACTCGGCCGCGCTGCTCGACTCCCTGATCCTCATTGCCGACGCGACCGGTGTGTCCTCCTCGGACCTGGTGGGGGAGTAGCCCTGCCCGCGGCCGGATCGGCGGCGGCCGCGGGCAGGGAGTCAGCGCTGGGCCCGTGCCCGGTCGAGGGCGCGGGCCTCAGCGAGGCGGGCTTCGCGGGTCTTCTGCAGCCAGATCAGATTCGCCAGCACGGGATCCGAAGGCGGGGTCGGCGTGGGGGCGGGGGCCGGGCGACGGCTGGTCATCCCCCCGCCCCCCGCTCTGCTGCCTGATACGCGGCCCGGAGCTCCTCGCCGGTGGGGCAGATCGTGTCGGTGGTGCGGCAGCCGGTGGTGCACTCCTGGAGGTGGACGATGTACGACCGGTACGCCGCGGCCAGCTCTATCGCCTGGGCCTCGGTCACGAGGGTGCCTCCGTGAGGCAGCGGGGGCACTGGCACACCGGGAAGCGGGACGACTGCTCGACCTCGGCGAGCGGGGCGACTTCGGCCTCCTCCCGCACCACCCGGCGGGCGCCGTCGCGCCCCACCTCGTACACCTTCATCGTCATTGCCACGACCCGACTCCCAACCCGATTGGAGGGGCTGCACCCATTCCGCCGCGCGGCCCGCTGTCACACCCTGATGATGTGTGTGCACGTCAGGTAGCGAATAGGTCGCCGGACGGCCATCCGTGGCCACGTAGCGGCCATGGCCGGGAGCGCGGACGATGACCCCTCACACTGGATCCGTGGGACGTAACGACGCGCTGCGGGCAGCCCGCTTACACAAGGGGTGGCGGACCATCGAAGCTGCCGCGGGCGCACTCACCGAGCACGGTCAGCAGCTCCTGGACGACCGGCAGTTCACCGTGTCCCCGCGGACTTGGCGGCGGTGGGAAGGCGACCGCCCCGGCTGGCCGGCCGAGGAGACCGCAGTCGTCATCCACGACGCGCTCGGCCGGTGGCCCGAGGACCTGGGCTTCACCACTCCGCCGAGCTGGATCCGGCCCGAGCACCACGAAGAGGCAGATGTGAACCGACGCGCATTCGTGAGCGTCACCGCGGCCGCGCTCGTCGCCGGCCCTGTGGCCTCGCAGCATGTCGACCCCGCCCTGATCGACTACTTCCAGCAGCAGCTGGAAGGGCACTACCGGGCAGACATGTTCCTCGGACCCCACGACCTCATCGGCACAGTGTCCGCCCAGTACCAGCTCATCGACAAGTTGGTCCGCTCGGCAAAGGGAGAGACGCGACGCGGACTCCTACGCGTCGGCGCCGCCTACGCGGCGCTGGTGGGCTGGCTGTACCAGGACGCCGGAGACATGGACGGGGCGGCGTTCTGGAGGGGGGTGACGCAGGAGATCGCCATGCGGTCCCGTGACCCGCACCTCATCGGGTACAGCCTCGTGAACCAGGCCCAAGTCCGTACCGACCTGGGCGACGGACGCGCAGTCGTCGACCTGTGCGAGGCCGCCCTCGACGACGCCGACAGGCTCGTTCCGAAGGTGCGCATCATGGCGATGCAGCAGCAGGCCCATGGCGCCAGCCTCACGGACGATCGCCGATCGGTAGACCAGCTCCTCGACCAGGCCGACCTGCTGCTGCCCCGCGTCGACGACGACCTGCCGTGGGGCAACGCCTGTCGGCGGACGCCCGGGTATCTCGAAGTGCAGAGGGCCACCTGTTACGGACGCCTCGGCCTCGGCGCCGAGGCCGGGGCTCTGTGGTCGCAGGTCCTTACGGCCGTGCCGGAGACTGCCCGCCGGGACCGTGGGGTGTACATGGCCCGGCAGGCGACCGCAGCCGCCGCCGCACGGGAGCCGGACCAGGCGGTGGAGATCGCCCGGACTGTGGCGACGATTGCTGCCGAGACCCGGTCCGCCCGCATGCGCAGGGAGTTGACCACTCTGGAGCAGGCGATGCGCCCGTGGCACGATGCACCGGTCGGCCGGGATCTTGCCGAGATCCTGGCCCCCGTGACCGATAGGAGCTGATTGTGGCCGTGGTGCTGACGGACGAGGAGATCACCGCCCACCTGGCCGGAGTGCCGGGGTGGGTCCGCAACGGTGACGAGATCACCTGCCGGTTCGGGATCCGGTACCACGGCGGCGTTGCGATGATCGTCCACGTCGCGGACATCGAGCGACTCATCGGCCACCATGCCGACATCGATCTGCGGTGGGACCACGTGCGGTTCGGCATCACCACGCACGACGCCGGCCACCGGCTGACAGCCGCAGACTTCGACCTCGCCGCCCGGATCGATCAGATCGCCGCAGCCCACGGCGCTGAGCCCTTCGGTGACTGACCAGCGTTTCCGGAAGCAGGGCACAAGGGGGAGCGGACCGCCTCTGACGTGTCGGCATGTTGAGGAAGTTGCTGAAGAAGATCGCGATCAAGGGCATCGACGAGGCTGCGGCAGAAGCATGGGACCGCGGGGACACCACCTTCACGAACCGCTTTTTCCCGTCGCCGTCTCCCCGGAACAGGGACGCGGATGTCGCCGCTGCCATCGGGCGCGTGGAGTCGCTCGGCTGGAAACTCCACAGCCGGACCCTTGAGGGGGCGGGACTTCAGCGGTGTTGGAACCTGCTCTTCGTCCGCCCGCCGGCTTCCGACGCCTGATCTAGGTTTTCATGGACCTCCGTGAAAATTCCGGGCATGACAGAACCGCCCCCACCCGGTACCGCCGGGCGGGGGCGCTGTCACCTGCTAAACGTTGGCGGCGGTGTGTTCCTTCCCGTCACACGAGGTGCACGGCCTCGGGGCCGGAACGCATGAAACGCCCTTTGCCCGGCAGCAGCCAGGCAAAGGGCGACGTGGCCGACGGTTCTTCCAGGCTTCCACGAGGCGAAGCAGAGACGTAACCAAGCCGACAGCGGCAATGCAGGCGTGGAGGATTTCGGTTGGGGCCATGTAGCACTCCGGTGTACGCACGGTGCCCGGCCCAAAACCAGCGGCACCAGCAGCGTAACCGCGACGGCTCGACCGCACCATCACCTAGACGAGTGGTCGGCGGAGGGGAATGAGGAGGCCGGTCGCTGAATCAGGCGGCGAGGGTGGCGTACCGGTCGGCGTGGTGCGCGGCATCATCGCGGGCAAGCTCCCGGCCGATGACCGTGGCCGGGCAGCTCGGGACCGGGGCGACGGGGGCCGGCTCGGTGCTGGGGCGGGCGACGGTGTAAGCGGTGCGGTGCACGGTGTACGCCTGGATGCGGTCGAGGCGGAAGGTCCGGGACTCGCCGGTCTCGCGGTTCATCGCGCGGAAGGTGACGTTGCCGGCCTTCGTGGTGCGGACGTCGTGCACCTCGATGGTGCGGATCGTCTCGACGAGGTGGCCGGTCTTGCAACCGTTCTCGTCTTTCTCTTCCTTGAGGTAGGTGACGGTGACGGGGTGTTGGCGGGCGGCGGCGGCGAGGAGGCGGGTGAGGGTCTGGGCCTGGGTCTCGTTGATGGTGTTCTTCACCGGGTTCCCCTCGTCGTCACTTCCTTACGGGAATAGTGTTGGCCTAGTCAGTTGGCTTTTGTCAACGGTATAGGCATATGGAGTTGGCCTATCGTGTGGGATGATAGGCGTCATGGACACAGCCCGACTCGAACTCTCAGCCCAGCGGTACCGCGAGGCAGAGCAAGCGCTCGAAGCCGCTCGCGAAGACCTTCAGGCCGAAGCCGTCGCCGCCCTCCAGCAGGGCGAGGAGCGCGGCAACCAGGCGACCGTCGCCCGCATCACCGGGTGGACCAGGGAGTACGTGCGCCGCCTGAAGAAAAAGGCGGACGAGAACTCGACAGGACAGGCGTAGCCCGCACTTGAGCCCCTTCCCGCGCTTGACGGAAGAGGGCTCAGGGCACACCAAGCTCAGCGGTCTTGCTCTCATCTGTGCCAACTGTCACCGCATGATCCACCGGCAGGCGTCATGGCCGGCTCCCGAGGAGCTGCGAGCCTCGATTGAGTAGAAGCATGCAAACGACAGGCGTGCTGCCGCGGCTTTGTCGCGACCGCGCAGGCCGGCTGACGAGCAGATGCCGAACCTGTGAGCTGACATCCACTCCTGACATCAGCGTCGGTGTGCAACGGCAGCTGTGGGGAGCCCGGCACGGCAGCCGTGACGGAATCCGCCAGGGCGCTTAGTACTCCAGTCAGATTTTGTGTCCTGAGCTGGCTCTTTTCAGGTAGTGGCATCGTTGGGCGATGGCTTGGTGGCGTCTGCGCCAGTGGGACCATCTCAGGGCGTGCTGACGTGGTTCGAGTTCGTCTCTGGGGTGGGGTAGGAGAGCGTCCAGGAGCCGTCGGATTTCCGCCACGGTGAGGGAGACGAGGCTGTTCGGTTCGTTTCTGCGGTTTCCCGGTGGGCGGCTTGGGCGGCCAGAGCGGTCAGGAAGGCATGGGCGAGCATGGCCAGGGTGATGTGCCGGTACCAGCCCGGATAGCGGCGGACCTCGTACTCGTCCAGGCCGCACTCGTTCTTTGCGGCCTGGAAGCATTCCTCGACCGCCCACCGGCTGCCGGCGATCCGGGTGAGTTCGTCGATCTCGATGCCGACGGGTGCGTGGGCGAGGTAGTAGGCGATCTCGGTGGGATCGGACAGGCTGCGGCGGGCCAGCACCCAGCGATGACGGGTTGGCGGATCCGGGTCGAAAATGATGTTGGCGGGCAGTTTCGCCGCGGCCCAGTCATAGACACGTGGGCCCTTCGCTCCGTCGCCGCAGGACAGCCGTTGCCAGGCATCGGCGGGGGCTTCGTCGATGAGCTGGTCGATGCGCCAGCAGCCGGCCAGGGACTTGATCTGCTGGGACTTGGGCACCGCAACGACGTAGCCGATGTCGAGTTGCTCGAGCAGGCGCCGGAAGTTCCAGTCCTGCCCGTAAGCCTCGTCCGCAGTCACCCAGGCGGCCGGCAGGCCCGCGGCCAGGCAGCGGCGCACGATGTCCCGGGCAAGCTCCCCCTTGGTTGCAAAGCCGCGTTCATCAGGGATTTTCGCTGCCCGGCACCGCTCACGGTCGGACGTCCAGGCCTTGGGCAGGTAGAGCTCCCGGTCCACCAGGGCCCTGCCCGAGCTGGTGGCGTAGGCGGCGAACACGCCGATCTGGCAGTTGTCGATCTTCCCCGAGGTGCCGGTGTACTGCCGGCCCACCCCGGCCGAGGTGGTGCCCTTCTTCACGAACCCGGTGTCATCGATGATCAGTACCCCGCCCGGACCGAGCCGCTCAGCGGCGTAGTCCCGCACGTCGTCGCGAACGGCATCGGCATCCCAGCGGGCACCGTTCAGCAGGTGTTGCAGGCCCGCCGGATCACGGTGGCCGGCCCATTCCGCCAGCTGCCAGCCGTTCTTCCGCCCGACCGGCGCCAGCAGACCCCGCACGTAGTCCCGCATCCGCCACCGCAGATCCGCCCGCCCAAACCGGCCTGCCACCCGAGCGAAAACCGTCTCCAACTCGGCCTTCCAACAATCGACTTCAGGTATCACGTCCATACCCGGACAACGACAACCAGCACCTCAGGACACAAAATCTGACTGGAGTATTAGAAGCCCTAACGAAATGATCTCCGAGGTGATTGGATCGTTCCAGGATCGACGATCTGGGGGTGCGGGGTGGCACGGCCGAAGCCGTGGGAAGTCGACGACGAGCTGTGGGCAGTGATCGAACCGCTGCTGCCCAAGATCGAGCGCCGGACCCGGCATCCAGGGCGCAAGCGGCATCCGGACCGGCTAGTGTTCCAGGGCATCCTGTTCGTGCTGCATACAGGGATCGCCTGGGAACATCTGCCGCAGGAACTCGGCTTCGGCTCGGGCATGACCTGCTGGCGCCGCCTGGCCGAATGGACCGAGGCCGGCGTGTGGCGTCAGCTGCACCAGGCCCTCCTCGCAGAGCTGCGCGCCGCGAATGCCCTGGACTTCTCCCGAGCGGCGGTCGACGGCTCCCACGTCCGAGCGTTAAAGGGGGAGCCAAGACCGGACGAAGCCCCGTTGATCGGGGCAGGAGGGGCAGTAAGCATCATCTGATCACTGACGCCACTGGCATCCCGCTTGCTGCCACCTTGACCGGCGGCAACCGCAACGATGTCACCCAGCTGATTCCGCTCCTCCAGGCCGTGCCTCCGGTACGAGGCAAGCGTGGCAGGCCCCGGCGCCGCCCGGACGTGATCCTTGCTGACCGCGGCTACGATCACGACAAGTACCGCCGTCTGGTCCGAGCCCTCGGCGTGAGGCCGCTGATCGCCCGCCGCGGCACTGAACACGGCTCTGGACTCGGCACACAACGCTGGGTCGTCGAGCGTGCATTCGCCATCTGCACTGGTTCCGCCGCCTGCGGATTCGCTGGGAGATCCGCGACGACATCCACGAAGCGTTCCTCACCCTCGGATGCGCTCTCATCTGCTGGAGACGGCTGGTGTCACTGCATGCGCAGCACAGACCTGCGGCTTCCCGTCGGAGTTCTGACACGGCTAGCAGCTGAAACCCGCTTGCGCAGTCGCCCGGCGAGCCGATACCCAGCACTTGAAGGACAAGGAGGACACGATGACCCCCCTCGGTTCGTTGAACGAGTTCTGCTGGATGGACCTGAAAACCCGCGACCCATCGGGCACCGCTGCCTTCTTATCGCAGGCACTGGGCTGGTGTTTTGCAGTGGATGAGGAGGACTGGCGCCAGGCCACCAAGATAACCATCAGCGGGTACCAGATCGGCGGCGTCAGCGATCTTGCGAACCCGATCTACCCGCCGGACACGCCCGCCCACGTCGCCTACTACCTGGCCGTTGACGACGTCGACCGCCGCGCCGAAGCCGCGACGGCGAACGGCGCGCGTCTTGTCGTGGCTCCCTTTGACGCGGGCGATCAGGGCCGTACGGCGACGCTGATCGACCCGGTGGGTGCCGCCTTCTCCCTGTGGCAACCCCGTAGGTTCACCGGGTGGTCATTTCCGCCCCACTTGGCAGGCGCACCACACCACATGCTCCTGGCCTGCGACCAACCCGACCGGGCCCGGGACTTCTACCACCAGTTGACAGGCACGCCTTTGGCGGCTGCCGCATTCATCGCAGCACGTGAACCCATCGCTGCCCCGCAGTGGGAACTCTCCGTCGGGGTCGATGACGTGGATGGCGTCGTTTCCCGCGTGCAGATCGGTGGCGGTGGCCAGAGTCTCGCTACCTGGATCCGAGAGACCGACCAGTCCAATATGAGACTACACAGCCCAGAAGGGCTGTCATTCCGAGTTCAATCTCTGGGGCAATGACGCCTGGAGCACACACGGTGCCTTCGGGCACGTTGAGCCGACGGCACCTCATTTCGTTAGCAGTTCTTAGGCACCTCCGGCCGAACTCGCAAAGCAGATGTCGGCGGTTCGAAACCGTCCGCGCCCACCAGTGCGAAGGCCCCCAGCCGATCATGGCTGGGGCCTTCGGCCGACTCGGCCATCGGGATTCCACCGGCCCAAGGGCTGTCCCGTACGTTGCTGCCCTCCGGGTCCTGCGGCCGGCTGGAGAGGGGTCGCGCTCGCTCCCGGTATCAGGAGGGGCGCCGGGCGCCGCCGAACCGCTCGGACGTCGAACTCATCCCTTGATGAACTCGATGATCTGCGGGGCGATTTTCCTCGGGGCCATGACGACGGCTCCGTGGTTGAGTCCGGGCAGGGTTCGGTGGTCGGCCTGCGGCAGGATCTCGGTGACGGCGAGGGCGGCGCGCTGGAACGCGGCGGGACTCTTGCTACCGGTCAGCACACGGGTGGGTACGGCCACCCCCTTCCACTCGTCGGCATCGAGCGGCTTGCCTTGCTGGGTATCGCCCATGACCGCGATGTCGTAGGGCAGGGTGCCGGCCAGCTCGGTCAGGTTCGCCCACATCTTCGGCATGAGCTTCATGAAGAACACAGCGAAGCCGGGCATGCCCTGCACCCTGGTCATGAAGTACTTCACCGCGTCACTGCGCCGGCCTTCCGCGAGCAGCACGGTGATCTGCCGTGCGAGGTCCTCGGGCGGCCCGTCGTCGCCCTCTTCGACGACGAACGGCGGTTCGTACAGAGCCAGGCGGTCGACGTTCACCCCGGCAGCGGCCGCGCGCAGCGCGAGGACCGCTCCGGAGGACGAACCGAACAACGAAGCCGAACCGCCGACGTGTCCGACCAGCGCGGCGATGTCCTCGATCTCGCGGCCGGGGGCGTAAGCGGTGGCGTCACCGCTGCCGCCCCGTCCGCGGCGGTCGTAGTTGATCACAGTGAAGTGCTGTGCGAGGAGAGCCGCGAGTCGGGCCGTGTCGGAGCGGTCTGCCAGTGCCGAGCCGACCAGGACGACGGCCGGCCCGTGGCCCGACTGCTCGAACGCTATCTTGGTGCCGTCGGCCGAGACGACACGGGCCTCGGTTCCGGCCGGCTGCTTTCGGGCTGTCGACATATTCATCTCTCCGGTTCGCGTGGGGCCGTACTGCTGTGGTGTGTGTTGCTGCCGGTAGGACCCTCGTAGGGCGTGGAACTCATCGGTGTGCCGGACGCTCGGTGCCAGAGCCCTCATATCTCAGAGAGGACGAACTCCCTCGCGCGGGATCGAGGACATGCAGGGGCAGCGGCGGCCGTCACGGAGGATCCTCCGGGACCGCCGCCGCGGAAGGGCTGTCCCGCCAGGAACTACCGGGACAGCCCTCACCCCTGGATCGGCAGGTCCGGATGCGTGAAGACGAAGATCATGTAAGCGACCGCCGCCGCCGTCCCCACCACCGCGAGCACCAGGCCGGTCAAGGGCCGGGCGCGACTGACACCCCGATGAGAGGCGGCTCGGCACTCGATGACACCCCGGACGACTCCTGTAAGGCCGATCGGCAGGGCAAGCGGCCACACGATCATCCAGAAGGGGCAGCAGAACCAGCACACGACGGAAGCTCCGCCGAAAAGGACGGCCGATTCGGCTCTGCCGCCGGTCACATCATCGGTACGGGTCACACGCTGATCAAAGCAGCACAGGTATACAGCCCGACAACCTCCCCGCCCACCGGCTCACTTGGATTGAGCGGCCCGGAGGGCCATCGTGCGTCCCTGTTCCAGCGGCGGCGGTGTCGCGGTAGGGCCGTGCAACGCGGCAACCGGGGCACACCGTTGGCGCGTCACGCGTGGCCGATGAGAAGGGGAGGGGGAACGCCTGCCCGGACGAGGAGTTGCCGGTGGCGGGCGGCAGTCCGTGCGCGTGCCGGTCGACGGGTTCGGGAACGCCTCGACGGCCGCCGGGGAGGGCCAGGCACCCGCACGCGTCGGTCACCCGCACGCGTCGGCGTGCCTCCGGAACCAGGCGACACGTTTCCGGCGTCGCACTCCCATGGCGCCTCCCCGCCACTGCCTGTGGGTCTCGGGCCGCCGGAACACGTCCCCCGGAGGACCGCCGCACCCGCCGCCCCGTACGGGATCGCCCACGGGATTTCCGCCTGCCCGCGGGCCGGTTCAGTCCCGCAGATGCGGCCAGCCGTCCCTGTTGGAGTAGCTCTCGAAGCAGTACCGGGTCAGGCGGTGCCACTCCTTGCCCGTCGCCAGCTGATAGGCCTGGTCGGGTACGTACAGCAGCCATTCGCCGTCGTACTCGGCCGAGGTGTACGGGGCGAAGGTGCCGGCGTCGGAGAAGGCGCCCTCCCAGATGTCCTGACCTGCGGCGACCACAGCACAACGCGCGTACAGGAACGTGTCGGCGGACTGGGGGAAGGGGGCGCCGGCCTCGTCCGTCATGCCGGCGACGGGAAGCGTGCCGAACTTCTCCTGGTCCAGGCGGTAGAGGGCCTCGGCATGGCGTTCGGCGAAGCCGATGATGCCGGGTACGGGGCGGCGGCTCAGCTCCTCGGCGAGACGCCGGCAGTTCGCTCGGGTGGCTTCGCCGTTCAGGATGGATATCAGCGACCAGAAGTCGGCCCATGTCATCGTCACGGGGGCAGCATGCCAGGGCGGTCCGACATCCGTGGCCGACGTCACGGTGGCGGACGAACCGGCCGTGGACGCGTGTGGGCCGTCTGCCCGAACCCTCCGGCGCGCCCCGGATCTGCCCGGACCGGCCCCGGGTACGCCCTGCCCCCGGGCCCGTCAGCGTCTCTTGAACTCCACCGGGCCGGCGTTCATCTGGATGGCTCCGTCCGGGTGCAGGACCGGGCGGCGTTCGGACATGCGGCCGCTGTACGCCTCGATGTGGTGGATCGCCGCCCCCTCGGGGCCGGTGAAGTCGACGAGGGCGATGGCCACCCAGTAGCGGGTCTTGGTGTTCTCGTAGAGAGGGACGGTGACGGTCGAGCCCTGGCCGTCCGTGACGACGACCTTCGCGCCGAAGCTGCGGAAGGAGCCGAAGCCGTTGCTGACGGCGGAGTAGGCGCAGAGGAGGACGTATCCCTGTTCGTCGGGGCGGACGATACGGACCGACTCGCACCCCGGGGCCTTCGCGTCACCGTCCAGGCAGATGTAGGGCGGACCGCTCACCGAACCGAGGCGCTTGTAGTAGACGACGTCGGCCTTCTCGCCCTTGAGTGCGGTGTCCGGGGCCGAGGAGGGGGCGGGGGCCCCGGGGCGGAGCGGCTCGCCCCGGGCGACATGGCCGGAGGAGACGATTGTGCCGGGTGCCGTGGGTCCGCGCAGCGCCTTCGCGGCGGGCACGAACAGCGCGTACAGGTCGAGGTCGGCGCCCTGCCGGCGCCGCCGGTCACTGCCGCCGTCCCACTCCAGGGAGGCCGTCACCACCAACCGGCGGTCGTTCTTGTCCAGGCTGATGGAGACCTGGCTGCCCTTGTCCAGGCTGACCTTGCCCAGAGGGGGCTTCGTCAGGCTCATGGGGGCAGGGGCAGGGGCAGGGGCAGGAGGCGGCGCGGGCGCCGCTGTGGGTACGGGCGCGGGGGCAGGGGCGGCGGGCCGGGCCTCGTCCACCTGGATCCCGAAGTCGGTGGCGAGGCCCGCCAGGCCCTCGGCGTACCCCTGGCCGATGGCGCGGAGCTTCCAGCCCGTGCCCCGGCGGTAGAACTCCACCAGGAGGACGGCGCGTTCGCCGTCGGTGAGGGCGGGCGGGCTGAAGGACACCGGGTCGGCGCCGTGCTGGACCGCGTGGACCGTGAGCCGCTCGACGTCACGGAAGGTGCGCGTCGTGTCGTCGGGATCGCAACTGCCCACCAGGACGACCCGGTCCACGTCCGCGGGGAGGGCGGCGGGGGTCACCTCGACACGCTCGGGCCCCTGTGCGTCGGAGGGGCGGTGCCGGACTGAACCGGAGCCGTCGGACGGCTGGTTGTAGAAGATCAGGTCGTCGTCGGACCGGACCCTGCCGTCCGCGGCGACCAGCAGGGCGCTCAGGTCGACCTGGCCGCCCGTGAGGTGCAGCTCGGCCGTGATGAGGCCGGCGCCCACCGCCGCGTTCTCGCCCTTCCGGAGCTCAGACATGCCACCCGCCAACCCCGTAGACCACCTCTGGTGTGCGTACGTCACCTTGTCACACCGCCCCTGGACCGGTGAAGACCTCCCGCGGACGCTGCGGAGGGCGGGCGCTGTGGAGGGCGGATGTCACGGAGGCGGCGGGCGCCAGGGTGGCCGGCCCGGGGAATGTGCCGCCGCCCCCGCCTCGGGCCGGTCACCGGAGACCTCAAGCCTCCACGTACGCCGCCAGGTGCTCGCCCGTGAGTGTCGACCGGGACGCGACCAGGTCCGCCGGGGTGCCCTCGAAGACGATCCGGCCGCCGTCGTGCCCGGCGCCGGGGCCAAGGTCGATGATCCAGTCCGCGTGCGCCATCACCGCGAGGTGGTGCTCGACGACCACGACCGACTTCCCCGAGTCGACCAGCCGGTCGAGCAGGCCGAGCAGCTGCTCGACGTCCGCGAGGTGCAGACCGGTGGTCGGCTCGTCGAGGACGTAGACGCCGCCCTTCTCGCCCATGTGCGTGGCCAGCTTGAGCCGTTGGCGCTCGCCGCCGGAGAGCGTGGTGAGCGGCTGACCGAGGGTGAGATAGCCGAGGCCCACGTCGGAGAGCCGGCCCAGGACGCGCTGCGCGGCCGGCGTACGGGCCTCCCCGGAGGCGAAGAAATCCTCGGCCTCGGCCACCGGCATCGCCAGCACCTCGCTGATGTCACGGCCGCCCAGGCGGTGGTCGAGCACCGACGCCTCGAACCGCTTCCCCTCGCACTCCTCACAGGTCGTCGCGACCCCCGCCATCATCGCCAGGTCGGTGTAGACGACCCCCGCGCCCTTGCAGGTGGGGCAGGCCCCCTCGGAGTTCGGGCTGAACAGCGCGGGCTTCACCCCGTTGGCCTTCGCGAACGCCTTACGGATCGGGTCGAGCAGTCCCGTGTACGTCGCCGGGTTGCTCCGCCGCGAGCCGCGGATAGGACTCTGGTCGACCGAGACCACCCCCGCGCCGACGGCACCCGCCCGCTGGAACAGCGCACCGTGCACCAGCGAGCTCTTGCCCGACCCGGCGACACCGGTGACGACGACCAGCGAACCCAACGGGACGTCCACGTCGACGTCCTGGAGGTTGTGTGTGCCGGCGCCGCGGATCTCCAGGACGCCGGTGGGCTCGCGTACCGACTTCTTGAGCGTGGCCCGGTCGTCGAGATGACGGCCGGTGACGGTGCCACCGGCGCGCAGGCCCTCCACCGTGCCCTCGAAACAGACCGCGCCGCCCGCCGTACCGGCACCGGGGCCGAGGTCGACGACGTGGTCGGCGATCGCGATCGTCTGCGGCTTGTGCTCCACGACCAGCACCGTGTTGCCCTTGTCCCGCAACCGCAGCAGCAGGTCGTTCATCCGCTGGATGTCATGGGGGTGCAGGCCGGTGGTCGGCTCGTCGAAGACGTACGTGATGTCGGTGAGCGGAGAGCCGAGGTGCCGGATCATCTTGACGCGCTGCGCCTCGCCGCCCGACAGGGTGCCGGAGGGCCGGTCCAGCGCGAGATAGCCCAGACCGATCTCGGTGAAGGAGTCGAGGGACTGCTGGAGCGCGGTGAGCAGTGGTGCCACCGAGGAGTCGTCGAGCTCCCGGACCCATGCGGCGAGGTCGCTGATCTGCATCGCGCAGGCGTCGGCGATGCTGATGCCCTTGATCTTCGAGGACCGGGCGCCCTCGCTGAGCCGGGTGCCCTCGCACTCGGGGCAGGTGGTGAAGGCGACCGCCCGTTCCACGAACGCCCGGATGTGCGGCTGCATCGCTTCCTTGTCCTTGGACAGGAACGACTTCTGGATCTTGGGTATGAGCCCCTCGTAGGTGAGGTTCACACCCTCGACCTTCACCTTGGTCGGCTCCCGGTGGAGGAAGTCCCGCATCTCCTGCTCCGTGAAGTCACGGATCGGCTTGTCCGGGTCGAGGAAACCGGACTCGGCGTAGACCTTGACCGTCCAGAAGCTGTCGGACTTCCACCCGGGGATGGTGAAGGCGCCCTCGGAGAGCGACTTGGAGTCGTCGTAGAGCTGGGTGAGGTCGATGTCGGAGACCGTGCCGCGGCCCTCGCAGCGCGTGCACATGCCGCCGGTGCGCTCGAAGGTCGCCTTCACCGCCTTCTTGCTGCCGCGTTCGACGGTGATCGCGCCGCTCGCCCGTACGGAGGCGGTGTTGAAGGAGTACGCGCTGGGCGGTCCGATGTGCGGCGAGCCGAGCCGGCTGAAGAGGATGCGCAGCATCGCGTTCGCGTCGGTCGCGGTCCCGACGGTGGAACGGGGGTCGGAGCCCATCCGCTGCTGGTCGACGATGATCGCCGTCGTCAGTCCTTCGAGCACGTCGACCTCGGGCCGCGCCAGGGTCGGCATGAAGCCCTGGACGAAGGCGCTGTACGTCTCGTTGATCAGACGCTGCGACTCCGCGGCGATCGTGTCGAAGACCAGCGAGCTCTTGCCCGACCCGGAGACGCCGGTGAACACCGTGAGCCGCCGCTTCGGGATCTCGACACTGACGTCCTTGAGGTTGTTCTCGCGCGCACCGTGGACGCGGATCAGGGCCTGTCCGTCGGCGATGTGCGGCGGCTGCGGGTTCTTGGTCGTCATGGTGTCTCCATCTGGCGGACGGGCGGTGCCTTGCGGCTGGTACGGGGCTCGGTGCTCTGCGAGTGGGACGGGTGAGCGGCGCTCTGCGGCGGGTACGGGTGGGCGGTGCTCTGCGGCGGGTACGGTAACCGGTGCTCGCGGAACCGGCCCCGCTGTCCGCAGGACCGGCCCGCTGCCGTGCGGGGCCGGCTCACTCCCCGTGGTGCCGGTTCACCCCTCGACGGGCCGGCTGAAGCGGATCATGTTGCCGGCGGGATCGCGGAAGGCGCAGTCGCGGACGCCGTACGGCTGGTCGATGGGCTCCTGAAGCACCTCGCCCCCCGCGGCACGGACGCGCTCGAAGGCGGCGTCGCAGTCGTCGGTGCCGAAGACGACCCCGCGCAGCAGGCCCTTGGCCAGCAGCTCCGCCACGGCCTCCCGGTCGGCGGCGGACGCGTTCGGGTCCGCGAGGGGCGGTTCGAGCACGATGTTCACCCCGGGCTGCGACGGTGCCCCGAGGGTCACCCAGCGCATCTGCCCGGATCCGACGTCGTTGCGGACCTCCAGGCCGAGGGCGTCGCGGTAGAAGGCCAGGGCCTTGTCGTGGTCGTCGACGGCGATGAAACACTGTGAGAGCGTGATGTCGTTCATGCGGCTCACGCTACGGACGGGTCTCACGCCGGTGCTTCTCCGTTTCTGACCGGTCGTGTGTGGATCTTCGCGACGCACGCGGGGACCGCCGTCCCCTCGTCGTGGACGCGGGCGCGGTAGGCGCTGGGGCTCTCGCCGACCAGCTCGGTGAAGCGCGAACTGAACGATCCGAGCGACGTACAGCCCACGGCCATGCAGACGTCCGTCACACTCATGTCCCCTCGCCGCAGCAGCGCCTTGGCGCGCTCGATCCGGCGCGTCATCAGATAGCTGTAGGGCGTCTCGCCGTAGGCGGCGCGGAAGCTGCGGGAGAAGTGGCCCGCCGACATGAGCGCGGCACTCGCCAGTGCCGGGACGTCGAGGGGCTCCGCGTAGTCGCGGTCCATCGTGTCCCGGGCCCGGCGCAACCGGACAAGATCCTCCAGCGTCGTCACCCGCCCAGCCTGCCACAGGCGTGCGCGCCCGCGTGGGGAGTCGCCCCACCCCGGCCGTCCCGCGCTCTCCCGCGCGCTCTGTCTCTCTCCCTGCCCGTCCCGCCCCGGCGCCGGAGGGGAGCCCGTGCCCCGGCCGGGTCCGGGTCCGGGCCCGGGATGCGCGGCGGGGAGGGGAGGGGGACCGTGGAGGCATGTCCGGACACCCGCCTGTGATCGTGTACCCGCCCTCCGCGAACGGCGCGCGCCGGGTCACCGTGCGCGGCCGGATCGTGGGTCTGGCGCGCGGGCGCGGGGACGTCGCGGCGTTCCTGCGCGAGGCGGGGTTCGCCGAGGGCGTCGAGGAGATCGACCTGGACCGGTCCGAGTCGGTCGAGTGGCGAGGCGGAGACCTCGACACCTGGAGGTGAGCCCCATGAGGTTTCGTGGAGCGTCCCGGGCCGGGATGTCACTGGAGCCGCCACCCGGCTACTACGGAGTCTGCGGGAACGCACCCGACGCCGAACGGCGCGGGCTGATACTCGACTGGGTGGTGAACCGCCGGATCGCCACCGGATGGCGGGTGGAGTCGCGGTCGGGGAGCCAGGCCGTACTGGTGCGGGGGCAACCCGTCAACCATGTGCTGCACGCCCTCCTCGCGCTCCTCTCCTGCGGGCTGTGGGCCGTCGCGTGGGCCGGGCTGTCGGTGGTGAACAAGGTCGAACGCATCGCCCTCACCGTCGACGCGCAGGGGCAGGTCGTGACGGTGCGGGCCCCGTGAGCCCCGTCTCCGGGTCACCCGGACGGGTGCGTCCAGGTCGACCGGCCGGAAGGTGTCGCGCAGGGTCGGATCTGCCCGGCGGCCCGCCGGGCCGAGTGCCGGCACCGAGTGCCGGCGGATCGGAGGACACCCATGGCCCAGTCAGCACCCCCGCCCGGAACCACCCGGCCGCCCGAGCGGAACAACGCCTGGGCGGCGGGCGGCACGATGTTCGCCGGCGTCCTGCTGCTCGTGGACGGCGTACTGGACATCTTCAAGGGCATCGCGGGCATCGCCTCCGACGAGGTCTACGCCCGTATCAGCGACTACACGTTCCGCTTCGACGTGACGACCTGGGGCTGGATCCACCTGATCCTCGGTGTGATCCTCGTGCTGGTCGGCCTGGGCATCCTGAGAGGTGCCGCCTGGGCGCGCGGTTTCGGTGTGGCGATCGCGGCGCTCAACCTGATCGCGAACTTCGTGTGGCTGCCGTACCAGCCGGTGTGGGCGATCGTCTCCATCGCGATCGACACGTTCGTGATCTGGGCCCTGTGCACCGATCGCTCGAAGCCGGTCCTCTGACGTGAACGGCGGGCGGGGCGGCCGGGGAGCGTACGGTCCGGATCCGGACCGTACGGCCGCCCTCGCCGCCGAGGCGTACGTCTACGGCGTACCCCTGGTCCGCCAGATGTCGGCGGTGCGGGAGTTCCTGCAGGAGGGGTACGGGGCGCTGGGCCCCGCCCCCTTCAACGCCTTCGCCCACGCGGACGGTCCCGCCGTTCCCGGTACGCACGTCCCGGGAGCGGCGCCCGACCTCGTCGACGCGATCGCCCAGCTCGACCTGTCCGGCGGGCCGGTGCGGCTGCACGTGCCGGACACCGCCGGCGAGTACTACGTCCTGCAGTTCGTGGACGCCTGGAGCGGCACCTTCGCCTATGTCGGCAGCCGGGCCACCGGCACCCGGGAGGGCGACTGGCTGATCGTTCCACCCGGCTGGGCCGGGACCGTCCCCGACGTCGTGACCGGGGTGATCGACGCCCCCACCTCCGTGGTCACGCTGGCCGGCCGGATCGCCTGCCACGGGCCCGGCGACCTGCCGAGGGTGCGAGCCCTCCAGCAGGAGCTGACCCTCACCCACCTCGGCGACCGCGCCCACCGGACCGGGGTCCCCGCGCCGGACTCCGACGTGCCCGAGGCGCTCGGCTTCTACGAGCGGATGCGGGTGTGGACGGCGGACTTCCCGCCGTCCGCGGCCGACCGCGCCTACCAGGACCGTTTCCAGCCGCTCGGTCTGCTGGAGGAGGGGCTCTCGCCGTACGTGGCGGCCGGGCCCGCCCTCACCGAGGCGCTGACCCGCGGGCTCGTGCTGGGCCGGGCGCGGGTGGAGGCGGCGAGCCGCCCGGTGGAAGACGCCCATCGGCGGCCCGGGGCCCGGCGGCCCGGGGCCTGGGAGGTCCGGCCGCACCCGCACGGCCTCCCTCCGGGCTGCCCGGGCACCGGCGCGCCGGACTTCCCGCAGTGGCGGACCGAGGACGGGGAGGCCGCCCGTGTCCTCCGGGCGGTGGCGGCACGGCGGGACCTGTGGAGACCGCACGGCTACGAGTCCCTGCAGGCGTCCACCGCCCGCGACTCGCGGGGCCGCCCGCTCGACGGGGGCCGTACCTACCTGCTGCGGCTCGCACCGCCACCGCCCGTACGGGCCTTCTGGTCGGTGAGTCCGTACGGGGTCCCCGGGGACCACCTGGCGGCCGGGGAGCCGCAGCGGTACGCGGTGGGCGACCGGACACCCGGTCTGGAGTACGGTCCGGACGGCTCGCTGACCCTGCGTATCGGCCGGGAGCGTCCCGCCGACCGGGCGGGGGCGGCGAACTGGCTGCCGGCCGGCGAGGGGGAGTTCCGGCTCGTGATGCGGATGCACGTCCCCGACCAGGCGGTTCTCGACGGGGAGTACGTCCTTCCGGCCGTCGAACGGGCCGAGGATGCCTAGGCCACGGACACCCTGCCGGCCGGGAAGGTACAGGCCACGGACGTCCTGTCAGTGGTGCGGGTCACACTGGGGGCATGTGCCGCAGCATCAAGACCCTTCGTCCGCCCGCCCTCCCCGAGGAAGCCACCGAGGAGGAGATGAGAGCCGCCGCCTTGCAGTACGTCCGCAAGGTGTCGGGCTTCCGCGCGCCGGCCGCGCACAACCAGGAGGTCTTCGACCGGGCGGTCGCCGAGATCGCCGGGGCGACCCGGCGGCTGCTGGACGGCCTGGAGATACGGGGCACGGCCCCCCGGGGGTGAACCGGGCGGGGCCGTCGAGGAGCCCGGCCGGCACGGGCGGCGGGGGCGTCCGTCAGGAGGGGGAGGAAGCGGTGGCGGAGGAGGCGGTGGCGACGGGCCGCTTCCGGCCGGGCCGCTTGACGACGACCGCGGCCAGGGAGCCCGCCAGGAACAGAGCGAGCACCGAGACGGCGGTGCCCAGCCAGGAGGCGCCCAGCCACTGGCCGCCGAAGTAGCCGAGGCTCACGCTGTAGGCGGCCCAGGCCAGACCGGCCAGCGCCGACCAGGGGAGGAAGTCCTTGGCCCGGCGGTGTGCGGCGCCCGCTCCCAGCGACACGATCGAGCGCCCGGCCGGGGCGAAGCGCGCCACGACGACGAGGGCGCCCCCGCCGCGGCTGAGAGCCGTGCCGAGGCGCTCCTGGGCCGCGGTCAGACGCCGGGAGCGGGCGATGGCCCGGTCCAGGCGTTCGCCACCCCGCCAGGCCAGCCGGTAGGCGACGAGGTCGCCGAGCACGGAGGCGGTGGCCGCGCAGAGGGTCAACACCAGGAGGGAGGGCACCTGCCGGGTCGCCTCGCCGGCCGCGGCGGTGACGGTGGTCGTACTCGCGGCGGCGGCGGTCGCGGCCGCGATCACCAGCACACCGCTGGGCAGAAGCGGAAGGAAGACGTCCAGGAGTACCGAGAGGGCGACCACGACGTAGATCCATGGGCTGCTTGTCAGCGCGCCCACACTCTCCAGCACTCTCTACTCCCCGTTCCGTGTCATCCGATGCGAACACCGCGTCGTCGCAGGGGAGCGGCCGGAGCGGCAGGGCCGACGGTAGGCCAGCACTCCAGAATACGCCTGTGGTTTACCTGGAATTCCCGGCCCGGGGTGCGATGTCACGCAGGTCACGCCCCGGGTCGCGGACGGCGGGTCATCGCGGAAGGCGGGGCATCGCGGGCGGTGGGGGAACGCGGACGCCCCGCCTCCGTGCCCGGCGCTCCGGAGGGCGTCGGGACGAGGGACGGGGCGTTCGCGGGATACGGGCGTGCCGGTGCTGTCAGACGGAGACGGCCCGTGCCTTCCCGTGTGCGTCGTGTTCCCCCCGGTCCGCCGTGGGAGTGCGGGAGGAGAACAGCCGGTCCACGGCCACGGCGCCGGGGCCCGTGAAGACCAGCAGCAGGAAACACCAGCAGAAGATCGCCGAGGCCTCGCCGCCGTTCTGCAGGGGGAAGAGCGACTCCGGCTGGTGGACCTTGAAGTACGCGTACGCCATCGAGCCGGAGGATATGAAGGCGGCTATGCGGGTGCCGAAGCCGACGGCGACCAGGATGCCGCCGACGAACTGGATCAGCGCGGCGTACCAGCCCGGCCAGGTGCCGACGGGGACGGTGCCGCCGCCGTGGGCGCCGCCGAGCACACCGAAGAGGGACGCCGCGCCGTGGCAGGCGAAGAGGAAGCCGATCACGATGCGGAAAAGGGCCAGGGCGTAAGGCTGCGCCCTGTTCAGGTGAGTGAACATGTGGGGGTCGGGCTCCTTCGGTCTGGGGACGTGAACCGATTGGACCCACAAGGTTAGGTAAGCCTCACTTGTGCTTGCAAGTTCAACATTTTGTCGACTGGCCGAAAAACAATGACCTGTTCAGGGGTGTGTCCGTCCTTGGACCGAATCCAGCCGGACCTCGGGTGATGCCCGTTTGGTCTAAACCAATGAGGGGCGGGATTCCGGCCATGCGGAGGGGTGCTGCGCGCCGTCGGCCGCCCGCGGCCCGCCCCGCCCGCGTCGGCGCCGGTGCCGGTGCGCCGGCGGTGCCGGGATGTCCGGCGGCACCCGCGGTACGCCGGCTCCGGCCGCGCCCGGGACGGGTGGCGGCCTGCCGCGGGTGAGGGCCCGTCCAGGGGCAGGTCAGCCGTGTGATCCTTGGGGCACCGGTGACTCGGGAAGGCTCATGGGGTGCGTGGGGGCCGATGGGCGTGCCGGGGACGCATCGCCTGGGAGCGGATAAAGCGTGGTGTATCCGCCCAGACCCTCCGTGGTGACCGGCGCCCGGCCGGGCGGGAGGGCGGAGACTGCGGCCCGATGTTCCTGGTCACCAGCGCGCCGGGCCTTTTCGCGGGCGGGGCCGGGCGGTCGCCCCGGTGCGCCGGGCCGGGGGCGGCCTCTTCTGTCCCGCGCCCCGGGTGGGGCGGGCGCCGGGCGGGCGGGGGCCTGCCGTGCCCGGGTGCGCGAGGGGTGGACCATCCGCCCGGCCCGAGCCCCCGGAAGGGGTGTGGGCGGCCGTCCCCGCTCCGGGCGCGTGCCGCCTGGGTGATCGTTCTCGCCCGCATACTCGGCCGAAAGGTGCCGGTGTTCCCCCTGGGGCGATCCGTGGTGCGTTCCGTGGTGCGCGAGGGGGCCGTGACGCCTGTTCCGGCGGGTCCCGTGGCCGCCGGCGCCGTCCGGTGAACGGTCCGCGGAGCGGGGCGGCGGTGCGTGCCCGCGCGCCCGCGCCGGGCCGGCGCGGCCCGGCGCGGGAAGGGGTGGTCCGGCGCGGGAAGGGGTGGTCCGGCGCGGGAAGGCGCGGCCCGGCGCGGGGAGGGGCGGCCGGTCAGCAGGCGTTCAGCACGGACTGGAGCGCGCTCTTCTCGGCGGAGTCGACGCGGAGGTCGTAGTGGTGCTTCACGTGCACCCAGGCGCGGGCGTAGGTGCAGCGGTAGGCGGTGCGCGGGGGGAGCCAGTCGCCGGGGTCCTGGTCGCTCTTGGACTGGTTGACGTTGTCGGTGACCGCGATGAGCTGAGGGCGGGTCAGGTCGTTGGCGAAGGACTGGCGCTGGGCGTTGGTCCAGCTGCTCGCGCCGGAGCGCCAGGCCTCGGCGAGCGGGACCATGTGGTCGATGTCCACGTCGGACGCGGCCGTCCAGGTGGCTCCGTCGTACGGGGAGTACCAACTGCCGCTGGTCGCGGCACAGGAGGAGTCCTGGACCACCCCCGTGCCGTCGCGCTTCAGCACGACCTCGCGGGTGTTGCAGGCGCCGGACTGGGTGATCCAGTGCGGGAACTTGTCGCGGCTGTAGCCGGACGAGGAGCCCTCGGCCGCGACGGTGAGCTGGCTGAGGTATGTGCGCGCGGTCGATGCGCTGACCGGCGTGGGCATCGCGGCCTGGGCGGACGGGGCGGTGAGGAGACCCGTGGTGGCGGCGAGTGCGGCGGCGGAGGCGGCGACGGCTATGTGACGCGCGTAGATGCCGGGCATGTGAACTCCCTCGATGTGGGGGGCGCGGATGCGGACGACCTGTGGAAGCCCGGCCATCAAAACGGGGCGGGATTTCCGTGGGGTGGTCGTCAGGTAACAGACTGACGACATGCGCACGTCACATCAAGGGGTCCGGCGGTAGTTCTGACGTTCCGTCCGTAGCCCGTTCGGGCGGGTGAGTTGACGGAACGCCAGGTGGAGGGCGGCCCGCTCGCCCGGCGCGCTTCCGCTCACGGTGCTCGTTCCGGTGCGGGATCCGCCCTGGTCCCGTTGTCGCGGGGGTTCTCGCCGGCGGTACTCCGGCCGCGACCGTGCCCGCCGGACGGCATGCGCCGGGCGAGTTGTGGGCCCGCCGGGGCGAGGCGGGGGAGGGGGCGGCGCTCGGTCTGCCCGGCCGTGACGCCCGGGTGGGGGCGATCCGTACGGCCGCTTCGGACGTCTTGCTGCCGGGGCCGGACCGGACCCGGATCGTGGGCCCGGTGACTCTGCCGGGGGTGTCCACGGGCATGCCGCTGGGCGGCGCCTCGCCCGTGGAGGCGGGCGCCGTGCGGCTGTTCGCCCTGGTGGTGGTGTGGGTGGTGGCTGCCCTGTTGGCAGCCGGTGCCGATGGCTCGGGGTGCTGTACCGAGAGCGGCCCGGCCGGCGCGCGAGGCGCGTCGGCCGGGCCGGGCGTTCGGGTGCCGCCGTGCGTTCGTTGTCACCCGCCGTGCGCCTTCGTGTCCTGCCGGGCTCGCGTCGGTGTGCCGGAGCGCGGCGGAGCGGCGGAAGCGGTGGGTGTGCGGGGCGCGGCGGGTGTGCGGGAGGTGGTGGGAGTGCCGCAGGTGTCAGTGGGCGGCGAGGTGCAGACGGATCCGGCCGTCGGGGGCGGACTCCACCCGCAGTCCGTTCAGGTCCGCGATGTGGGCGTCGGGGGAGAGGGCCGCCGCGCGCGGGCCGATGCCCACGACGCGCATGCCGGCCGCGCGGCCGGCGGCGATGCCCGCCTCGGAGTCCTCGAAGACGACGCAGTCCGCAGGCTCGAAGCCCAGCTGGGCCGCGCCCTTCAGGAAGCCCTCGGGGTCCGGCTTGCTGGCGCCGACCAGTTCGGCGGTGACCCGGGTGACCGGCACGGGGAGCCCCGCGGCCGCCATCCGGGCCTGGGCGAGCGCCTCGTCGGCGGAGGTCACCAGCGCGTGCGGCAGCGCGGCGATCGAAGCCATGAAGGCGGCGGCCCCGCCGATGGGCACCACACCTTCGGTGTCGGCGGTCTCCTCGGCCAGCATGATCCGGTTCTCGGCGTGGTTCTGCTCCATGGGCCGGTCCGGCAGCAGGACGGCCATCGTGGCGTACCCCTGGCGGCCGTGCACCACGGTGAGGACGGCCTCGGGGTCCAGGCCCTTGGCCAGGGCCCACCGGCGCCAGCAGCGCTCGACCACCGCGTCGGAGTTCACCAGGGTGCCGTCCATGTCCAGCAGGAGGGCGCGGGCTTCGAGGACGGTGGCCGGCATCGGCGACTCCAGAACGCGGTGGTGGTGCGGGCAGCGCGCGGCTGCGGGCCAAGAGGTCAAGCAGCCCCGCCCGCCGGTCAGGGAAAACGGGCGAGGGCTACTTTGTTCCTCCACGATACAAAAAGCGTGGCCAGAAAGCCAGTCCCGCCACCGCTGTCCCGTCGGCACCCGTCGGCACCCGCCGGCACCCGCCGTGGTCAGTTCCCGTGTCCGCCGCCGGACGACCACGCCTCCAGCGCCAGGCGGGTGTCCGGGCCGTACACGCCGGGCGGATCGGTCCTGATCGACGCCCAGCGCTGGAAGTCGCGGACGGCGTCCTCCACCTTGTCCGAGTAGGAGGCGTCCACCGGCCCCTGGTAGACTCAGATCTTCCGCATGCGCCGTTGCAGCTCCTCCACCTCCGGGCCGCGGTCCCCGCGCCGCAGTGTCGGGGCGCCCTCCTGGGCCGGCGGCGAGGGTGACGGGGAGTTCCCGGACGGAGTGGCGGACGGGGAGGGCGGTGTCGGTGAGGCGGACGTGGGCGAGGGGGAGGGGCTCTTCGACGCGGACGCGGACGCGGAGGCCGACGCGGAGGGTGTGGCGGACGGGGACGCGGAAGAGGCGGAGGGGGAGGCCGAAGGGGACGGGGAGGCGGAGACGGAGGCGGCCGGGCCGCCGGTCGACACCGGGACGCTCGTCGTGACCTCGGGCAGGGCGGTGTCCTCGCCGCCGTCCCCGCCGAACAGTCCGCCCGCGAACGCGGCGGTCCCCACCACCGCCACCACGGCGGCACCCGCCGCGACGACCGCGAGCGGACTGCGGCGCCGGGGCTGGACGGGGTCCGCGCCACCGCCCGCGTAGGCCGCCGCGGTGCGCCGCCGGCCCCGGTCCCCACCGCCGGTGGCGGCGGGGACGGCCGCCGTGGGGTGGTCCGGGCCGCGGCCCGGGGCCTCGCCGGCCGCGGCGCCGCCGAGGAAGAGAGGCATCGTGGTGGCCTCGGCCGGGGCCGCGTCGTGCGCCGCCGTACCGCGATCACGGCCGTCCGCGCGTGTGCCGGTACCGTCGTCTGCGCCTTCGGTGCCCGGACCGTTCGGCAGCGTCACGTACGGCCGGATCCGCAAGGGGTCGAAATCCTCCGCGGCCGCCGCCTCCGCCGCGCGGCCGGCCCGGTGCCCCTCACCCGGCCCGGTCCGGGGCCCCGGCCCGCCGCCCTGCCGGGCCGCCCCGGCTCCGCAGGCGCACCCGGGTCTCGCGCCCCGCTCGCCGCCGCACTCCGGGCATATATGTCCGGTCATGGTGGGTCCCCTCCCCTGTGAACTGCCTGCGATTATGCAGGCCGCTCCCGGGAAGCCCAACGGCCGTGCCCCTGCTCGGCAGGCCATAACAGGGCACAGACGCCAGGATGGGGAGGAAGCGGACCCGAGGAGAAGCGCATGGCCCAGCAGCTGAGCCCCTCACCCCCTGCACCGGGCGAGGGGAGGTCCACCCGGAGCATTCTGGTGGCCATCGGGGCACTTCTGCTCGGCATGCTGCTCGCGGCACTCGACCAGACGATCGTCTCCACCGCGCTGCCGACGATCGTCAGCGAGCTCGGCGGCCTCGACCACCTGTCCTGGGTCGTCACCGCCTACATGCTGGCCGCGACCGCCGCGACCCCCCTGTGGGGCAAGCTGGGCGACCAGTACGGGCGCAAGAAGCTCTTCCAGACCGCCATCGTCATCTTCCTCGTCGGCTCCGCGCTCTGCGGCATGGCCCAGAACATGCCGCAGCTGATCGGCTTCCGCGCCCTCCAGGGCCTCGGCGGCGGCGGGCTGATGGTGCTGTCGATGGCGATCGTCGGCGACATCGTCCCCCCACGCGAACGGGGCAAGTACCAGGGTCTGTTCGGCGCCGTGTTCGGAGTGACCAGTGTGCTCGGACCGCTTCTCGGCGGTTTCTTCACCGAGCACCTCAGCTGGCGCTGGGTGTTCTACATCAACCTGCCGATCGGCGTCGTCGCACTGCTCGTCATCGCCGCGGTCCTGCACATCCCCGTCGCGCGCACCAAGCACACCATCGACTACCTCGGCACCTTCCTCATCGCCTCGGTCGCCACCTGCCTGGTCCTCGTCGCCTCCCTCGGCGGCACCACCTGGGCCTGGGGCTCCGCGCGGATCATCGGACTGGCCGTGCTCGCGCTCGTCCTCCTCGCCGCCTTCATCCGCGCCGAGCGCCGGGCGGCCGAGCCGGTGCTGCCGCTGAAGCTCTTCCGGATCAGGACCTTCACCCTCGTAGCGGTCATCAGCTTCGTCATCGGCTTCGCCATGTTCGGGGCGATGACCTATCTGCCGACCTTCCTCCAGGTCGTCCACGGCATCACCCCGACCATGTCCGGTGTGCACATGCTGCCGATGGTCTTCGGCATGCTCATCACCTCGACCGGTTCGGGCCAGATCGTCAGCCGTACCGGCCGCTGGAAGGTCTTCCCAATCACCGGCACCGCGATCACCGCGATCGGCCTGCTCCTGCTCCACCAGCTCTCGGTGGACAGCTCCACCTGGACGATGAGCGTCTTCTTCTTCGTCTTCGGCGCCGGCCTCGGCCTGGTGATGCAGGTGCTCGTGCTGGTCGTCCAGAACGCCGTCGGCTACGAGGACCTCGGTGTGGCCACCTCCGGCGCGACGTTCTTCCGGTCCATCGGCGCGTCATTCGGGGTCGCGGTCTTCGGCACCATCTTCACCAACCGGCTGACCGGCAAACTGGAGACGGCCCTCGCCGGCCGGCCGCTGCCGCCCGGCGTCGACGCCGGATCCCTCGCCGCCGACCCCCGGGCCATCGGCCGGCTCCCCGCCGCTCTGCGCCCCTCCGTCCTGGACGCCTACTCCACCGCCATCACCGACGTCTTCCTCTACGCGGTACCGATCGTGCTGCTCGCCTTCGTCTTCGCGTGGTTCCTCAGGGAGGACCCGCTGCGCGGCTCGGTCACCGCCCCCGACCACAGCGAGACCTTCGCGTCGAACCCCGTCGAGCGCTCCTCCTACGACGAGTGCGCCCGTGCCCTGTCGGTGCTGACCACCCGCGAGGGCCGCCGCGAGATCTACGAGAAGATCACCGCCAGGGCCGGGTACGACCTGCTCCCCGCCGCCAGCTGGCTGCTGCTGCGCATCAAACGGCACGGCACCGTCGAACCCGGCCGGCTCGCCGAGGTCGCCCCTGTGCCCATCCGGGTCATCACCGAGGCCGCCCGGCAGGTCGAGGAACGCGGCCTGGCCCGCCGGGAGGGCCTGGAGCTGGTGCTCACCGAGAGCGGCGCGCAGGCCGTGGTGCGCCTGGCCCGGGCGCGCGAGGAGTCACTGGCCGAACTGCTGGGCGACTGGTGGGACCCGGACCGGCCCACCGACCTGCTCCGCCTGGTGTCGGAGCTGTCCAGCGAGGTGAGCGGATCGAGCCGGGAGCGGCCGCACATGCCCGAGCCGCGGCGCGACCACTCGGCCTGAGCGGTGGGCGGGCGGCGGCACGGCGGGCGATGGCACGGCCGGGCGGCAGTGGCACGGCTGGCGGCGGTGCCACCGCCCGGCGGGCGCGGGTGCTCAGAGGTCCTTGGCGAACCAGTGCTCCGCGTACGGACCCCGGTTGAAGGCCGGGACCTCCCGGTAGCCGTGCTTCGCGTACAGCCCACGGGCCTCGACCAGGTCGTTCCGGGTGTCGAGCCGGACCCGGGAGACCCCGGACCCCCGCGCCGCGCTCTCGACGGCGGCCAGCAGCAGCCCGCCGCCTCCCGTGGAACGGAACGCCGGACGTACGAACACCCGGGTCACCTCCGCGGTCCCCGCGTCGATCAGCAGCAGCCCCGCGCAGGCCGCGGCCCTGCCCCCGTGACGGCCCACGACGAACAGGCCGGTGGGCGGGGCGAGGCGCTCGGCACCGTCCCCGGTGAGCCCCGCCACGATCTCCTCGCCGGTCGCGGGACGCCCCCAGTAGCGGCTCGCCACCTCGTCGTAGTAGTCGCGCCGCAGGAGCGCCGCGTCGGGGGTGTCGAAGGATTCGGGGGCAACGGTCCAGGCCATCGGGCCATTCTCGGGCGGGTACGACGAGAGGACGAACGAATATCCGGATGCCGGGCGGGACGGGGAGACCCGTGCCCGTATGCCGCCCGGCGGCACCCGGCGCGGCGCACGGCGTCAGGCCGGGACCGCTCCCCGCCGCCGGCGCAGTGCCACGGCCACGGCGGTGACGGCCGCCCCCGCCACGACGAGCACGGTCAGCAGCCACACGGGGAAGCCGCCCACCGTCAGCAGCTCGCTCCGGTGGATCACCGAGCGGTACGGGGTGTCGGCGCCGGCCGCCCGCAGCTCGTGGTCGCCGTCGATCCGCGACGGATCGGGGAAGTCCTGCACGACGGCGGTGAGGAAGGCGGGCCCCCCGCCGGCCAGGTCACCGACCGCGCCCCCGGCGTCCGCGCCCTCCAGCCGCCCCGCGAACGTCACACGGGGCTCCTGCCCGCCGATCCGCCCGGCCGGCTCCATCCGGTGGTCCGCGAGGACGTACAGGCCCAGCGACTGGGCGGTCGTGGCCAGCCGCGACAGCCGCATGGGGTAGACCAGCCGGTCACTGGCGAACCTCAGGTGCAGCGGCTCCAGCGCGCCCGCCAGGACCTCCCCTTCCTTCCGCGGGGCCAGGCGCACCGCGACGTACTCCCACCCCTGGTCGACGTACGGCTCCAGGGCGCTCGCCAGCGGGCCGGGGAGCGTGAAGCCGTGGCCGTCCAGCCAGTCCCGCAGGGCCTGCGGATCGGTCGCCGTCAGCCGGGCCACGTCGAAGGGGCCCAGCCGCTGCCGGTCCACCACCCCGACCGGCGGCGCGGCACCCGGCGCCGGAGCGCCCGCCCCGTCAGGCTGCGGGAGCGGCCAGTCGCCCTCACGCGGCCAGAAGTAGTGCCGGGTCTCGGTCACCGGCGCGGTGATCGCGGCCAGCTCCTCGAAGAGCGCGGGGTCGCCGAGCCCGACGGAGGCGCGGTGCGGGACCGGCATGATCCAGGCGGCCTCCCCGGCGTCACCCCGCACGGTCAGCCGCATGACGATCTGCTCCGTCCGCCCGTCCCAGTGCACCACCGAGGTCTCCTGGCCGACCGTGATCCGGGTCCGCTCGGAGGGGACCATCGCCCCGCACCCGCAGGCGTACGCCGGAGAGACCAGCGAACCCAGCTGAAGTGCCGCCAGGACCAGCAGCAGTGACAACGCCCGCCGGTACCAGGGGCCGCCGCCCCGCCCGTACACCCGCCCCGGTCCTTGCCCCCGCATGCTCCGCTCCCCCTTCTCGCCGGCGCGTACGCGCGGCCGGATACGGCTTCGGACGCACGGACGGATCACACGGTTCCGCCGGCCGGTGCGGACAGCCGTACGGGATCCGCGTGTCCTTCCGCACAAAAGCGTGGTGACAGTCAGGCGAAGAGGGGGTTGATTGGGTCTGCCCGAGAGGGCAATGGCAGGCTTCATCCGCACATACCCGACCGGACGGGACAGTGCATCGGACTTGTGGGAGGGGCGGCGCCAGTGGCAGAGGCGGAGCACGGTGTACGGGGCGACGCGACGGCGGACCCGAGGGCGCGGGCCCGGCTGGCCGGAGCCGCCCTCTGGCTGCTCGTGGCCGTGCTCGGGGTGCGCCAGATGGCGGTGGTGCTGCGCGGTGAGCCGGGGGAGCGCCTCACCGACCTGGTGGCCTGGACCGGCGCGGACGGCATCCTGCGTCTCGCCGGGTCCCTCTACGAGCCCGGGGGGTTCACCGGCGCGCCGTTCGCCGGACTGGTGCTGAGACCCCTGACCGCCTCGGCCGAACAGACACTCGGCGTCGTGTGGACCTTCGGCACCCTGCTGCTGGTCGCCGCGCTCGGCCTCGTCGTGGCCCGCGCGCTCCCCGGACCGGCCGGCCGGCGCACCGCGCTCCTCGCTGCACCCCTCGCGATCACCCTCCTCATGGTGTCGCTGCCCGTCCGGAACACCCTGCACCTGGGCCAGACCAGCATCCTGCCGGTCCTGCTGGTGCTGGCCGCCTGCTTCGTGGCGCGCGGCGAGCGCCTGCCCGGTGTGCTCACCGGGGTCGCCGCCGCCCTCCAGCCGGTCGTCCTGCTCTTCGCCGCGCTGTTCTGGCTCACCGGGCGGCGCACGGCCGCAGCCTCGGCCGCCTCGGCGTTCGCCGTGTGCACGGCACTGGCCTGGGCGGTGATGCCCGACGACTCGTGGGCCTACTGGGTGCACCACCTCGCGGGCACGGGACTCGGCGAGCGCCCGGACGGCCTGGCCAACCAGTCCCTGCACGGAGCCCTGCTCCGGTTCGGCCTCCAGGGACCGGCCGAGATCGCCCTCTTCCTCGTCCTGGCCGCCGCCGTCACCGTCGTCGGCCTGCGCCGCGCGGTGCGCTACGCGCGGGACGGGCAGCTGCTCCTCGCGGTCGCCGTCACCGGGTGCGTGGCCGTCGCCGTCTCACCGACCGCCTGGCAGCACCAGCTGCTGTGGGTGCTCCTCGCGGTCGTCGGCCGGGTCGGCACCCGGGCCTCGGACCGGCTGGTCTGGCCCGCCGTCGTGGTCCTCGTCCTCACCCTGCCGGGGAAGATGCTGCTGCCCAACATCGGGATCCTCCTCCCGGTACGCGACAACGTGGTGCTGATCGCCGCGCTCGGCACGGCCTGCGCGGTCCCGTTCCTGCCGAGTACCTCGCCGTACTGGTCGAAGCCCGTGCCCACCGACCACGCCCGGCCGGCCGGGTCGCGGTTCGCGTGGGTGCCCCTGCTGCCGTTCTGGCGCAGGGTGCTCACCCGCCCCAACCTGCTGCTGGAACTCCTGCTCATCCGGGTCGTCTACTCCGCGTACGCCAAGGTCCGCCTGGCGGCCACCGCGGGCCGGGCCACGGCCGAGGAGCACGGCCGGCAGATCCACTCGATCGAACAGTGGCTGCACATCGACATCGAGCACTGGGTGAACCACACGGTCGCCGGGATCTCCTGGCTGCGGGAGTTCTTCGACTACTACTACTCGACGTTCCACTTCATCGTGCCCCTCACGATCCTCGGCGTGCTGTACGTGCGCCGGCCCTCCGACTACCGCTGGGCGCGCAGCTCCATCGGCTTCGCGACCGTCCTGGCCCTGGTCGGTTTCTGGCTGTACCCGCTGGCCCCGCCGAGGCTGATGCCGGGGCTCGGCTTCATCGACACCGTCCACGGGGTGCAGGACCTCGACAGCCCGGACTTCGGGGCGCTGACGGCGGTCACCAACCAGTACGCCGCGATGCCGTCCCTGCACTTCGGCTGGTCGCTGTGGTGCGGGGTGGTGATCCTGCTGCTGGCACCGAAGGCGTGGATGAAGGCGCTCGGCCTGCTGCACCCGCTGTTCACCGTCTCGTGCATCGTCGCGACGGGGAACCACTGGGTGCTGGACGCGGTCGGCGGGGCCGCCGTGGTGGCGCTGGGCTTCGGACTGACGCACGTCCTGGCGGGGCCGCGCAGGCTGCTGCCGAAGGACACCGGACCCGCCGGGGAGGCCCCGGGGGCGGAGCGCGTGGAGGGCAGCGGTACGGCGGGCAGCGGCAGGGAGAAGAGCGGTACGGCCGGGGGTGAGGGCACGTCCGGCGCTCCGGGGGAGCCCGGTCCGGAGGAACCGGCGGCCGAACCGGCGGGCAGCCGGACCTGACGTCCGCAGGGCGGACGCGCCGAAGGGGCGCCCGGGAGGAATCCCTCCCCGGGCGCCCCTCCGGCTCGGATCGCCGCGTGTCCCAGGATCCGCCCCGCTCGTCCGGTCCGCCACCCGGCCAAACCCGCCGGCACCGGACCGCGGGCGCCGGGCGGGCCCCCGCACCGTCACTCCCCGGGCGCCGCCGCCCCGGGCGCCGTCACTTCTCGGGAGCGTCGAAGGCGGGCCGCGCGTCGAAGGCCGCACGCCGGGTGGCCCGGCGCAGCGCCCTCAGCAGCGACGGGCCGACGGCGAGGACCAGGACCACGGTGAGCACGGCCCGGCCCAGGTCCCAGCCGAGCGAGGTCACCAGGCAGTACGTGACGAAACGGACCAGGTTCTCGTGCAGCGGGCCGCCGGGGTCGTAGGAGATCCCGGACGCCTGCCCCTGCAGCAGGGTCCAGCCCTGGAGGTTCATCAGCGTGCCGTAGCCGAACGACGCCACGAAGCCGTACGCGGCCAGCATCAGCACCTCGCCACGGCCCCGCAGCCGCTCCGGCGCCGGCAGCAGGCCCGCGCCCATCGTGAACCAGCCCATCGACAGCATCTGGAACGGCATCCAGGGCCCGACCCCGCCGGTGAGCAGCGCGGAGGCGAACATCGTCACCCCGCCGAGGACGAACGCGAAGCCGGGGCCCAGCACCCGGCCGCTCAGCAGCATCAGGAAGAACATCGGTTCCAGCCCGGCCGTCCCCGCCCCCAGCGGGCGCAGCGCGGCGCCGACCGCGGCGAGGACCCCCAGCATCGCCACCGACTTGGAGTCCAGACCGTCGTCCGCGACGGCCGCGACGGCCACCCCGACCAGCAGGACCAGCAGCGCGGCGAAGAGCCACGGCGCGGCCTGCCCGTGGGAGAGGCCGGAGTCCCGCCCGGCCAGCAGCGGCCAGCAGAAGGCCATCAGACCGACCGCGCCGACCAGGACCAGTGCCACGACGGCGCGCGGCCCGAGCCGGACGGGACGGGCCCCGCGGGAGGCCCTCATACGGACCCCTTCGCCGGTCCGGCGGCGCTCGCGGACGGGTCCGCCTCCGCCGTCTCCAGAGCGGTGCGCACCTGGGTGACGGTCAGCCATTCCCGCGGGGCCAGGATCTTCGCGGTCTGCGGGGCGAATGCGGGGGAGGAGACCACCACCCGGGCGGTCGGGCCGTCGGCGACGACCTCCCCGTCCGCGAGGACCACCACCCGGTGGGCCAGCTCCGCCGCCAGTTCCACGTCGTGGGTGGCCATGACGATGGCGTGGCCCGCACGCGCCAGCCCGCGCAGGACGCCCACCAGCCGCGCCTTCGCCGCGTAGTCGAGGCCGCGGGTCGGCTCGTCCAGCAGCAGGAGCGGGGGCCGGGCCGTCAGGACCAGGGCGAGGGCCAGCGCGAGCCGCTGCCCCTCGGACAGGTCCCGGGGGTGGGTGCCGTCCGGCACCCCCGGCAGCAGCTCGGAGACCAGGGCACGGCAGCTCCCGGCGGGCGCGCCCGCGTCGGAGTCGGCCGCCGCGCACTCGGCGGCGACCGTGTCCGCGTACAGCAGGTCGCGGGGCTCCTGGGGGACCAGGCCGACGCGGCGCACCATGTCCCGGGGGGCCGTGCGGGCCGGGGGCAGGCCGCCCACCGCCACGGAACCGGTGGTCGGTTCCAGCATCCCGACGAGGGTGGCCAGCAGGGTCGACTTGCCCGCGCCGTTCCGGCCCATCAGCGCCACCGTCTCACCGGGCACCACGGACAGGGTGATCCGGCACAGCGCCTCGACCCGGCCGCGCCGTACGCCCATCCCCTCGACCCGGGCGACCGCCTCCGCGCCGCTTCGGGCACGGGTCCCGCCGGACCCCGCGGTGTCCGCCGGTCCCCCCGCCTTCCCCGGGGACGCCCGGCGGCCGAAGAGCCGGCCGAGGATCCCGGCGGGCGCGGCGGGAGGCAGGGGAGGCAGCGCGGTGACGGCCGCCCCTCCGGGACCGGCCGGGGACGGGACGGGCACATGGGCGAGCCGTTCCCGGAGGGCCGCCGAACGGCGGCGGGCGTCGCGCACCGACAGCGGCAGCGGGTCCCAGCCCGCCAGCCGGCCCAGCGCCACCACCGGGGGCCGCACGGGCGAGACCGCCATGACCTCGGCCGGCGGGCCCAGCACCGGTGCGGCGCCGGGCGAGGGCAGCAGCAGGACCTGGTCCGCGTACTGCACCACCCGCTCCAGCCGGTGCTCGGCCATCAGCACGGTGGTGCCCAGGTCGTGCACCAGGCGCTGCAGCACCGCCAGCACCTCCTCGGCGGCCGCCGGGTCCAGGGCGGACGTCGGCTCGTCCAGGACCAGCACCTTCGGGTGCGGGGTGAGGACCGAACCGATCGCGACCCGCTGCTGCTGGCCGCCGGAGAGCGTGGAGATCGGGCGGTCCCGCAGCTGCGCCAGGCCCAGCAGGTCGAGCGTCTCCTCGACCCGCCGGCGCATCACGTCCGGCGGCAGCCCCAGCGACTCCATCCCGTACGCCAGTTCGTCCTCGACCGTGGCGGTGACGAAGTGGGAGAGCGGGTCCTGGCCCACCGTGCCGACCAGGTCGGCCAGCTCGCGCGGCTTGTGGGTGCGGGTGTCCCGGCCGCCGACGGTCACCCTGCCCGTCAGCCTGCCACCGGTGAAATGCGGTACGAGACCCGAGACGGTGCCCAGCAGGGTCGACTTGCCGACACCCGACGGGCCGACCAGCAGGACGAGTTCGCCCTCCGGCACGGTGAGGTCCACGCCCGAGAGGGTGGGCCGCTCCGCGTCCTCGTACCGGACGGAGACATGGTCGAAGCGGATCACTGCTGCTCCTCGGGGGCCGTGGGGGAAGCCGGCGGCGGGACGGGCGCGACGGCGGCGGGCAGCAGCCCGGCCAGCACCGCCGCGGCCGGCCACAGCGGCAGGACGGGGGCGGTCAGCGGGATGACACCGGGGCGCAGCGCCTCCGGGTCGGTGACGCCCGCGGCGATCATCGCCGCCGCGACGGCCGCACCCGAGCCGGCGACCAGCCAGGCGCGCACCCCCCACCGGTCCGGGCGGTAGCGGGTACGCACCGAGCGGCGGCCGCCCAGCCGCAGTCCGGCGAGCGCCGCGACCAGCCCCGCCAGCAGCAGCGGCAGCCCGTAACCCGCCCCCTCGGCGGACAGCAGGCCGTACGTGCCGGCGCACACGCCCAGCAGCCCGCCGAGGGTCAGGGCGTTGGTGGTGCGCCGGACGGCGGGCGGGACCCGGGCGGTACGCCCGTACCCCCGCGCGTCCATCGACGCCGCCAGCGCCACCGAACGCTCCAGCGCGCCCTCGACGACGGGCAGCCCGATCTGCAGCACCGCGGCGACACCGCCGGCCGGCCGGCCGCGCAGCCGGCGGGCCCGGCGCAGCCGCACCACGTCGGCGACCATGTTCGGCGCGAAGGTCATCGCCACGACGACGGCCACCCCCGCCTCGTACAGCGCGCCCGGCAGCGACTTCAGCAGCCGGGCGGGATCGGCCAGCGAGTTCGCCGCGCCGACGCAGATCAGCAGGGTGGCCAGCTTCGCCCCGTCGTACAGCGCGAAGACCAGCTGTTCGGCGGTGACCGTGCCGCCGATCCTGATCCCCTGGGCCCAGTCGGGCAGCGGCACCTCGGGCAGGGCGAACAGCGGGTGCACCCCCGGCAGCGGCGACCCGAGCACCACGGAGAACACCAGCCGCACGCCGACGACGAACAGCCCCAGCTTCACGAACGCCCCGTACGAACGGGCCCACGGCGCGTCCGTACGGCGCGCCGCCACCACATAGCCCGCCACGCCGACCAGCAGGCCCAGCAGCAGAGGGTTGGTCGTCCGGGACGCGGCGGTGGCCAGCCCCAGCGCCCACAGCCACCAGGCACCGGCCGGCAGGGCGTTGCCCCGGGACGCCCGGGGCGCCCGCAGGGCACGGCGGACCCGGGCGGCACCCGTGGAGGGACTCATCGGCTGCGGCGGGCCCGCAGGACGGCGGCGACACCGAGCAGGAGCACCGCGCCGACACCGGTCAGGACACCCGCCGAAGGGCCGCCCCCGGAACCGTCCGAGCCCTGGGCGGAGACCGGGTCCCCGGAGGGGGCGGCACCGTCCGCCGGGCCGCCGGAGGCCCCGGAGGCTCCGGCGACCTGCTCGCCGCAGCCGGTGCGCGGGTAGTCCGATATCGCGCAGAGCATCGCGGAACTGTCGTACCGCAGGGGCGTCGCCACCGACGCCAGCGCCTCGGCGGCGCTCGACCCCGGGGCGACCCGCGCGCACGCGGTGCGCAGCGCGGGAGGCCGCTCGCCCTCCGGGGCGTCCGCGGCCGTACCCGGATCGATGACCAGGGCGATCCGCTCGGTGCCGCCCTTCGGCGGCGTACCCGCGCAGATCGTGGAGAAGTCCGGAGCGCGCCGCGGCTGCGCGGAGTCCTGGGAGTCCTCGCTGACCGAGAAGCGGAAGCCCCACACCGTCCCGTCGTCCGGCCGGACCAGGGAGGGGCCCTGCGTGGCGTACGTCCACCCCGTGCCGCCGTCGCCCTCCCAGAACGACCAGTAGCGGTAACCGGCCGCCTGCGCGCTGCCCGCGCCGGACACGGTCAGGACAGCGGCGGCCAGGAACAGCGGCACGGCGGTGCGCCCCGGACGCCTCACAGCTGCTGGTTCTTCCGGCGCCCGCTCAGCAGGAAACCGATGCCCGCGCCGAAGGCCAGGCCGATGCCGACCAGCCACCAGACACCGAGCCCGCCGTCGTCGCTGGTGGTGTCCTCGGGCTCGTCCTGGGTCGCCGTGGGGGAGGGGACGGCCGTCGCGGCGGGCGCGGGGCCCTGCGCGTTGAGCTGCCTGACCAGGTCGACGCCGCCGAAGTCCCGGGCGTCGGTACCGGTGGCGTGGGCGGCCAGCACCAGCTGGGCGGTGGCGGCCGGGCCGCCCTTCTCCGCCCAGTCCCCGGCGTTCTTCTCCAGATAGGCGACGGCCTTCTCCGCCTGGTCCTTGTGCCCCGAGGCGGCCAGGGCCACGACCGCGTCGGCGGTGTTGCCGAAGTCCGGCTGCGGCTCGGACTCCTCGGCACCGGGCATCGGCGGCAGCTGGAGGTGACCGGAGCCGGCCAGGGCCTTCGCCAGGTAGAAGGCGCCGTTCTGCGCGGTCTGCTCGACGGTCAGGCCGTCGCCCTCGTGGCAGACCGGCTTCCGCACCGCGTTGGAGTTGCCGGCCGCCATGCCCTTGCCCATCGCGCCGAGCACCGCGGCCGCGGTGGCGTCCGCGTTGGCGGTGAGCTTGCCGTCCTTGTCCGGCTGGTAGGCGAACGCGCCGGCGCCCTCGCCGTCGCACGGCAGGGCGAAGGACTGCAGCGCCGTGTAGGGCGAGGCGCCGTCGTCGGTGGTGATGTCGGCCAGCGGGACACCCGCCCGGGCCAGGGCGCCGGTCACCACGGCGGTGGAGTTGGCGTCACTGGGGCTGCCGGGGTTGTAGCCCCAGCCGCCGTCCTCGTTCTGTACGGACTTCAGCCAGCTGACCGAGTTGTCCACCGTCGGCCGGTGGGAGTTCAGCTCCATCAGCGCCTGGACGGCCGCGGCGGTGGCGTTGGTGTCGGCCACCGTCTTGTCGTCGCAGGGCTTCGAGGCGTCCCGGTAGGAGGCGTAGGCACCGCTGTCGCACTGCTGGGCCACGAGCCAGTCCACGGACTTCGTGGCGGGGGTGACCAGCTCTATCTTCTGGGCCAGGAAAGCCATCGACTGGCGCCAGACCCCGTCGTAGGTGGGGTCCGCGGTGCCGTACAGGCCCTCGGGGAGCTTCGTGGACGGGGACGGCGACGGGCTCGGGGCGGCGGACGCGGCAGGTGCGGCCGCGGCCGAGAGCACGGCGGTGATCGCGAGCGCTGCCGCGCGGCGGCGTACGGTCATGGCTGGCTGGGCCTCTCCTGGAGGACCGGGACACGGGCACACGGGTGCACCGGGCTCCGGCCCCGTATACCTCGACGGTGCCGGCCACCGGGGTTCCGGCGGCACGAGCCGGTCATCGCACGCGCGGGGCATTCCGGCTCGTCCGCTCCGGGGAGCGGACATACGGCTGCGGGCCAGCGCCGGATTCGCACCGGCTTCCCCCCGTACGGGCATGATGACGACCCCCTCACTCTACCGGGGGACACGGCGGCTCCCCCGGTCGCACCGTGCCGCCTGCCCGGCGGTCTGCCGCGGAAGGCCGGGTGCGGGGGCTTCCCAGCAGGTCAGGGTGCGTGCGAGACTCCGGCGGACATCACACGGGCACCGCTCGTGGAAGGGACGAGACGGAGCGGGAAGCACCTGTGCGCAGAAGAGGTACGGCGGCCGTGGCCGCCGGGGTGAGCGTGTTCATGGCCGTGACCACGGGCTGCGGGCTCATCGGGCCGGACGAGGAGAAGACCCCCGCGAAGGCCTCGCCCTCGCCCCTTCTGCCGTTCACCAAGGAGACGGTCGCGGACGAGATAGCGGCTTACACTTTCGCCGCCGGGCTTCCGGACGGCGACACCTCCGCCGCCGGCATGCCGGAAGGCGCCTGGCGGGAGTGCGTGACCCCCTGGCACGGGACCGTCCCCGCGGACCGGGCCGCCGAGGGCTTCGAGGGAACGGTCAAACGGCTGCGCCAGCACGACTGGGAGATCGTCTCCCGCCACGCCGAGGGCGACGTCTCCTTCCGTACGTTCGCCAAGCGCGGCTGGAAGCTCTACGCCCGGCACCAGGCCCTGGGGGACACCCAGGCGGTGGCCTTCACCGGGGTCGAGGACGGCTGCGAACTGCCCGAGGGCCTGAAGGACGAGGTCCTGGACCCGGCCTGACCGGCGGAGCGGCGTCCTGGACCCGGCCCGGCGGGCGGAACCGCAGGGCCGGACGGAGCGTCACGGCAGACATGAAGCAGTTGAAATATGAACAGGATTACGCGGGGTGCCTGCTCGCCGTCGTGGGTGCCACGGCCGCCCTCCTCGCCTGGGCCCCGCTCGCCCGGATCAGTGTCACCGGCGGCTTCGAGGGCATGCACCGCGATCTCAGCGTGTTCTACGTCGACCTCCCGCTGATCGCCCTCGGCGGGGCGCTCCTGCCCCCGCTCGTCCGGAGCCTGGCGCGGCGCTGCGCGGTCCGGCCGTGGGGAGCGCTGGCCCTGGCCCTCGCCGCGCTCGCGCTCGGCGTCTGGGGGCTCATCAGCTGGTGGGAGCCCTACCGGCAGCCGGAGTTCATGGGACTGGGCGCCCGGTAGGACGCCGGGCGGCCGGGCCGGATCCCCTCGTGCCCGGACCGCGGCCGGCCCGGTCAGCCGGCGCCGGGCCGCCCGGGGCCGTCCCCCGCCGGGCCGATCAGTCGGCACACCGTCTCGATGTCCCGCCCCACCTGGGCGATCGACTCCCGGCCCGACAGCCAGGTGATCAGCGCGGAGTGCCAGGTGTGCTCGATGACGCGGACCGCGGCGAGCTGCTCCCGGGTGGGCTCCCGGACCCCTATCGCGTCCACGATGATCGCCGTGGTCAGCCGGGAGACCGCGTCCACCTCGGGGCTCACCCCGCGGTCGGCGAAGGTGAAGGCCCGCACCATGGCGTCCGCCAGGTGCGGCTCCCGCTGGAGCGCCCGGAAGGCCCGCATCAGGGTCTCGGCGACCCGCTGCGCGGCGTCCTGGCCGGCGGGCGGGCGCCTGCGGAGTGTGACCCGCAGGCGCTGGAGCTGTTCCTGCATCAGCGCCACCAGCAGATGGACCTTGGAGGGGAAGTAGCGGTACAGCGTGCCCAGGGCGACCCCGGCGGCGTCCGCCACCTCGCGCATCTGCACCGCCTCGAAGCCGCCCCGGCCGGCCAGCTGGGCGCCGGCCCGCAGGATGGAGCGCCGGCGGGCTTCCTGACGTGCCGTCAGAGCAGGCGCCGCAGGTCCGGTCTCCGCTGTCATATCTCCCACCCAAGGCTCCCTGCCGTGCCACGGGGACCGGAGCGGAAACGGGTTCCCTGTCCCCCGGAAGGAGGTTCCGGCGGCGGCCCGCGCCGGACGCCCGCCTGTCGTGGCGTGAATCACCTGCTCGGGCCGTCACACTGACGCTACCTGCCGGTAGATTCGGTGGCTGCTGTACCGACCAGTCTGAAACTTGTTCTAGATTAGCGCGACCGGTTACGCTCCGGCGAACACCGCAGTGAGAAGGGGGCCGAGTGTGACCGCTGAGGCCATGGAGTCCGGTCCCCCCATGGGCGGTGCCCTCTCCGGTGCGGGCGGCGACCGGCCGCTGCGCATCGCGCTGCTGACCTACAAGGGCAACCCCTTCTGCGGGGGCCAGGGCGTCTACGTACGCCATCTCGGCCGTGAACTCGCCCGGCTCGGCCACCGCGTCGAGGTGATCGGGGCCCAGCCCTACCCCGTGCTCGACGAGGGCGTCCCGCTCACCGAACTGCCCAGCCTCGACCTGTACCGGCAGCCCGATCCCTTCCGCACGCCCAAGCGCGGCGAGTACCGCGACTGGATCGACGCCGCCGAGGTCGCCACCATGTGGACCGGGGGCTTCCCCGAGCCGCTCACCTTCAGCCTCCGGGCCCGCCGCCATCTGCTCGCCCGACGCGGCGAGTTCGACGTCGTGCACGACAACCAGACGCTGGGATACGGCCTGTTGGGGGACCTCGGCGCCCCGCTCGTCACCACGATCCACCACCCCATCACCGTGGACCGCCGGCTCGACCTGGACGCCGCCCGGTCACGGCGCCGGCGGCTCTCGGTCCGCCGCTGGTACGCCTTCACCCGGATGCAGAAGCGGGTCGCGCGCCGGCTGCCGTCCGTCCTCACCGTGTCCGGCTCCTCGCGGGCGGAGATCGTCGAGCACCTCGGGGTGCGCCCGGACCGCATCCGGGTCGTGCACATCGGCGCGGACACCGCTCTGTGGTCCCCCGACCCGTCCGTCGCCGAGGTGCCGGGCCGGATAGTGACCACCTCCAGCGCCGACGTACCGCTCAAGGGCCTCGTCCACCTCGTCGAGGCGCTCGCCAAACTCCGTACGGAGAACCCGCGGGCGCACCTCGTGGTCGTCGGCAAGCGGGCCGAGGACGGACCCGTCGCCCGTGCCATCGAGCGCTACGGCCTCACCGACACCGTCGAGTTCGTCAAGGGCATCAGCGACGAGGCCCTCGTCGACCTGGTCCGCAGCGCCCAGGTCTCCTGCGTCCCCTCCCTGTACGAGGGCTTCTCGCTGCCCGCCGCCGAGGCCATGGCCACCGGCACCCCGCTGGTGGCCACCACCGGCGGGGCGATCCCCGAGGTCACCGGCCCGGACGGCGAGGCGTGCCTGGCCGTGCCGCCCGGCGACGCGGGCGCCCTGGCCGCGGCGCTGGGCCGGCTCCTGGACGACGCCGCACTGCGCGCCCGCCTCGGCGCGGCCGGCCGCGCACGGGTGCTGGCCAACTTCACCTGGGCCAGAGCCGCCGCAGGCACCGCCGAGCTGTACCGTCAGGCGATCGCCGCCCGCGGAGCGCGCAGGTGACCCCTCCCCCGGCTTCCCCGAATTCCGTGGCTCCCGCAGCCTTTTCCCCCGACCTCGAAGGCAGGCACCCGTGCTGACCGTCGACTTCACCCGCTTCCCGCTCGCCGCAGGCGACCGGGTGCTCGACCTGGGCTGCGGCGCCGGGCGCCACGCCTTCGAGTGCTACCGGCGCGGCGCCCAGGTCGTGGCGCTCGACCGGAACAGCGAGGAGATCCGCGAGGTCGCGAAATGGTTCGCCGCCATGAAGGAGGCCGGTGAGGCCCCCGTGGGCGCCACCGCCACCGCGATGGAGGGCGACGCCCTCAACCTGCCCTTCCCCGACGCCTCGTTCGACGTGGTCATCATCTCCGAGGTGATGGAGCACATCCCCGACGACAAGGGCGTCCTCGCCGAGATGGTCCGCGTCCTCAGGCCCGGCGGCCGCATCGCGGTCACCGTGCCCCGCTACGGTCCCGAGAAGGTCTGCTGGACCCTCTCGGACGCCTACCACGAGGTCGAGGGCGGCCACATCCGGATCTACCGGGCCGACGAACTGCTCCGCAAGATCCGCGAGGCCGGACTCAAGCCCTACGGCACCCACCACGCGCACGCCCTGCACAGCCCCTACTGGTGGCTGAAGTGCGCCTTCGGCGTCGACAACGACAAGGCGCTGCCGGTGCGCGCCTACCACAAGCTGCTGGTCTGGGACATCATGAAGAAGCCCATGGCCACCCGGGTCGCCGAACAGCTCCTCAACCCCGTCGTCGGCAAGAGCTTCGTGGCCTACGCCACCAAGCCCCACCTGCCGAGCCTCGCGAAGGCCGAGGCGTGAGCACCCCCGAGCGGACCGAACACCTCGTCCTGCCCGGAGTCCTCACCGCCGAGCAGGCCGCCGAGACCGTCGCCGCACTGCTGGCCGTCCAGCGTGAGGACGGGGCCCTGCCCTGGTTCCGCGGCCACCACCTCGACCCGTGGGACCACACCGAGGCCGCGATGGCCCTGGACGCCGCGGGCGAGCACGAGGCCGCCGCCCGCGCCTACGACTGGCTCGCCCGCCACCAGAACGGTGACGGCTCCTGGTACGCCGCCTACCACGACGGCGACCCCGGCCGGCCCACCGACCGGAGCCTGGAGACCAACTTCTGCGCCTACGTGGCCGTCGGCGTCTGGCACCACTACCTCGCCACCGGCGACGACGCGTTCGCCGACCGGATGTGGCCGACGGTCTACGCCGCCGTCGAGTTCGTCCTCGGACTCCAGCAGCCCGGCGGCCAGATCGGCTGGAAGCGCGAGGCCGACGGCACCCCCGTCCCCGACGCCCTGCTGACCGGCTGCTCCTCCATCCACCAGGCGCTGCGCTGCGCCCTCGCCCTCGCCGAACAGCGCGAGGAACCGCAGCCCGACTGGGAACTGGCGGCCGGTGCGCTCGGCCACGCGATCCGCAGCCACCCGGAACGCTTCCTGGACAAGAGCCACTACTCCATGGACTGGTACTACCCCGTCCTCGGCGGCGCGCTGACCGGCCGGGCCGCCACCGAGCGGATCGACGAGGGCTGGGACCGCTTCGTGGTGCCCGGACTCGGTGTGCGCTGCGTCCTGCCCAACCCCTGGGTGACCGGCGGCGAGAGCTGCGAACTGGCCCTGGCCCTCTGGGCGACGGGCGAGTCCGACCGGGCCCTGGAGATCCTCCAGTCCATCCAGCACCTGCGCGCCGACGGCGGCCTGTACTGGACGGGGTACGTCTTCGAGGGCGAGCGGGACTTCTGGCCGCAGGAGCTCACCACCTGGACGGCGGGTTCGCTGCTGCTGGCGGTCGCCGCGCTCGGCGGGGACGAGGCCACCACCGCCGTCTTCGGCGGCGAGCGGCTCCCGGCCGGCCTGGACCCCGACTGCTGCGCGCGCTGACCCGCGGCGAAACGCGCGCGCCGGCCCGCGGCGGAAACGGAATGGGCACGGCCGGACGCGCTGCGTAGGGTTCGGGCATGACTGTCCTCCCGTACGCCCGTTACTGCGACGAGATACTCGTCCAGACCGCCCTGCTGGCCTCGCTCCTGGACGGCGCCGACCTGGCCGCGCAGGTCCCCACCTGCCCCGACTGGACCCTGCGCGATCTCGCCGTCCACGTCGGCGGCGCGCACCGCTGGGCCGGCGAGATCGTCCGCCGCCGCGCCACCGAGGAGATCTCCGCCAAGGAGGTGCCCGGCGCCGAGGGCCCGGAGGGCGACGACCCCGCCGCGCTCGCCGCCTGGCTGAACCGGGGCGCGGAGGAGTCGGTACGGGCGCTGCGCGAGGCCGGCCCGGACGCCGGGGTGTGGGCCTGGGGCTGGGAGCGCAGTTCGTCCTTCTGGGCCCGCCGGATGACCCACGAGACCCTCGTGCACCGGGCGGACGCCGCCTTCGCCACCGGGAGGGCCTTCGAGGCGGACCCGGAACCGGCCGCGGACACCATCACGGAGTGGCTGCAGATCATGTCGTTCGTCCAGTCCACGGGCTACGTCCCGGAAGCCGCCGAACTCCGCGGCCCCGGGCGGTCCTTGCACCTGCACGCCACGGACGTGCCGGGGGCGGAATGGCTCGTCGAGCTCGGCGAGGACGGCTTCACCTGGCGGCACGCCCACGCGAAGGCCACGGTCGCCCTGCGCGGTCCGCTGACGGAGCTGATGCTGGCGTTCAACCGCAGGCAGAAGCCGGACGAAGGGGGCCTGGAGGTGCTGGGCGACCGGGAACTGCTCGACTTCTGGCTGGAGCGGTCCTCCTTCGGCTGATCCGCTTCCGCTCCGGGGCACACCGCGGCCCCCGGACATACTGCGGCCCCGGCCCCGGACACACCGCGGCCCCCGCCCCTCCGTTTCCGGGGGCGGGGGCCGCGGTCCGTGCGGAGGGCTCAGCCGCGCTGGATGCCCGTCGTGTCCTGGAGCACACCACGGCGGCCGTCCTGGGTCTGGGCGACGAGGCCGGGGCCGCGCTGCTCGACCGCCAGGTACCAGGTGCCCGGGGCGAGTTCGGCGATCGGGGTCGGCGCACCGTCCTCGCCGTACAGCGGGCGGGCCACCGGCACGGCGAACCAGAACGGGGTGAAGTCACCGGCCGGGGCACCGCCACCGGTCTGCGGGGACTGCTGGGCCTCCGGCCCGCCGGCCTGCTGGCCGTACGGCTGGGACTGGCCCGGCTGCCCACCGTAGGACTGCTGGCCCTGGGCGCCGGGGTAGCCGTAACCCTGGCCGGGCTGCTGGCCATACTGCTGCGGTCCCGGCTGGGCCGGGCGCGGGGCGCCCATCAGGGGGGCCTTCAGCGCCGGGACCAGCGGGGTGGCGATCGCACCGCCGGCCAGCACGATCGTCGCGAGGAGCCCGAGGATCAGACCGGCACCGGCGTTACTGGCGTCGATGATCGTCCAGAACATCGTCCAGAGCGAGTAGACGGTGAACGCGGCGCCGAACTGGCCGAGTTCGAACCCCACGACCTTGCGGCCCGGCACGGCACGGCTCACGATCAGCAGCGCCGCGCCGATGATGCCGGCGAGGTAGATGCTCATCAGGAGCGGAAGCGAGTCCCAGGCGTTCGAGCTGTAGCCGGAACAGTCGATCCCCGAGGGGCAGTCGACGCCGAAGAGGTCGAGGAAAGAGGCGATGAACAGCACGACCGCTGCTCCGATCACCACGCCGTCGCCTCGAGTGAGGGAGCGGATATTCACGTGAAGGTCCTTAGTCGGTCGTCTCGTCGGGGCGGTCGTCGGTGCCGCCCGGAACGGCGGGTACAGGCGAAGCTCGGGGGCGGCTCCCCATCGTACGGATGAATCTATCGTTTGCCGGGGCGGGTTGTATCACTGCCCGGAACCCGGGCGCCATATCCCCCGGATGTTCCCGAACTCGCCCCGTTCCCGCCGCAGATCTACCTTTTCAGGTAGCTGCTGATGCCCTCGGCGATACCGGCCGCGGCCCGCCCGCGCCAGTCCGCGCTCATGAGCAGGGCGGCGTCGTCCGGATCACGCATATTGCCGCATTCGATGAAGACTTTGGGCACGGTGGAGAGATTCAGCCCGCCCAGATCCCCGCGGGTGTCCAGTCCGGTATTGCCGCCGATGTAATTGGACGGCGAGCTTCCGGTAGCGCGTACGAATTTCCCGGCAATGCGTTCGCCGAGGTCACGTGAGGCGGCCACGATCCCGGAGGTGTCCGCCGCGCCGCCGCGGACCGCCGCGGGCAGGATCACGTGGAAGCCCCGGTCGCCGGCCGCGGAACCGTCCGCGTGGACGGACACCACGGCGTCGGCACGCGCCTCGTTGCCGATACGCGCCCGCTCGTCCACACACGGGCCGAACGCGCGGTCGCCGTCCTGGGTGAGTACCACCTCCGCCCCCTGCGCCCGGAGCAGTGTGCGCAGCCGGCGGGAGACGTCGAGGGTGAAGAGGGCCTCCGCGTAACCGGAGCCGGTGGCGGTCCCGGTGGTGTCGCACTCCTTGCGGCCGGTCCCGATGTCCACCTGCCGGCTGATCTCCCGGGTGTGGTCACGGTTGTCCGGGTTGTGCCCGGGGTCGATGACCACCGTACGGCCGGAGAGCGGCCCGCCGGGCGGCGGCTCCGCGGAACTCCCCACGGGCGCCAGGGAGGCGGCGGACGGGGACCCGGCGGCCGGGGGCACCGGGGAGGAGGGACCGTCCTGCGCCCCGGAGCCGGGGGACACCTGGCCGGCGGCCGGACCGGCCTGGCCGCCGCCCCCGCCGCAGCCGGCGGTCAGGCAGACGGCCGCCAGCGCCACGGCGGCGGCCAGGGGCCCGCGGTGCACGGCCGGACGGGAGGCGGGGGGAGAACTGTCGTCGTCACGCACGGGGCGATGGTAGGGCCTCCCGCCCGGACACCGGGCCGCCGGGCCCGTCCGGATCCCGGGGCGTACCGGGCGCCGCCGGAGAGGCGGGACCCTCACCGCACGGCCTCAGATCCCCGGGCCCGTGCGCCGCAGCACGCGCAGCGAGTCCGTCACCGAGATCTCCGTGAACGCGCCCGAGCCCAGCGCCCGGCGGTGGATCCGGTACGGGGCCTGGCCGCCGTCCGCCGGATCGGGGAACACGTCGTGGATGACCAGCAGACCACCGTCGGCGACCTTCGGGGCCCAGCCCTCGTAGTCGCCCGTGGCGTGCTCGTCGGTGTGCCCGCCGTCGATGAACACCAGGCCGAGCGGGCCGCCCCAGACGGCGGCGACCTGCGGGGACCGGCCGACGAGTGCCACCACGTGCTCCTCCAGGCCCGCCCGGCGCAGGGTCCGGCGGAACGTCGGCAGGGTGTCCATCAGACCGTTCTCCGGGTCCACCACGGACGGGTCGTGGTACTCCCAGCCGGGCTGCTGCTCCTCGCTGCCCCGGTGGTGGTCGACGGTCAGCGCCGTCACCCCGGCCGCGCGGGCGGCGTCCGCCAGCAGGATCGTGGAACGCCCGCAGTAGGTGCCGACCTCCAGCAGGGGGAGTCCCAGCGCCGCGGCCCCGGTGGCGGCGGCGTACAGGGCGAGCCCTTCGTGTACCGGCATGAAGCCCTTGGCGGCCTCGAAGGCGGCGAGGACCTCCGGCTCGGGACGGGCGGCGGACTCGGCGGTCACGGGGTTCCTCCTGGTGGGGCGGCGGATCGGACGGCGTCCCATCGTGCCGTACGCCCCCGCGGCACGGACCGGCGGGGGCGTACGGGCGTGGCGGGCCCGGGCGGGGGCCTCCGGCAGGGCTGCCGGGGCCCTTGGCAGGGCTGCCGGGGGCCCCTGGCAGGGCTGCCGGGTCAGGTCAGCAGCTCTGCCAGAGCCTGGTCATGACGCGGACGCCGAAGCGCAGCCCCTCCAGCGGGACACGCTCGTCCACGCCGTGGAAGAGGCGTCCGTAGTCCAGGTCGTGCGGGAGCTTCAGCCCCTTGAAGCCGAAACAGCGGATGCCCAGGCGGGTGAAGGCCTTGGCGTCGGTGCCGCCGGGGTTGCAGTACGGGACGGGGTGACCGTCGGGGTCCTCCGCGCGGACCGCCTCGCACATCGCCTCGACCAGCGGACCGTCGAACGCCGTCTCCAGCGCGATGTCGTGGTTGACCCACTCGCGGCTGACGGAGGGCGCCAGCAGCCGGTCGATCGTGTCGGTCAGCTCCTGCTCGTGTCCCGGCAGGAAGCGGCCGTCCACCCGCGCGGTGGCCTTCCCGGGGATCACGTTCGTCTGGTAACCCGCGGTGAACATGGTGGGGTTGGCGGAGTTGCGCAGCACCACCTGCATGAAGTCCGCGACCGGCCCCAGCCGGGACAGGGTGCCCTCGATGTCGTCCTCGTCGAACTCCACACCGTAGAGGCGGGCCGCCTCCTCCAGCAGGGCGCGGACCGGTTCGATCAGCCGGACGGGGAAGGTCTCGCGGCCGATGCGGGCCAGCGACTCGGCGAGGTCGGTGACCGCGTTCTCGTCGTTGGGGGAGGAGCCGTGGCCGGCCCGGCCGGACGCGGTGAGCTCCATCCACGCCATGCCGCGCTGGGCGTTCTCGATCGGGTACAGCCGGCGGGTGCCGTCGATCGCGAAGGAGAAGCCGCCCCCTTCACCGATGGCCTCGGTGACGCCCTCGAAGAGCTCCGGGCGGTGCTCGACCAGCCAGTGCGCGCCGAACTTCCCGCCCGCCTCCTCGTCGGCGAGGAAGGCCAGGACCAGGTCGCGCGCGGGCCGCGTACCGGTGCGTGCGAGGTGGCGGGCGGTCGCCAGCACCACCGCCACCGTGTCCTTCATGTCGATCGCGCCCCGGCCCCAGAGGTAACCGTCGCGGATCTCGCCGGAGAACGGGGGGACCCGCCACTCGGAGGCGTCGGCGGGTACGACGTCGAGGTGGCCGTGCACCAGCAGGGCGCCCCGGGACGGGTCCGCGCCCGCGACGCGCGCGACGACACTGGCCCGGCCGGGGGCCGCCTCGACCAGCGTCGAGGCGATGCCGGCCTCGGCGAGCCGCTCCACCACCCAGTCCGCGGCGGCGCGTTCGTCGCTCGTCGGGTTGGAGGTGTCGAAACGGATCAGGTCGGCGCAGAGGGCGACGGCCTCCTCCTGGGCCTCTTCGGAGGCGGGGACGATACTCATGCTGCTCCTGCCGGGGTGGTGGTGCGGGCGGCGGGCGCGGGGGTGTGCGCGGTCCCGTCGTCCAGGGCCGAGGTGCCGTACGGCCTGATCCAGCCCGCCAGACCGAGCACGGAGTACAGTGCGAAGGCCGTGATCAGCGAGTTGAGGGCCGGGATGCCGCCGTCGTAGAACTTGCCGACGCAGAACGCGGCGGCCCAGACGACCAGGGACATCGGCACCCAGGCCGGCGAACTCGCGGGCAGGGTCTGGGCCTCGCGGGTCTCGTCCAGCGGCCGCCGCATCCGCTTGACGACCCAGTACTCGGCGACGATGATCCCGCCGATCGGCGGGATCATCACGCCCAGCAGGGAGAGGAACTCCGTGAAGTGGGCCATGATGCCGACCGCGGAGAGCGCCGTGCCGGCGACCCCGAGGACGACGGTGACCGCCCCGCGGTGCATCCGCTTGCCGAAGACGACCTGGAAGAAGTTCACGACGCCGAGCGAGGAGCCGTACAGGTTCCAGTCGTTGATCTTCGCGGTGGACATCAGGACCACGATCACGCCGAACGCGCCCGAGGTGGAGAGCACGATGTGCGAGACCTCGCCGGACTTCACCAGGTGGCCGAGGAGCACACCGGTCATGCCGACGATGTACTCGGAGAGGATCATCGAGGAGGCGCTCTGCACGAAGACGTGCGAGCCCTTCCTGTTGTAGCGGGTCATCTCGGGCGACACGATGGCGCCGGTCATGTAACCGCCCGCGATGGCGGTCGCGGCGACGGCCAGCGGGATCGTCTCGCCGGGCGGCGGCGAGCTGATCAGGTCGCCGAGCGAGTGGTCGTTCAGCGTGGTGACCACCGACCAGGCGACCATGGCGAAGAACAGCGGGGTGACGATCTTCGCGAAGAGGGCCATGTACCGGAAGCCGAAGATCACCAGCGCGGTGATGGCGGCGCCGGCCAGGACGCACCACATCCAGGACGGGCCGCCGACCAGCTCCGAGACGCTGTCGCCGAAGATCGTGTTCTGGACGCCGAACCAGCCGACCAGGCTGACCGCGATGACGAAACTGACCAGGGCGGAACCGTTTCTGCCGAAGCCCGCCCAGCGGGTCAGCATCGGGGTCGCCAGGCCCTCGCGCATCCCGGCCATGCCGATCGCGAAGATCACGATCTCCAGGATCACCGCGCCGAGCGTGAAGGCGAGGAACGCGCCCTGGAAGGTCATCCCCACGCCGATGGTGGCGCCGAGGGTGAACTGGGAGATCGACCCGGACTGGGCCAGCCACTGCAGGAGCATCGACCAGAAGCCGAAACGCTTGTCGCGCGGCACCCGGGAGAGCGAGTAGTCGTCGCTGCCGATGCTCTTGCCCCCGGAGATCTCGGGGGCCTCGGGGGTTGCGGGGGCCGCGGCGGCCCGGCTGTCGGGTGCCATCAGGACTCCTGGGGGGTGCGGCCGAAGGTCTGCAGGTGTGCCAGCGACCCGTAGCGGCCGACGAGGGCGTCGAACTCCACCGCGTCGTGGAAGTCCAGGGTTCCGGCGCCGAAGGCCTTGGCGACCTCCACGGCGTACCGGGCGGCGGAGGCGATGTCACCCTCGTGACTCGCCCCCGTCTGGCAGCCGGGCACCGCCGCGGCCGAGGTGACCGCGAGACCGACGACCGGGGCGGCGGTCGCGGTGGAGGGCTGCAGGATCGAATTGATGTGGTGGGCGCCGTTGCCGTACGGAGTGATGTCCTGGGTGGTCACGGGGTACGTGACCAACGGCTCACCGGTCACCACCGCGAGCAGTTCCCCGAGCTGCTCGGAGACCCGGAGCACCCAGCCCTCCTTCACGGTGGGCGAGAGGGCCAGCCCCTTGTGGTTGATGATCCGGTTGCCCTTGGTGGTGTCGATGGAGAGCACGGCCTCCATCTCGCCGGTCACCTCGTGCCGGTTCATCGTGGCGATGTCCACCGGCGACCCCATGAAGGGCACCGGGTCGTGCGGCTCGGTCGGGGCGTCCGGGCAGATGTGCGTGGCGACGACCACGTCGCCGGGCAGCGCGTCGCCCCGGCGGCGCATGTCCAGCAGCTTCGCCGCCGCGGCCAGCGCCGACACCGCGCCGTCGGCGTCGGACACCAGCCCGGTCACCTCCGGCCGCGCCCCCACCCCGCCGAGCCGGCCGACCACCCCGAGGGTGCGGGCGGTGCCGCCCGACATGCGGCCCCGGGTGCCGGGCACGCGTACGAGGACGAAGTCCGTCGCACCCCGGTCACCGGTGACGGTGGTGACCCGGGCGGACGAGCCCTCAACCCCCGCGACGGAATCGAGGTAGGCGACGACCGCCTTGCCGTCGGCCTGCGGATCGTCCAGCAGCTCGACGAGATCCAGTACGTACTTGAGCATGGGGGGCCTTTCTCCGGAGCGGGACACCCGCCCGGCGCTCCGGCGGAGAAGCGCGGGGCGGGGTGCTGGAGCAACATTCGGGATCGGATAACGTGGAACGCAATAGTTTCCCGTTATCTGCAATTGACGTCTGAATGGTGAGATGGCGATGGCCGGACCCGAGCTTGACCGGAGCACCCCCGCGGGTGCCCTGCAAACCGTCGACCGGGCGCTCCTGGTACTGCTCGCCTTCGAGCGGACCAGGCCGGACTGGGGGGTCACCGAGGTCGCCGAGGAGTTCGGCTGGGACACCTCGGTCGCCCAGCGCCTGCTGGCCACGCTCGCGGGCCGGGGCTTCCTGGTCTCCGACCCGGCCACCCGCCGCTACCGCATCGGCCCCGCCGTACTGCGGCTCGGCCGGCTGTGGGAGCGCTCGGGGTCGCTGGAGCTGCTGGCCGCGCCGGTCCTGGAGGAGCTGCGCCGGACCACCGGCGACACCGTGCTGTTCTGCCTGCCGGACAGCTTCCACATGCGGTGCGTGGCCGCGGAGGAGGGCGAGGCCGGGCCGCTGCGGTACTACCCGCTGGTCGGCGAGCTGTACCCCGCGCACGCGGGGGCCACCAGCAAGTCGTACTACGCCTGCCTCCCCGACGACCAGCGCCACCGGCTCTTCCGGGGCCGGCCCATGGCCCGCTTCACCGACCGGACCGTCACCGACCCGGACCTGCTGGAACAGGAGTTCCTGAAGATCCGCGCCCAGGGGTACGCCTGGACGGTCGGCGAGTACGACACCGGTATCGCCACCGTCGCCGTACCGGTGTTCCTGGGGCGCGAGCCCTACGGCAGCCTCAGCCTCGGCGGCGGCGAGGACCGGTTCCGCGGGGCGCCCGAGGACCGGCTCGACGCACTCCGCCGTGCCGCCCGGCTGCTGGAGCAGCGGCTCACGCACCCGCCCCAGCGGCCGAAGTCGCGCGCGGGGCGTCCACGCCCCGCCTGACCCCGCGCCGCCTGCTGGGCCCCTGCTCCCTGCGCCCGGTCTCCGTGTCCGGCTGAATCCCGCGCCGTGCCACCCGGTTGACGTGCCCGGTCGGCCTCCACGCCGCCCGCCCGGCCTCCGTGTCCGGCTGAACCCCGTAACTGCCCGGTCCACGCGTCCGGCTGCCCCCGCCACCCGTACACCGGCCTTCCGGCTGCCCGGCCGGCCGACCTCCCGAGGAACCCCGTGAATCTGCTGCTTCTCTCCAACTCCACCCAGTACGGCCGTGGTTACCTGGAACACGCGCTCGACACCGTCTCGGCCTTCCTGCCCGCGGGCACACGTCTGGCCTTCGTCCCCTACGCCCTCGCGGACCACGACACCTACACCGCCCGGGTGCGTGAGGCGCTGGAACCGGTGGGCGTCACCGTGCGCGGCGTCCACGAGAGCGCCGACCCGGCCGCCGGACTCGCCTGTGCCGACGCGGTGTTCATCGGCGGGGGCAACTCCTTCCGGCTGCTCGACGCCCTGTACCGCACCGGTCTGCGCGAGGCGGTGCGCGACGCGGTACGCGGCGGGCTGCCGTACATGGGAGCCAGCGCCGGGACCAACATGGCCGCGCCGACGCTCCGTACGACCAACGACATGCCCATCGTGCAGCCGCCGTCGTTCGGGACGCTGGGCCTGGTGCCGTTCCAGATCAACCCGCACTACCTGGACCCGGACCCGGACAGCACCCACAAGGGAGAGACCCGGGAGGAACGGCTCACCGAGTTCCTGGAGGAGAACGACGTCCCCGTGCTCGGACTGCGCGAAGGCACCTGGCTGCGGGTCCGGGACGGCGAGGCACACGTCCAGGGGGCCGCCCCCGCCCGGCTGTTCACCCGCGCCGCCCGGCCCCGGGAGCTCCCGGCCGGCTCGGACGTGTCCCGGCTGCTGACGGTCCGGCCGGGCTTCGACGTCCCGGCGCGGTAGGCCCTACGCCCAAGGGCCCAGAACCGTACGGGACCTCAATCCGATGTACGGGGCACCGGGCACCTGGGAGCATGACACCCATGGCTGACGCTTCCGCACGCCCCCGCACACCGTCGAGAACCCGCACCGGGGCTGTGGTCGCGGCAGCCTGCACCGGGCAGTTCCTGGTCGTCCTGGACGTGTCCGTGGTCAACGTGGCGCTGCCGTCCATGCGTGACGACCTGGCGCTCAGCACCTCGGGGCTGCAATGGGTCGTCAACGCCTACTCGATCGCCTTCGCCGGCTTCATGCTGCTCGGCGGGCGCGCCGCCGACATATACGGCCGCAAGAGGATGTTCCTGGTCGGCCTCGGCCTCTTCACCGCCACCTCACTGGCGGGCGGCCTCGCCCAGGAGGACTGGCAACTCCTCGCCGCCCGCGCCGGACAGGGCCTCGGCGCCGCCGTGCTCTCCCCGGCGACCCTCACCATCCTGACCGCCGCCGTCCCCGAAGGCCCCGCGCGCACCAGGGCGATCGGCACCTGGATGGCGGTCGGCGCGGGCGGCGGCGCGGCCGGCGGGCTGATCGGCGGGGTCCTCACCGACGCCCTGTCCTGGCGGTGGGTCCTCCTCGTCAACGTTCCGGTCGGTGCCGTGGTCCTGGCCGGAGCGGTGCTGTGGATGGCCGAGGGCCGGGCCGGCGACCGGCGCCGGGTGGACCTGGCCGGGGCCGTGCTCGTCACGGCGGGGCTGGCGGCGGTGGCGTACGGCATCGTCCAGACCGAGGCGGAGGGCTGGACGGACCGGGCCACCCTGGTGCCGCTGGCCGGGGGAGCGGTACTGCTCGCGGTGTTCGTCCTCGTCGAGGCACGGACCGCGGCCCCGCTGATGCCGCTGCGGGTGCTGGGGGTCCGGGCGGTCGCGGCGGCCAACGTGTCGATGCTGGTCATGGGCTCGGCGACCTTCTGCATGTGGTACTTCATGACCGTCTACGCCCAGAACGTGCTGGGATACACGCCCCTGGAGGCCGGCCTCGCCCTGATGCCCACCTCCGCCGCGGTCGTCCTCGGCTCCAAGGCCGCGCCCCGGCTCATGGGCCGTTTCGGTGCCCGGACACTCGCCGTCGCCGGGGTCCTGGTCACCGCCTCGGGGTTCGGCTGGCAGTCCACGATGGGGCCCGACGGCACCTACCTCACCTCGGTCTGCCTGCCGGGCGTCCTGATGATGGCCGGCGCGGGGCTCGCCTCCACCCCGCTGGCCACGCTGGCCACCTCCGGTGCCGCCCCCGGGGACGCCGGGCTCGTCTCGGGCCTGGTCAACACCTCCCGGACGATGGGAGGCGCACTCGGACTCGCCGTGCTGTCCACCGTCGCGGCCGCCCGCACCGGGGGCTCCACCGGACCCGCGGAGATCACCGCCGGATACGCACTGGCCTTCCGCACGGCCACCGGGGTCCTGCTGGGCGGGGTGGTGATGATGCTGCTGTGGCTGCCGGGGCGCGTACGGCACATCGAGCACCCGTCGGAGCCCGTGGCCGGAGGCGGGGAGGAGCCGGGGCGCACGGACACCGTCCCGGCACGCCCGTCGGCGGACCCGCGCGGCTGAGGGCCGCGCGGGCGGTGGTGTCAGGCCGCCGCGCCACCGCTCCCGTCGGAGGGACGGCGGTGGCGGCCGTGCGGCCGGTCGGCGGTGTCCTCCGCCGACGCGCCGCCCCGGTGCTTTCCGGAGCTGTCGGCGCCGGCCCGTCCCGCGTCCGCCTCCGGCGAACGCGTCCGGGCCGTGTCGGTTCGGGCTTCAGGCATGGGGAAGTCACTCCGTCGTCGTCGCTTGTGTGTGCCACGGCCCGCCACCGCCCCCGGGAGGGAGACGTCCGGTGCGGTCCCCGCCGGCACCCGCCCGGCTCGGCTGCACAAGGGCCGTGGCCAGAGTTTATCCAGGCCCGGAACCCTCGGTGAGAGGCGCCTCGCCGAGCGGAACGGGCCTGCGCGCCGGAGGAGTCGAGTCCGCCGCGGACGGTTCCGTTCCGCCCGCGGCGGCCCGGCAGGGGGCGTCCGCGGGAGCTCCGCACGGGTCGTCCGTGAGGGCTCTGTACGGGGCGTCCGCGGGGGCCGGGAGGAGTGCCACGGCGCAGGGGGTGTCCCCGTCGGCGTACGGCAGATGAAGGACGCCCTCCCCCGACCAGAAGCCCGAACCGGTCAGCCACCCGGCGGGCGGTGCGACATGGTGCAGCCTGCGGCCGGCCGGGCGCCAGATCCCCACCCAGCTGTCCGACGCCCCGTCGACCCGGAGCGCCACCGCGCAGCCCTCAGGCATGAGGGCCTGCCCCGGCTGCACCGCGAACGGCGTCAGCGTCACGCCGGGGACGCGCAGGCACTCCGGGAAGCGCACCGGCAGGCAGCTGCCCAGGACCCCCCAGCCGAGCCGGTCCTCGCCGGGCGCGTCCGAACCGATCAGCAGCAGGCCGCTGTCCGGATCGGCCAGCAGCAACCGGTCGTCGCTGTCCGGCGTGATCTGCAGCAGAGGCGTCACCTCGCCGCGCCCCAGGTCCACCGCGACGGCCTTCACCGGGCCACCGCCCGGCAACCGCCGGTCCAGGGCGAGCAGCCGGCCGGCGCGGTCCAGCCAGGCGCCGCCCGAACAGCGGCCCGGTACGTCCGCGACGTGCTCGGGGCCGTACCGCCCGCCCGCCACCAGCCATACGGAGCTGGTGTGTTCACCGGGAACCAGGGCGTAGGCGCTCATACCGTCCGGAGGCGGCGGCAGCAGGACCAGTTCCGCGCAGACCAGATCACCCAGCGGCAGTTCACCCGTGCCGGGGCCGGTCGGGTAGAGCAGCGAGAAGGTGTGCCGGCCGGCCACCCGGCGGCGGATCAGCACCCGCCCGTCGGACAGCGGCAGCACGTCCGAGGCCGCCTCCTCCGGCCGGTCCAGCGGAAGGGACACGGCATAGGGCTCCGGCCCGTCGAGCGTCCAGCGTTCCGCGAACCAGGCCGGCCCGGACCCGTCGTCCGTACCGGCCGCCACGGAGGCCGCGGTGAGGCGCGCGGCGTAGGTGTGATCGGCCGTCACGGCCAGGGAGGGCGGCACCCGGCGGGCGGGCCGGCCGCCCCCGCCCGCCGCCGTGTCCCGGGAGAGACCCGCCGGGGGCACGAGGCTCCGGCCGCTGCCCGTACGGAGGGAGGAGGGGGAGGGGACGGGGGCGGGGGCCTGGCGGACGCCGGGCGGGACGTGGGCTCCGGTGGAGGGGGCGTCCGTTCCGGTGGGCGTACCGGCGGTTCCGGCGGACGGGACGCCGGCCTCGTTCCCGTTTCCACCGGCCGGTGCCGGCCCGTCGGCAGGCAGGGGCGCGCCGACCGAGACCGTCCCGCCGGGGGCGAGGAAGCCGACCCGCAGGGCGCTCCCGCCGTACGACGTGATCCCGCCGGACACCGGGGCCACGGTCACCCGGAACCGCCCGCTCCCGGGGGCCGGCGGGGTCCCGGGCCGCCCACCCGCCCCGCCGGCCGCGTCCGCGGCGCCCGCCACGGACGCACCGGGCCGCCCGGGAGCGCCGGGGGGAGCGGACGGTACGGGAGGAGCGGACGGTGTGGGGGGAGCGGACGGTGTGGGGGGAGCGGCCGTACGCAGGGGGCCGGGCGCCGCCAGGTCCCCGTTCCGCACCGGTCCGGCGCCGGGTTTCTCGGGTTCCGCCGGTTCCGCCGGCCCGGCCGTCTCCGCGGGGCCGGGCGGGGAACCCGCTGTCGCGTCACCCCCGGCGACCCCGGTGGTCTCCTTCTCGATCGCACAGGCAGTCATGGTGCGGTCACCTCCGGCAACAGAAGCTAGATTTCGCGCTTCCAGCCGGACAACACCACCTTCTGCACTTCACACATAAGGGTGGCGATGTCCCGAACCGGCTGAACTGGCAGGGGCGAGTGTGCTGTAGATGACACGCGTGACTAAGGTGAGCCTTCCCTGAGTATTTCCTGTGGGATCCCTGAACTGGAGAAAGAAATGTCCCTTCGACGTCGCGGAGCCTCCGCGGTCGGGCTGGCCGTAGCCGCCGCACTCACCCTCTCGGCCTGTGGCCAGGACGCGACGGACGGCGCGGCGGGCACCGATGCCGGCGGTGACAAGAAGGCCGCCGTCGCCACGGGCGGCAAGGACTTCGGGGACGCGGCGAAGAAGACGGCGGAGTACGGCACGGACGCCGACGCCGGCGAGTTCCCCCGCACGCTCACCCACGCCATGGGCAGCACCGAGATCAAGACCGCGCCGAAGCGTGTCGTCGTCCTGGACGTCGGCGAGTTCGACAACGTCGTCTCGCTCGGTGTGAAGCCGGTCGGCTACGCGCCGAGCGAGGGTGACGCGGCCATCCCCTCCTACCTGGCGAAGGGGGCCGGCGAGCCGAAGAACGTCGGCACCATCAACAACCTCAACCTCGAGGCGATCGCCGCCCTGAAGCCCGACCTGATCCTCGGCAGCCAGCTCCGGGCGGCCGACAAGTACGACGAGCTCTCCAGCATCGCGCCGACCGTGTTCTCCATCCGCCCGGGATTCACCTGGAAGGAGAACTACCTCCTCAACGCCGCCGCGCTCGACCGTACGGCCGAGGCGAAGGCCGAGCTGGCCTCCTACGAGGCGGAGGCGCGGAAGCTCGGCGAGGACATCGGCCCCGACAAGCCGACCGTCTCCATGGTCCGCTACCTGCCGGACCGGATCCGCCTCTACGCCAAGGCGTCCTTCATCGGCACGATCCTCGAGGACGTCGGTCTGCCGCGCCCGGAGAACCAGCAGATCGACGACCTGGCGGCGGAGATCAGCCCCGAGAAGATCGACGAGGCCGACGCCGACTGGATCTTCACCGGTGTCTACGGCGACCCGAAGGCCACCAAGCGGGACACCGCCCGGTCCAACCCGCTGTGGAAGAACCTGGAAGCGGTCAAGGCGGGCCGGGCCAAGGACGTCTCCGACGAGACCTGGTACCTCGGCCTCGGGGTCACGGCCGCCGGCCTGGTCCTCGACGACCTCCGGGCCGACCTCGTGAAGTAGACCGGACACGGCCCGGCGGCCCGGAGGCCGGCCCCGTCACGTAGCCGGATGTGAGCCTCCGGTAACGGGCGGGCAGGTGTCCCCGGGCCGGTCACCGGGGGTTGTCCACAGGCAGGGACGCCGGGGCACGCGGGGCAGGTAGCCTTTCCTCCGTGCCCCGTCTGTCTGAAGTCATCGCCGAGCTCGACGCCCTCTGGCCCCCCGGACGGGCCGAGGGATGGGACGCGGTCGGCACGGTCTGCGGCGACCCCGGCGCGGAGATCGACCGGGTCCTGTTCGCCGTCGACCCCGTGGAGCGGATCGCCGACGAGGCCCGTGCCCTCGGCGCCCAGCTGATCGTCACCCACCACCCGCTCTACCTGCGCGGTACGACGACGGTCGCCGCCTCCACCTTCAAGGGCCGTGTCGTGCACGGACTGATCAAGCACGACATCGCCCTGCACGTCGCGCACACCAACGCGGACACCGCGGACCCCGGGGTCTCCGACGCCCTCGCCGGCGCGCTCGGCCTGCGGGTCACCGGCCCCCTCGTGCCCGACGCCTCCGACCCCGAGGGCCGCCGCGGTCTGGGCCGTGTCTGCGAGCTCGACCACCCCGAGACCCTGCGCGACTTCGCCGCCCGCGCCGCCGCCCGGCTGCCCGCCACCGCGCAGGGCATCCGGCTGGCCGGCGACCCGGACGCCACGGTGCGGCGGGTCGCGGTGAGCGGCGGCTCCGGTGACAGCCTGTTCGACGCCGTGCGCGCCGCCGGTGTGGACGCCTTCCTCACCGCGGACCTGCGCCACCACCCGGCCTCCGAGGCCGTCCAGCACTCGCCGCTCGGCCTGGTCGACGCCGCGCACTGGGCCACCGAATGGCCCTGGTGCGAGCAGGCCGCCGCGCAGCTCGACGCGATTTCCGACCGCCACGGATGGGGCCTGCGGGTCCACGTCTCGAAGCAGGTCACCGACCCCTGGACCACCCACCACTCTTCTGGAGCCCCCAACTGAACGCCGCGCCCGCCGACCAGATCCGACTCCTCGAAGTCCAGGCCCTCGACGTACGCCTCTCGCAGCTCGCCCACAAGCGGTCCGCCCTGCCCGAGCACGCCGAGATCGACTCGCTCACCGGCGACCTCGCGCAGCTGCGTGACCTGCTGGTCGCCGCGCAGACCGAGGAGAGCGACACCGCCCGCGAACAGACCAAGGCGGAACAGGACGTCGACCAGGTCCGCCAGCGCGCCGTCCGCGACCAGCAGCGGCTGGACTCCGGAGCCGTCTCCTCGCCCAAGGACCTGGAGAGCCTCCAGCGTGAGATCGCCTCGCTGGCCAAGCGCCAGGGCGACCTGGAGGACATCGTCCTGGAGATCATGGAGCGCCGTGAGTCCGCCCAGGAGCGCGCCGCCGAGCTGACCGAGCGCGTCGCCGCCGTCCAGGCCAAGACCGACGACGCGACCGCCCGCCGGGACGCGGCCACCCAGGAACTCGACGCGGAGGCGGCCGGTGTCGCCAAGGACCGCGAGGTCGTCGCCCAGGCCGTCCCCGCCGACCTGCTGAAGCTCTACGACAAGCTGCGCGCCCAGCAGGGCGGGGTGGGCGCCGCCCGCCTCTACCAGCGCCGCTGCGAGGGCTGCCGCCTGGAGCTGAACATCACCGAGGTCAACGAGGTGAAGGCGGCGTCCCCCGACACCGTGCTGCGCTGCGAGAACTGCCGCCGCATCCTGGTCCGTACCGCGGAGTCGGGCCTGTAATGCCCGCTGCCCGCCGGCTGGTCGTGGAGGCCGACGGGGGTTCCCGGGGCAACCCGGGCCCCGCCGGGTACGGCGCGGTCGTCATCGACCCGGACACGGCACAGACGCTCGCCGAGGCCGCCGAGTACATCGGCGTCGCCACGAACAACGTCGCCGAGTACCGGGGCCTGATCGCCGGCCTCACCGCGGTGCGGGAGCTGTTCCCCGACACACCCGTGCGGGTCAGGGTGCGGATGGACTCGAAGCTGGTCGTGGAGCAGATGTCGGGGCGCTGGAAGGTCAAGCACCCCGGCATGAAGCCCCTCGCCGAGGAGGCGGCCCGGATCCTGCCCGCCTCCTCCGTCACGTACGAGTGGATCCCGCGCGCCGAGAACAAGCACGCGGACCGGCTCGCCAACGAGGCGATGGACGCGGGCACGCGGGGCCGGTCCTGGGACCCGGCCGCCTCGACGGCCGGACCGGAGGCGCCGCGCACGCCCGCGCCGCCGGAGCCCGCCGGGCCTCCCGGGGACGCGGCGGCGGGAGCCGCGAAGGTCCGGGCCGCGATGGCGGCGGCCCGGCCGTCCGGAACCGGTCCGTCCGGGCCCGTGCCGTCGGGCCCCGCGGCCCCGCAGGCGGCGAAGACACCGCAGGTGGGCTGGGGCGCAGCCCCCGACCTCGGGGCGCCCGCCACCTTCGTCCTGCTTCGGCACGGCGAGACGGCCCTCACCCCCGAGAAGCGGTTCTCCGGCAGCGGCGGCAGCGATCCCGGGCTCTCCGGGACCGGCCGCCACCAGGCCGCCCGTGCCGCCGACGCCTTCGCCGCCCGCGGCACGGTCCAGGAGATCGTCAGCTCCCCGCTGCGCCGCTGCCGCGAGACGGCGCAGGCCGTGGCCGACCGGCTCGGCCTGCGCGTCGTTGTCGAGGAGGGCCTGCGCGAGACGGACTTCGGTGCCTGGGAGGGGCTGACGTTCGGGGAGGTACGCGAGCGTTTCGGCCCCGACCTGAGCGACTGGCTCGCCTCACCCGAAGCGGCCCCCACCGGCGGTGGCGAGAGTTTCACCGAGGTCGCGGAGCGCGTGTCGGCCACCCGTGACCGGCTGATCACCCGCTACGCGGGGCGCACGGTGCTGGTGGTCACCCATGTCACCCCGATCAAGACGCTGGTCCGGCTGGCACTGGGCGCCCCGCCGGAGTCCCTGTTCCGCATGGAACTCTCGCCCGCCTCGGTCTCGACGGTGGCGTACTACGCGGACGGCAACCCCTCGGTCCGGGTCCTCAACGACACGTCACACCTGAGCTGAGGGCCGCCCGCCCCCGGCGGGCCGGGGGCGGTACCCGAAGCGAGTCCCGGGCCCGGGTCATCGGCCTCCCGCGAGCGCGGACGCCTCACGGGCCAGCCGCTCCACCCGCGCCCAGTCCTTCGAGGCCACCGCGTCCCCGGGAACCATCCAGCTGCCGCCCACGCAGCCCACGTTGGGCAGGGCGAGGTAGGCAGGCGCGGAAGCGGCCGAGACACCGCCGGTCGGGCAGAACCGGGCCCGCGGCAGCGGCGAGGACAACGCCTTGAGATAGGCGGTGCCGCCGGCCGCCTCCGCGGGGAAGAACTTCATCTCCGTCACCCCGCGCTCCAGCAGCGCCACCACCTCGGACGTCGTCGAGACCCCCGGCAGGAACGGCACCCCCGAGGTCTTCAGCGCGCTCAGAAGGGTGTCCGTCCAGCCCGGACTGACCAGGAAACGGGCCCCGGCCGCGACTGCCGCGGCCACGTCCGCCGCCGAGACCACGGTCCCGGCCCCCACCACGGCCCGCGGGACCTCCGAGGAGATCGCCCGGATCGCGTCCAGGGCCGCCGGGGTGCGCAGCGTCACCTCGATCGCCGGGAGCCCGCCCGCGGTCAGCGCCCTGGCCAGCGGGACCGCGTCGGCCGCGTCCTCCAGGACGACGACGGGGAGCACAGGGGCCAGGTCCAGCACGGAGGTGGAAGCGGAAGCCCCGGCGGGGGCGGGGACGGAAGCGGGCGCGGCGGACGGCACGGAGGAGGTCATGGGGGCCATCCTGCCGCGCGAACCGCGCTCTACGCAACGCGCGTTGCGTATGCTGCAACGATACTGTGCCGTAGCTCAGTGGATCTCGGTGACCACCACGTCCAGGGACCAGGGCCGGCCGGCCCGTACCGGCGCCTGCGCCTCGACGACGTACCCCAGGTCGCGCAGCGCCTCCACCAGCCGGGCCGGGTCTTTCGGCCGGGCGCCGGCCGTCAGCAGGTCGCGGACCATCCGGCCCTTGGTCGCCTTGTTGAAGTGGCTGACCACCGACCGCTTCTCCACCCCGTCCACCAGCTGGGAGTGCAGCACCCGCACACTCGCGGTGCGCCCGGCCACCTCACCGGCGGGCTTCCACGCCGAGGTGTACGCCGACGACCGCAGATCCAGCACCAGCCCGTCCCCGGCCGCTTCCGGCATCACCGACGCCATCGGGGCCCGCCAGTACGCGCCGAGAGCCCCCAGGCCGGGCAGCTTCACCCCCATCGAACAGCGGTAGGAGGGGATGCGGTCGCCCACGCGCACCGCGCCCCACAGCCCCGAGAACACCAGCAGCGAGTCCTCGGCCCGCCGCCCGGCCGCCGCGTCCAGCGACGCCAGGTCCAGCGCGTCGTACAGCACCCCGGTGTAGATCTCCCCGGCCGGCCGGGTACCGGCGGTGCGCAGTTCCGCGTTCTTCGCGACCTCGCCGCGCAGCCCCTCGCTCAGGCCCAGCACCTCGCGGGCCCTGTCCTCGTCACCCAGACACAGTCCGACCAGCTCGTCCAGCACCGCGGCCCGCGCCTCGGCCAGCCCCGGTAGGGACAGCCCCTCGGCCTTCAGCGGCGCCCCGCGCCCCGGGGCGGCCTTTCCTTCGGAAGGCGGCAACAGCACGAGCACAGACGTTCTCCTTCGGACATGGCGTGATGCGTACGAGGGCACGGGGCCGGGCGGACACGGCGTACGGCCGGACAGGCGCGGGCCACCGGTCACAGGCCGGACCCGCGCACGCGAGAACCCTCCGCCCAGGGTACGGGCCACGGGTGAGGCCCCCCGCCCCCGCCGGGTAGCATGGGCGGCACGGCAGACGAGCCGGGCGGACGGCCGCGTGGGGATCCCCGGATCCCCCCGAGGAACGTCCGGGCTCCACAGGGCAGGGTGGTGGCTAACGGCCACCCGAGGCGACTCGCGGGACAGTGCCACAGAAAACAGACCGCCGGGGGCCTCGGCCCCCGGTAAGGGTGAAACGGTGGTGTAAGAGACCACCAGTGCCCAGGGTGACCTGGGCAGCTAGGTAAACCCCACCCGGAGCAAGGTCAAAAGGGAGCACCCCGGTGCTCCTGCGCGGACGTTCGAGGGCTGCCCGCCCGAGTCCGCGGGTAGACCGCACGAGACCGGCAGCAATGCCGGTCCTAGATGGATGGCCGTCTCCCCGGCCGCCGCGAGGCGACCGGGCGACAGAACCCGGCGTACAGCCCGACTCGTCTGTCGTCTAAGACCCATGACTAGGAAAACATGCTGGTCATGGGCCCTTTCGGCCAGGTTAGGAGCTTGGTCGCACCCCGGTCAGCACTGGTTCAAACCGGACCTTGGTAGCTACGAACATAGCCACCAAGGTAGCCACCCACGGGGCCGCTGTGGGCACTCGTTCTGATCACTGGCCAGCGGTGATTCTCTGCGGACTACAGTCCGGCTGGCCCGAACGTGAGACACCTGAGGACCGTAGCCGGGGGGTGGGAAGGGACGTAAAGGAGCCAGCCGGGGTGGCGAGAACTGGGGACGTGTAAGCCGGACGCTGGAACTGCGCGTTACGATCCCCCTGAGCCTGGCTCGGTGTGGTGGCAGGCGGTTCGGGGGAGTGGATGACATTCGCACAATCAAGGCGGGTAGATTTCCCGTCTTCGGCGCGATCGCCGCGGCTGGCGATTCTGCGCCCTGACAAGGACTTTCTTCGTCTACTCAAAGCCGATCGCACCAAGGAGAGGTCCTACTCCCAATCCTGCCGTGACTGGCCCGAGGTCAAGTCACACCTCGCAATCCTGCTTGCCCCTGCTGACCAGCGGGGTGAGGAAGGCAGCGGGGAGCAACCGGAGCGGATCTGGGGGTTGGGTATCGTGCGCCCTGCTCGTGAGACCGACCGAGACCGGAAGGTCATCGTCACCAGTACGCGAGGTCTTCAAGGCCTGGTGCCTGCCTCAGGGCTCTGGTGCGGTGGCGGCGAGCGAGACGCCGCACTCTACGAGGCCTTACCGGAAAGCGGTCCTGTCACGGTCGGCTCAGACACCGTGTTGGCCAATCTCCGGCGGATCTCTCCGGACGTTGAGGCCGAAGTCCAGAGACTGATGCCTTTGCTCGACGACGCCGAAGGCTGGAGCGAGGGGGAGCTTCGCTGGCGTGATGAGCGTGACGCTCTTCTGCTCTTCGCCAAGATAGCCGGGTTGGCCCCGAACGACTTCTCGGAGGTACGTCTCTGGGACAGGACAGCTGCCGGGGCAGCGTTTATCAACGGGCTTGTCGGGACTGCGGTCCAACCGATGCTCGACGACGTTCGCGGGCGGGCAGCGACGAGGTTCAGCGCCATCGGTGAGACCGTCGTCCGAGCGTTTGCGAGTCGCGGAGGTAACCGAAGCTATGACTTCGAGGCCACGTCGATAACCGATCAGTCGGTGCTGGATGGTCGGGAGGGCTCCCTCGACGCCTACTACTACCACGTCGACACTCGGACGCTTGTCATGCTGCGTTACGTGCGTCCCGGCCCGAACGGGCTCTTCTCGCCTGACGCCCGGCACACTCTGGACGAGTTCCACAGCTGTGTTCACCGCCTGCCGAGACGCGACCGGCGGAGCGCCGACGCTTACAGCTTGCTGGATGACCCTCTCTTTCTCCGCATTCATGAGCCGGAGCCCTTCACTGCCGCTCTGCACCGGACAAGCTCCGGTGCGATCTACCCCTACGGCCAGGTCGTCGCAGCGATCTCGGCCGCGGCGGAACCCGGTCTCCCAGGCCCTTCCGTGGGCGCGTTCACCCGCCACCTGGTACCGACCCATTTCGCCCAGCTGGTGCGCGACGGTTGGTTCGGCGCGAGCGGGGTGCCCTTCGAAGTGGTTTTGGACTGGGTGGAGGCCACGATCGGCACAGCTGGTGTTGCTTTGATGGTTGTGGACTTCAGTCTTCGGCAGCGTGGCAACGGCTCAGGGATGAAGGCGCGGGCCTAGGCCATCAACAAGACACCAGTACTGGGAAGGCAACTATTCATGGCCACCTCGGGAGCGGACACACCTCGCCAGGTCACGCAGGTCCGCGAGCAATTGCACGAGACATTCGACGGAGTGATAGACGACAGCGACATCGCCCACTTCCGAGGGGGCAACTACGAACAGCGGTTCCTCTCCCGTGCCCTGGCAGCCCTCGCGGTTCGACGCCTGGCCCAGTGCACCGTGGCGGAAGCGGCTCGGTTCGTCACGGACGGCATCGCGGACCAGGGATTGGATGCCATCGCCCCCTTGCCGGAGAGCGGGCAGGCTCTTCTCGTCCAGGCGAAGTGGAGCGACAAGGGATCAGCGACCTTCGACGTGGATGCCGCCAAGGCAATGGTGGACGGCCTGAACCGCATCGAGAACGAGCTGTACGACCAGTTCAACCAGCGTGCCGGCGCCCTCGCGCTGGAAGCCAGGCCGTTCATCATCAACAAAAAGGCCACCCTGCTCATCGCGCTTATGGGCACGGTGGAGCCTTCTCCGCCGGCGCTCGAGGTTCTCAACAACGCTCTCGACGAGTTCAACAAGCACGGTGCCCGCTTGAGCGTCGAGGTGCTGTACGCCGCAGATTTCCACGACCAGATCCACGCGGATCTTCGACCGGAGCCGATCTGCCTAGACGTCCGCCTTGACGACTGGTACCAACAGAAGGGACCACTCAAGGCCTATCAGGGCACGGTCTCCGCCGAGAGCGTCGCCGAGTGGTACGAGACGCACGGTACGGGCCTGTTCGAGCAAAATCTCCGGGCCCCGCTCGGGACCACCGTCACCAACGCGGAGATCGGTCAGACCCTTACGTCCGACCCCACGAGATTCTGGCACCTGAACAACGGCATCACCATGATCTGCGACTCGCTCACGGCGAGGAACGACAGCGCCAAGGCACCGCAGAGCAAGCCGACCACTCTCACTGTCACGGGGGCGAGCATCGTCAACGGCGCTCAGACGGTACGTGCTGTCGCCAGGGCCATGCACGACGACGGTGAGGCCGCGGCCAACGCCACACTGAGTATCAAGGTCATCAACACGCATGAAGACCGGGAGTTCGGAGTCCAGGTCTCGCAGGCGGCGAACCGGCAGAATGCCATCGAGCAGCGCGACCACATCGCGCTGGAACCCGTGCACCAGGCGATCAAGGCCAACCTGCGCGCCGAACTGCGCAAGCAGTACGTGATCAAGCGCGGCGAGCCGGTGGCCGCGCCCGAGACCGGTTGTTCACTGGACGAACTCGCTCTCGCACTCGCGTGCCTGTACCCGGATGCGGAACAGGCTGCCCGGGCGGCCAGTTCGACGGAGAACCTCTGGGAGCAGGGCCCCAAGGGCAGCCACACTCTGCTGTTCAAACGCGAACCCTCTCCACAGAAGGTGTGGCGTTCCGTACTCACACTGCGAGCAGCACGGAGTGCGGTCTACGAACTGGGCAGCGGGCAGAACAGCCGTGAGGCAGCCACCGCGGAGCACGGTGGTTTTCTCGTCACCCACCTGCTTTTCCAGCATCTCGGCGCCACGAGCATCGATGACCCCGATTTCGACTGGGAGAGCGAGGTCCTGGAGAAGATCCCCGCTCTCGTACCGGATCTGGTGCGTCGGCTGACGCACCAGATCGTCACGCGTTACGGGCCACGTCCCCAGATCAGGACCGCCTTCCAGACCGTGGAGACGTGCCGGGAGCTCGCGAAGCATGTCCTCGGCGACCTGGCCGATGGTGTCGCCGTTCCTGCACCTCCCGTGAAGGAGCGCAAGCCGCGTCGTCCGAACACCGTGCCGCTCCTGGTGGACCGCCGTGTCATCAAGGACGGATCTCCTCTTCGGTACGTGGCCCAGACCGAGCCCGAGCGTGACGCCATGGAGGAATGGCTTGCCGAGGACGAGAGCCGACGCCAGGCGACCTGGGTCAATCACCGGACCAAGCCCATCCTGTGGGCGTACGACGAGCAGCAGTACTCGCCGTCCGGGCTGGTGTCGAAGATGTGGGCGGACGCCGAGTGGGACGAGCGCCCCGTGGCCAACCAGGGAACGGCTCGCTGGTTCCAGTCGGATGACCTGAGCCTGTGGGATCTGGCTCAGCGCATCCACAGTGAAGAGGCCGAGGACGAGGCCTGACGGCGTGTGCACCGCACCGGCAGGACGTCAGTAAGGACGTGGTCCCTCCGGGCCGCGCAGCCGGGCGAGGAGATCGGCGATCTCGCGGGTCTCCTCGTGGTCCTCGCCGAGGAGGACGCACATGTCCTCGTGGAGGGCGTCGAGGACCCCCTCGGCCTCGGTGCGGCGCCCCTCGGAGAAGAGGAGCACGCCGACACTGCGCCGTAGGTCGAGAGCGGTTTCGGAGGCGTCCCCGGCCGCGTCGGACACGACCTGCAGAACCTCCTGGAATTCCCGTAGGGCGACGGTGGCCTGGCCTAGGTTGGCCCGGCAGTAGGCGGCGTGCCGACGGCACTCCAGCGTGCTTTCATTGCCTGGTCCCGCCGTGCGGGCGTAGACGGCGGCCAGGGCGTCGAACTCCGGCAAGGCACGCTGGAAGTCCTCGCCGGCCATGAGGACTGCCGCGCGCTGCCTTCGAAGGCCGAGCACACGTGAGTTGTGTGCGCCGAGGGCGGTGGCCGCTGTGGCGATCACTGCCTTGAGGACGTCCGCGGCCTGGGCGAACCGTCCGCTCTCGGCGAGGTCCGCGGACCGGGCGTAGGCGTCTCTGATCGCGTCCCGCAACGCGGTGTCGACGCGCGCCGGGATCGGTACGGGCGCCACCGGCCCGAGCGAGGGCGCGGGCGGCGTGGTCCGTCGCAGAGGTGCGTTCGGCTGTCGGTAGACCACCGTCGGGTCGGGAAGTCCGGAAGGGGAGCCTCCATGGGTGAGGGCCAGGGAATCGGCTGCGGATCCCGGTTGTGGCAGGTGCGGCGACAGGCGCTCGTACACCGCGTAGGCGTCGACGGGACGCTGCTCCGGCACCTTCGCCAGCAGGTCCAGGGCCAGCGCCTCCAAGCCCTCCGGCACCTCGGGCCGCAGGGTGCGCAACGGCTTCGGCGGCACCTTCATGTGCTGGTGCAGAAGCTGGTACTCGTTGTCACCACTGAACACCGGCTCTCCGGCGAGGAGTTCGTGCAGCACGCAGCCGAGCGCGTAGAGGTCGCTCAGCGGGGTGATCTGCGCGCAGTCGATCTGCTCGGGCGGCATATAACGGCTGGTGCCGATCCGGCTGCCCGTGGCCGTGAGCCGGGTGACATCCGTGCGCAGCAGTTTCGCGATGCCGAAATCCAGCACCTTGACCGTGCCGTCAGCGGCGACCAGGACGTTGTCCGGCTTCAGATCGCGGTGCACCACCGGAATGGCGTGCGCGTACGACAGGACTGTGCAGATCTGCGCCACGATCGACGCGGCCCAGCTCACCGGGAGCAGCGCCACCCTGCCGTCCCCCGGGCCCGTGAGCACCCTGCGCAGGGAGATCCCGCGCACGTACTCCATCACCAGGTACAGCCGGTCGTACGACGCCTCGTCCAGCACCGCGTCGAACACCTGCGGCACTCCGTGATGCCCGATCCGAGCGGTGACGCGCGCCTCGCGTTCGAAACGACGGGCGAACTCTTCCGCCTGTGCCGGCGATGCGACGACGTCGGGCCGGATGAGCTTGACCGCGATCTCACGGTCGAGAACGGCGTCGTAGCCGCGCCAGACCGTGCCCATACCGCCGGATTCGATCTCCTCGATCAGCTCGTAGCGGCCCTGCTCGCCGATTCTCCGTGCCTGCGCCACGCGTCATGTCCCCGTCGTCCTGATGTCACGTCAGTCGATCGCTGTACACGGTACCTATCGGCGGGGCGTACGGCAGGGGTTACAGCAGGTGGTCGGCTTTGCCGGCCTTGATATCGATGATGAGGGTGCGCAGGGCTTCAAGGGAGTCGGTGAGGTATCGGTCCTCTTGGCCGTTGACGGCTATGTAACCGTTGCCCTCGGTGTCGGTGCCGAGGCGGAAGCAGTTGCTCGCATCCTGGCAGAAGGGGGCTTCCCAGCTGATGTCAGACATGGCCAACTCTCCTAAAGACTAAGGGAAATGGTGTGCATGAGATCGAGGGTCTCCTCAGGCTTGAGCGCGATCCTCTGCATCTCGTCGAGTTGCAGACGGTACTTGCACAAATGGGCGCCTGAGTGCAGGAATTCTCCTGCGGTGGTGCGGTCCAGTTGCACGGTGTCGAGCGGGGGCATCTGGCCGAGGGCGTACAGGATCGCCTGCCCCGAACCGGGGAACGCCCCTGCGGCGAAGGGAATGGCCTGGATTGTGACGTTGTCGCGGTCTGCGGCTGCCATGAGGTGACCAAGTTGGTTTCGTAGCACCGCGCGTCCACCGACTTCGATTCGCAGGGCGGCTTCGTGGATGACCAGTACGTAGTCCGGAGCCCCTGGCCGGTCGATGGCCTGGTGCCTTTGCACGCGGTGGGCGACTCTGGCCTCGAACTCCTCGGCGGGCAGCGGCGGGATGGCAGCTTGGAAGAGAGCGTGCGCGTATGCCTCGGTCTGCAACTGTCCCGGCATGTGCGTCATCGTGCTGACGCGCAAGCCCTGGGCGTGCCACTCCAACTCGGCGATGTCCAAGAATGTCGCGGGCAGGAGGTCGCGATACGCCTCCCACCAGCCGAGCGTGCGGTCGCCGCACATATCGACCAATGCATCCACCAGGGCCTGATCAGTGCACTCATACCGGAAGGCGATGCGCCGGACACGCTCCGGACTGACGCCGTGACGTCCCGCCTCGGTGCTGGTGATTACGGTCCGTTTCGTGTCCAGCAGCACGGCGGCCTGTTCGGTGGACAGTCCCGCCGCTTCCCGTAGCTTGCGAAGCTCTGCGCCCAGACGCTGCTGGCGTGCGGTCGGATTGCTCCTCGGCGGCATGCGTTCCCTCTCGTCGCGTGCGGCTCAGTCTGCCGCGAAGCGAAGTTGGTTCCAATGGACCTTCGCAACTTGGTAGCACATGTATCCCTGTTGCTCTACCGTGAGTATCGCGCAAGTTACACACCGCAATGCCGGAAGTGCACCGCGCGAGCATGCCCGTCCGCCCTGGGGCGGGTGTGCCCGCGACCAGGGCGGTAGGCCACCGGAGACCCCAAACCCCTCACTCAGTCGCGGAGTTCGTCATGCCCGAAATTCCTCTCGTCCCTTCCCACTGGCGCTTCCCCGCCCATCCCGCCTCCGTACGCCGGGCCCGGCACGCCGTCACCGAATCGCTGCCGACCGTCCTCCGCCCCCAACTCGGCGACAGCCTCAGTTTGTTGACCTCAGAGCTGCTCACCAACGCAATCCGTCACGGTGCCTGTGGGGAGGACGGGAGCCTCGTCGAACTCGTTCTGTGGTCGGCCGACGGACACTACTGGCTGGCCGTGTCCGACCCGGGGACCGGCACACCCGTTCCGGCCCGCCCGGGCCCTGACTGCGAGAACGGTCGGGGGCTGCTCCTCGTCGAGAGCCTCGCCACCGCCTGGACCGTCCGGCCCCGCCCCACGCGCGGAACGTCCGTGATCGCGGGGCTCTCGTTCCACCAGGGAGGCTGACCCGGGGGAAGTGGTCGGCAGGGAAGGGCGGAGGACCGGGCGGGTCAGGCGGCGTCGTCGTCGATGTTCTCCTCCCGGCGGATCATTCGCCACGCCGCCCGCCGCGCACTCTGGTTGAGCGACTGCTTGAAGCTGTCGTCGTGGCTGAAGTACTGCCGCCCCATGTCGGCGATAGTGTCGATGTGTTCGGCCATCTTGTCCTCGAAGACCTCGTCGAAGACGAGCCCGAAGTTCTCCTCGTCGTTGACGGCGGCGGCGCGGACCTTCGGGTCCGCCTTCGCCTCCGAGAACGGCGTGATCACGTCCTGATCGGTGAAGTCGGTGCCGAACTTGTCGTTGAACTTCTCGATCAGTTCCGACAGCAGCGACTTCTCCTGTTCCTTGGCGCCGCCCCCGCCTTCGCCGAAGCCGCGCAGCTCCGCGGCTCCCTCGGCGGTCAGCGCGAGGTCGTGCTGGCCGGTCCTCTGGATACGCAGGTGGCTGAGGTCGACGTCTCCTATGTCCACGCCGCCGTCTCCGCGTCGCGGCAGGCGGTTGAGCAAGTGGCGGCCGTAGAGGTAGAGGCATTCGAGGTCGGCGTCGCGGTAGGGCACGATCTGCGAGAGGAAGCCGTACTTCCGCACGTAGTCGTTGAGATCCGCGCGGAACTGTTCGGCGGCCTCGGCGGCTTCCTCGTCGGGATCGCCCGCCTCGTCCTTGCGGTCCAGCAATTCGGTGAACCGTTTGACGGCGGGGTCCAGATGCCGGTACAGCTCCGCGTGGAGCTTCTCCCAGCGGGCGGCCGAGCCTGCTGCCTTCTCCTCGGCTGCCAGATAGGCGTCCGCGAACCTCCGCATCTCCTCCTCGACGAAGATGTCGACCCGCATTACGTGGCTCTGCGCGGTGTAGAGGAGATTGGGGTCGGAAGGAAGGGTGTTCGCCTCCTCGAAGTACGGGCGGAAGGACTCCTTGATGTCCTCGGCGTCGTTGACGAAGTCCAGTACGGCCAGGTCCGCCTGCGACTTGCGGTCGGCGGTGCGGTTCAGACGGGAGAGGGTCTGGACGGCGCTGATGCCCGCGAGCTTCTTGTTCACGTACATCGTGGTGAGCAGCGGCTGGTCGAAGCCGGTCTGGTACTTCTCGGCGACGACGAGGATGCGGTACTCGCGCTGCGTCGCCGTTCCGCCCGTGCGCACGGCCTTGTCGTCCTTGCGCGTGTACGCGAACGCCTTCGGCAGCGCGGACTCGGAGAGGCCGCCGTTCTCCTTCGGCTCGGTGGTCTCCTCGCCGTCATACGTCAAGCTGCCGGAGAACGCCACCAGGACGCCGGGGTCGGCGTACGCGTTGTCGCCGATGTACTTCCTGATGGCACGAGCCATTTGTACGGCGCTGTGCCGGGAGGCCGTCACCACCATGGTCTTGGCACGCCCGCCGAGCCGGCCGGTGGTGTGCGTGCGGAAGTGTTCGACGATCACTTGCGCCTGTTGCGTCACGGTGGAGTCGTGCGTGAGCGCGTACCGGGCGAGCAGTGGGTTCGCCTTGGACGGGTCCACCTCGCGCTCGTCCGGGTTCTTGTTCACCAGCTTCCAGTACGTGTCGTACGTGACGTAAGTGCGCAGGGGATCGAGGATGAAGCCTTCCTCAATGGCCTGGCGCATCGAGTACGTGTGGAAGGGAACGTACGTCGGCTTGCCGTTGACGGTGTCCAGGGTGCCGAAGAGTTCGAGCGTCTTGGCCTTGGGCGTGGCCGTGAACGCGAAGTAGGAGAGGTTGGAGGCCTTGCTGCGTTGAGTGGCCTTACGGATGAGCTTGGCATCGGTGGTGGCAGTCGCCGCTTCCACCTCGGTTGCCCCGGCGTCGGTGGAGTCCGAGTCCAGGCCGAGGTCACGCAATGCCGCGCGTACGGCTGTGGCTGCGTCGCCGGACTGCGAGGAGTGGGCCTCGTCCACGATGATTGCGAAGTTGCGACCCTGGATCTCGGTGGGGTTGCGGCGCAGGTAGTCGATGAGGGCGGGGAAGGTGTGCAGCGTGACTGTGATGATCTTTCCGGTCTCGCGGGACAGCGCCTTGGCGAGCTGGTCGGACTTCGCGCCGTGCTTCTCGTCGATCTTCACGACCAGGCCGGCCGTCTTCTCGAAACTGCCGACTGTCTCGCGCAGTTGGGCGTCGAGATTACGACGGTCGGTGATGATCACGACCTTGTCGAAGACGGGCACACCGGGCTTGAGTCCGGCGGCCAGGGCGTCGGGGTCGATCTCGGCTGGATCGGTGGGGGTGTGCAGCGACGACAGGCGGTGCGCCAGCCACCCGATGGTGTTCGACTTGCCCGAGCCTGCGGACGCCATGCCGAGGTAGTTGTGACCGGCGCCGTGGCGGGCCGCGTGGTCGGCGAGCTTCTTGACGATGTCCCACTGGTGGTAGCGCGGGAAGATCAGCTTCTTGCGTGTCCGCCCGTCCGGGCTCTTCTCCTTGCTGAGGTGCACGAACCGCTCGATCAGGTCGAGCCAGGTGTGCCGCTCCCAGATCTGCTCCCAGAGGTACGAGGTCGCGTACGTCCCCGGGACGGTGGGCGCCGGATTCCCGGCACCACCGGGCTTCCCCGGGCCCTCCGATCCTGTATTGAACGGGAGGAACCGCGTCAGCTTGCCGCGTAGTTCGGGCGCGACGTACACCATGTCCGTGTCCACGGCGAAGTTCGCGATGACGCGGCGGGCGAAGATCAATTCAGTGGGGTCCCGCTCGAGTCGGTACTGCTCCTTGGCGTGCTCCGCCCCCTGCCGCGTGAGGGCGTTCTTCAACTCGGCGGTTGCCAGCGGGATCCCGTTGAGGAACAAGGTGAGGTCCAGCTCGTTGCCCTTGTCCGCCTGCTTCGCCGCGTACTGCAACTCCTTGACGAAGGTCAGCCGGTTCGCCCGGTAGTCGTCCAGGACGGCGTCCGACGCGACGAGCGACGGCTTGAAGTAGGCGAGCCTGATCAGGACGCCGTGGTCCTTCACGCCCTTGCGGAGTACGTCCAGCACACCGTCGGTTCCAATCGCCTGGTCCACACGCTTGGCGAACCCGGCCTGGGCTGTGTTGGGATCCCCGCCGTACAGGGCAATCAGCTCGGCCCAATCGTCGGCCTGGGTTTTGCCGATGAAATCGAAAAGCTGGGCTGTGTCCAGGCCTAGTTGGGGGCGGTAATCCTGTCGGTTTCCTTCAGACCAACCGCGCTTGAGCAAAGCGGCGACTATTGCGTTTCCGAAGGCTGCTTCGTCGTGGACGGGCATGAGCGGTTATTCCCCCCGGCTTCCGGTGGCCTGATAGGTGATGTCGCGGCAGAAAACTGTCGATGGATGCAAGTTGGTGCGGACAAGGTCGAGGTCCGTGTCTTGGGCCTGACCTTGCCGTCGCGTAACGTCTAGCGATGGGTTTGTGGTTGTCTAGCCGAACACGTGCGATGAACGGAGGTGGTCGGCGGAGCGCGGCGGGGCTAATGGCACGATCATTCCTCGATTCCTCGTCCGCTGGCGGTGGACACGTCGATCTGACCGGTGACGGCGGCGATGATCAGGGCTTGGCGCCGTTCGGCGAGGACCGATTTCTGACGCTCCAGGTTGCTGCTCAGGCGCCTCATGGAGTCCTGAATGCGAGTGATCTCCCGGACCAAGTGTTTCCGTTCCTTCGGGTCTGATGGCCAGGTCAGCGCGAAATTGCCCAAGTCTTCCATGCCGAGCGTCGGTTGAGCCGTATCTGTGCTCGTGGCGACGAGGGCTTGCTGGTGGAAGGCGCTCGTGCCGAGCCAGGACTTGACGAGTTCCACCTCTACCTCGGGAACGAAACGCATCGAACACACGGCTCGCGCGATGTTCGCACCATCCAGGCTCGCGGGGGCGATCGCCGCACGTCCGAGCGTTCCCACAACGCTCATCAGCAGATCGCCTGGCTGTACGACGCTTCTGGCGTACTGCGCTGACAGTTCGCTCGGAATATTGCGCAGGCCGTCGGCCCGCCCCTCCAGATCCAGGAGGTCGTTGACTCGGATGAACGGGACGCCTTCGTCCGTGAACACCGGAACCAGAACGCCGTAGCGCGGGCGCACAGAGAAGAGGTATTTGAGCCGCGTCGGAGTTGCGGATCGCGCCTCTCGGAACGATAGGTCGAGCATCGCTCGTTCGCGTGCTGCGAGGAGGTTCAGCTGCGCGGACCGAGTGGTGTCCAAAGAATCGATGCTGGCGGTCTCGGCGTCGAGGAAGTCTGCGATGCGGCGCTGTTCTTCCAGTGGCGGCACTGGAACGGGCGCATCGCCTAGACTCTCGCGGTTCAACTCGATCTGGTTCGTGGCCCCAACTGCGAGCGCTGCGTACACGTACTCCTGGAACGGCTGTGAGCCAAGCCAATAATAGGCGAACCTGGGATGCAGTTCATCACTTTTCGTTCGCGCGATTGTGACGTGACTGTCGGCCATGCATGGAATGTCATCGGGTGCGCCAGTGAAGAAACCAACTCGACCGAGAGTTCCCGTCCCAGTTGAGTTGATCAGGACGTCTTCCTGCCGCAGGTATCCCTTCAGCTTCGTCGCGTTACCGTCATAGTTATGAAACCGGGTACGAGACCAGTCAAGTCCGGCACTTTGATTTGCAGCCTGGCTGATTGCGCGTACTGGTCCGTTGTCCACGTAATTCGGGGCGGATCCGCGATTCAGCAGGCACGTCATGTGCTTTAGTCGCGACGCTCCCCACCTGTTCGGCAAAGAGGCTCCGAGTACAGAAGTCATTCCGTCATCTCCCCAAGCAGCGCCTGGATCTCGGCCTCCAGAGCCTTCAACTCCCCGTCGATCTCCGCCAACGGTCGCGGCGGCTTGTACACGTAGAAATGTCGCGTGAACGGGATCTCGTACCCCACCTTCGTTTTGGTGTGGTCGATCCACGCGTCCGGGACGTGCGGCAGGACCTCCCGCCGCAGGTACACCTCCACGTCCTCCTCCAGCGGGACATTCTCGTAGTCCCGCAGCTCCGGGTCCGGTTCCGGTTCGCCCTTGATACGCTGGACCTCGCCCTCCGGGTCGCGGACGCCGACCGCCTCCCGCAGCGCCTTGCCGAACGGCGCACCCGTCGGCCACAACAGGCCGGCCGCGACGATCGCGTCCTTGAGGTCGATCCATGCGTCGGACTTCGTCGACCAGGACTTGCCGACCAGCGGGCGCAGCGCCTCCGCGAACGCCTCGGCGTCCGTGGCCCGTGTGATCGGCTTGGACGCGGTGATCGCCGCCAGCGTCTCCTCCGTAACCTCGAAGCGGAGCCTCAGCGGCCGTTCGACGGTGATGCGGTGATACCCGAAGTCCTCATTTCGGAAGACCTTGATCTTCCCGGCCCGGTCGACCAAGTCGTGGCCGCCGCCCTTTTCCGCCGCGTCAACGACCGCCAGCGCCTCCGTGTAGAGCCTGGTGATCTCGGAGATGTGCTGCTCGCCCAGTTCCTTGCGCTTGTCGCCGAGCGACTTCCGCATCTTGCGCCAGTAGTCGCGTGCGTCCAGCAGGACCACCTTGCCGCGCCGGTCCCTGGCCTTGCGGTTGCTCAGTACCCAGAAGTACGTGGAGATGCCGGTGTTGTAGAAGAGTTGGTCGGGCAGGGCGACGATGCCCTCCAGCCAGTCATTCTCGAGGATCCACTGCCGGATCTTGGACTCACCCGACTCCGCCGCCCCCGTGAACAGCGGGGAGCCGTTGAAGACGATGGCGATCCGGCTGCCGCCCGCCCCCGACGCGTCGACCGGCTTCATCTTCGAGATCATGTGCTGGAGGAAGAGCAGCGAGCCGTCATTGATGCGCGGCAGGCCGGCCCCGAACCGACCGCTCTCACCGAGGCGTTCGTGTTCGTCCTCGACGGTGCCCTTGACCTTCTTCCACTCCACGCCGAACGGCGGGTTGGCCAGCAGATAGTCGAAAGTGGTGGGCGTGTTCTTGTCCCTCTTGGAGTCGTCGCTGCTGAAGCCGTCGTCACTGAAGGAGTTGCCGTACTTGATGTTCTCCGGGTCCTGACCCTTGATCATCATGTCCGACCGGCAGATGGCCCAGGACTCGGGGTTGAGTTCCTGGCCGAAGACCTTGACCGTGGCGTCCGGGTTATGGGCGGTGATGTACTCCTCGGCCGCGCTGAGCATGCCGCCGGTCCCGCAGGCCGGGTCCATGACCGTACGGACGGTGCCGGGCAGGACCAGGGCGTCACTGTCCGGCGCGATGAGCAGGTTGACCATCAGCCGGATGACTTCCCGAGGCGTGAAGTGCTCACCGGCCGTCTCGTTGGACTGCTCGGCGAAGCGCCGGATCAGCTCCTCGAAGACGTATCCCATCTGGTGATTGGTGACGATCTCGATCGGCTTGCCATGCTCGTCGAGCACGACATTGCCTTCTGCGTCCCTCTTCACCGGCCGCAGGTCGAGGTCGGCGAACCGTCCGACCACCTGATATAGCAAGTCCGCCGCGTCCAACCGCTTGATCTGCTGGGCGAAATCGTACCGCTCCAGGACTTCCCGGGCATTGGGAGAGAAGGCGCCGTAGTACTCGCTGAGGTACTTCGCCGCGTGCGAGGCGTCGCCCGCGATGGCCTTCAGCGTGTAGGCGCTGGTGTTGTAAAAGCTGTGGCCGGACGCCTTGCGCAGGAAGCGGTCGGGGTTGATGTCCTGGCCCTCGTAGCGGGCGGCGACCTCCAGGACCTTGTCCTTGGTCGGTGCGAGGACGCACTCCAGGCGCCGCAGCACGGTGAACGGCAGGATCACCTTGCCGTAGTCGGACTGCTTGTAGTCGCCGCGCAGGAGGTCGGCGACCGACCACGCGTGGTTGGCCAGTTCCGTGTGCTTACTGCTGTTCAACGCTGTCCTTCCGGAGTTTCGCCGTCCCCGAGGGACGGAGAGGTCAAGTCTGGCCGTTCGCGGTGCCGGGCCGCAGGTTTCACGCCGATCCGTGACCGCGTGGCAACAGCGCGCCGCCGGTGAGTCCGGTGCTGAGGAGACGTGTGACGTCCTCGGCGGCCCGGTCGGCCCGGCGCGCGGTGGTACGCAGTTCGTGCAGGCTGCGGAACGCGGCGCCGTAACGCTGCTGCTCCGCGAGTGGAAGCAGGGGAACGCGTAGTCGCCGGGGGTCCACCCGGATGATGGATGTGCCGGTGGCCGCGGCGTTGACGTTCTGCTCCGCCGCGAGGAACCCAGCGAGGAACCACGGGTTGAGCCGACGCTGATCCGGGCGGAACAGCAGCAGATTGGGCCCCAGAAAGCAGCCTGTCTCGCCCGGCTCGACGACCCGGGCCACGGCCGTGCGTCCCACGCGGAGGAGCTCTGTGAGAAGCACGTCACCTGCCTGCACTGAGGGAAGGACGACGTCGGCGGGCAGGTCGGCTTCAGTTCCGGAGGCGGGCCGGTTCTCGAAGACGTCGGCAGCCGTGAGCGCCGGTCGTGCGCCGGGTTCTGCTTCGGGCCGAGGCTGCGGTTGGCCGCTACGGGTTCGGCGGCCCGGGGGCGCGGTGTGGAGCAGACTGAGTGCGCCGCCGCGCAGAAGGTCCGAAACCGTTGCAGTGCGCCAGTCGCGGGGCCGGTCATCGGCCGGCGGCCAGTCGCCATCGTTGCTGAGGTCGACCAGGTCTGTTGCCGTTCGACGGAGTTGGTCGTACAGCTCCGATGCCTGCCGGGCCAGCAGGGCGGGGCGGAGTGCTTGCCGGGAAGCCGTCCGGATGCGGCGGGCCGGGGTCAGGTCCACCGCTTCGTCCAGGAGGTCGGTGACCGGCATGGCGGCGGCGATACCCGGGGCTCCGGTGTAGCCGTCCTGCTCGGCGAGGTACGGACGCCACGCCGAGAGCACGGTGTTGTCGATGGTGGCCCAGTCCAGATCCCGGTTCTCGGAAGGGGCCGCGTCGACGAGCAGGATCGTCCCCGGGGCTTCAGCCTGCGGATCGTGCCGTTCGAGCACCCACAGGTGCAGACCGATGTGGAGAGGGGTGGCCGCGCCCTGGGGAAGCGAGACGACCGCGCGGAGAGCTCCGTCCCGTACGAGCTGAGCCCGGATGCGCCGACCGGCGGTACGCTCCGCGACGGCGGGCGGCATGAGCAGTACGGCACGTCCCCCAGGCGCGAGATGGGCCAGGCAGTGCTGGACCCAGGCGAGTTCGGGCTCACCCTTGGGAGGCACGCCGTAGGCCCAGCGTTGGTCGTAGGCCAGGTCATTGTGTCCCCATTCACGGACCCCGTAGGGGGGATTGCACAGGACGGCGTCCGCGGTGAGGCCCTTGAAGGCGTCGGAGCGCAGGCTGTCTCCCGTACGTACGGTGATGGCCGCCTCGGGGGCGCTCAGCCGGAGCCGCACGGCGGCCTGGGCGGCCTGGGCGGGCAGGATGTCCTGGCCGTGCAGGTCGGTCGCCCCTGCCGATGCCGCCGCGGCGAGCAGCGATCCGGTGCCGCACGCGGGGTCGAGAACGCTCACGGGGAAAGCACCCGCGCTGTCGGTCAGGAGCCGGGCCATGAGGTCGGCCAAGGGGCGCGGCGTGAGGTAGGTGCCGGCGCCCCCTGTGTCCTCCAGCAGGCGCTCGGCCAGGACATCCGTCGCAGCCTCGGCGCCGTCCGTGGCGACGCACTGCAGCAAGGCCCTCAGCGGTCCGGCCGCCTCGGGGGTGTATATGGCGTCTTCGGTTCCCGGGAAGCCCTTGGCCCCGTCGTCCGCAGCTGACCGCACCCATCGCAGCAGTCCGTCGTCACGCAGTGCGGGAAGGGCTTCGCGTTCTCCCCGGTCCAGCCGGGCAGCCGCGAGCACCACAGGGAGCAGGTGCAGGGCCAGTTCGCCGTCGCCGGGGTGGGTGCGCAGTGCGGTGCGAAGCCGGTCCGCAGGTGTGTCCTCGGGGAGTTGGCCACGGGCAGAAAGCCAGGCGCGTACGGCGTCGAGGTCATAGGTGGGGCTGGTGTCCGTGCCTCCCGCAGGGGCCGGAAAGTCCGGGTGCCGACGACGCCAGTTGCTCACCGTGGCGCGAGTGACTCCGGCCAGCCGGGAGATGTCGGCGGCGGTCACGAAGGCACTGGCCTGCTGATTCATGGGCTCCTGCCGGGTGACGTGGGGGCGGGCGTGCTGGACGGCTTCACTCTATACCGACATCTAACTGGTGTGAACTGTTTGACAGTGCTTTCAGTTGCCGCTCTACTGGTTGTGCTTTCACTTGGCTTCCCGGCTTTCCTGGATCTCCCGGGCTGCCCCCTGCTCACAAACGTCGAATGGAGCGGCATCATGGCCACCAGCACCTCCGGCACGTCCAAGCGCACCCTGTACCGGCTCACGGGTGTCGCTCCCACGGTCGACGCAATGTTCGACGTCCTCGACCCGGATCGGCTCGAAGCCGTTGACGCGGGACTGCACGTCCCGGAGGAGCGGTTGGGCGTTCCGGCGCTGCTGGTCACTGGCAGCTTCGAGCAGCCTGTCGCCAGCTGGTGCAGCGAGATCAATCGCACGACCGGGTGCGAGGTGTCGCGGCCGGTGAACCGGTCGGCCGGACTGCTGATGCTCGTGGTCGACGGCGAGGTGTATGCCATCGGCTACGACCAGGGTTTCCGTCTGGTGCCCGACCGGGTCAAGGACCGGAGGTTCGGGCTGAGTTTCGTTATCCGCAGGGTGGACCCCGTCCAGATCCGGGACATGGTCTCCCATACGCCGGGCGGTGGCCGGACCGACATCACCCTCGTGCCCGGCGGCGCTCCGGTCTGGAGCCTGGGTGTCCAGGAGCACGCGCAGATCGTGCGGCGGCTGGGCGGTCGGCTGGACGGGATCCAGTTGACGATCGCGCAGAACGACCGTACGAAGATCTCCAGTGTCGAGGGCGGTACCGGGCTGCGGATGCACCTTGGTATCGACGCCGCGGACCTGGTCGCCGACATCCGGGCCATCGCCCGTGTCATCCGGGACGAGGCCCCGGCTCCGGAACTGGAGTTCGTCGAGCACATCGTTCCGGTCAATGACACCGGCCTTCTCACACGGCTGGAGGATCGGCTCGACGACATGCTGGGTCAGGTACCGGACGGACGTATCGCGGTCGCCGTCCCGTCCGATCACTGGGAGGACTACGGCGCCGCCCAGGCGTTCGCCACCAAGGTGCACAGTGCGGAGGCGCGCCTCACCGACGACTTCAGCCTGGAGTACGTCCTCAACCGGGCTCGCGTGCAGAGGGCGGGAACGCGTTTCGCCGCGCTCCGGGACGGCACCATCACTCTCTACGCGCACACCCGGGCGGAGAAGGATGACGTCATCCGGACGTCGAGCGTGCTGCGGTGGATCGAGGCGGAGGTGGCGCTCGGTGCCCGCCGGTTTTTCCTGCTGGACGGGCAGTGGTACGAGATCGGTGAGGCGTACCTGGAAGCCATCCGTTCGCAGGTGGAGCGGCTCATCACCGCCACGCCCTCCGTCGACCTCCCGGCCTGGGTGCTCGGGGACAAGGAGCGGGACTACAACGAGTCGGTGCCCGACCTGCGGCCCGGGTACGTCTGCTTCGACCGCGACAACGTCCGGACGGCGCTGCACCGGGGCAACGGCGTGGAGATCTGCGACCTGCTCAGCCCGGACGACGTCCTGGTGATGGTGAAGCGGGCCAAGGGGTCCGACGCACTGAGCCATCTGTTCGGTCAGGCCGTGGTCGCCGTGCAGACTCTGCTGCACTCGCCGGAGGCCATGGACAGGTTCGCTAGGAAGGTGGCTGAGGCCCGACCTGGCGGAGGGCTTCCGGAAGGCTTCCGGCCTTCGAAGGTCACTTTCGCGATCCTGCTGAAAAACGGAACCGATCTCACTGCCGAGACACTCTTCCCGTTTTCCCAGGTCACTCTTGTGCAGACGGCCAAGCTCCTTGAGGCGTGGGGCGTCGCCGTCGAGGTCGTCGGGATCCAGGCCACGGTAGCGCCCCAGAGCCAGACGGGAATCCGTCACATGGCCGCGTAGCGGGGCCCATCTGACACGTCCACGGGGACTTGGTCGGGCCGTAGTCCATGATCAGACTGGCGGCTGACGGGTAGCTTTCGGTGAGCCTTCCGGCTTCCGCTTGATCACATGGGTCAGGTGCGGGAGATCGGCCGCGGAAAAGTCGGCCAGGTGCCGTTTGAGGAGCGATCGGGCCCCTCAGCGGGGTTCAGCTCCGGTGCGTAACTCGGTTCCTTTCGAGCGCATAGAGCAAAGCGTCTTACCCAATGTCGACGAAGACTGAGGCCGGCCGGTGCAGGGCGTGGCGTCGTCTTACGTAGCCATCAAGATAGCCACGCAAGCGCACTTTGGATATGTTTGCCCAGGTCATTGCGCTGTGGCGACGCTCCCCGGCGTACAGCCCGACTCGTCTGCCGCTCAGCTCCGCCGACCGGCGAAACCGCGACCCCCCGTCAGCCGATGTCCTCGTAGGGGTTGCGGACCGTGTGACGGGCTGCGGCCGTGTCCAGCACGTTCTGCGGGTAGCGGGAGCCGGGCACGTAGTAGCGGCCCTTGGTGTTGCCGATGGGCGTCAGCAGGTTCTCCCGGGTCAGGTGCCGCATGTCCCGCTGGGCTTGTTGTTCACTGATCCCTTCGGCCCTTTCGTAGCGGGAGCGGCGTACCCGGCCGGTTACGGCGACTTCGTGCAGGGCGGTGATCTGGTGCTCGGTGACGCCGAGCGCCCCGCGTCGCTCGTCGAGCTGGATCCAGCACTTGTTGGAACGGTCCACGCGGTGGCGGACGCTCTGGGTCTGCTCGTGATAGGCGCGCAGGTTGAACCGTACCCACAGGGCGGTGTCCCGCACCGGGCTGTAGACGGGGCCGCCGACCTCGCGCAACACCTTGTAGTAGTCCCAGGTGTGACCAGGCATGCCCAGCCATGCCTCGATGGAGGAGAACTCGGGGGCGAGGACGCCTTCCCGGGCGATCAGCAGAGTTTGCAGGGAGCGGGACATACGGCCGTTGCCATCGGCCCACGGGTGGATCTTGACGAGGTTGAAATGGGCCATCGCGGCGCGGACGAGCGGATCGGAGTCCATGTCGCCGGAGTTGAGCCAGTCGATCAACTCGTCCATCAGAGTGGACACATCGTCTTCGTGAGGGCCCTCGTACTCCGTGGCGTGGGGGTCGCCGGCGGCAGTGATGAAGACCGGACCCCGCCGCCATTGACCGGCGGGTTTGTGAGGGTGGTGACCCTGCAGCATCCAGTGCAGCGCGTTGAGCAGACCCTTGCTGTACTCGAAATCGGGTGCGGCGTGCAGTGACTGGATGTAGGTCATGGCCTGCTGGTAGGCGACGGTCTCCGCGCGGTTCGCCTCGGAGACGTCCACCTTCTCCTGTGCGTCGTCCATGAGGTCGGCGACATCGCGGGCGTCGACCCTGTAGCCCTCGATGGCATTGGACGCGGCGATGGCCGAAGCCGTCAGATGACGGCGCAGACCGAGGGTCCACTTGGTGGGGACCTGCTGCACGGCATGGTGCAGGGCGCGACGCATGCTGGCGACTTCGGCCAGGACATGCTGGTCGGCGGTGGAGAGGCGGGGCGTTCTGTGCAGTATGACGGGATGATACCCACTCGGTGTCATTCCGTCGGCTGGGCGACCGGTGACGTCTTACGCGACAGAATCCGGTGTACGGCCCGGTCGCGTCCGCCCCCTCCTCCGGCCGGGGTCACCGTTCCGGTCTCTGCCGCGGCGACCGGTCCCCGCGCGGGCGCGGTGCTTTCGAAGACCTCGCCGGCCGCCGTGGACGAGCCGGGCGAGGTGTCGAACGCGGCGATGGGCGAGGCCGTCGAGACTGCAGTGCCGGAGGTGGTCGCTTCTGCGGTGAACTCGTCCTCACAGGGCCGGGCGTCGAGTCCCAGCTCGCCACCGGCCGTCGTCCGCTCCGACGACCGGCAGCCCTTCACTTCCCGCTCGGCCGCGTCGAGGCCCCGGGCCTCCGGGCGGACCGTCGCGGCTGCCCTGCGGGACCGTGCTTTCCGGCCCGCGCCCGGACACGCTCACATGGTGTTGACGATGAGGCCGATGTGGGTGAAGTAGTTGAGCCCGCCGAAGAACAGGAAAGCGAGACCGGCCAGCGCCCACACGACGCCGACGACCGTAGCCAGCCAGGTCCTGGGCCGGTGCAGGGCGAACGGGAACAGGAGCGCGCCGATGCCCACGAGGACGTACAGCCCGGACATGAAGCTCGCTTCGAGCAGCGGCCAGTCGGCGAACTCCCCGGAGATCGGCTCCTCGGGCGGGGCGGCGAAGAGGGTGTACTTCCACCCGGCGGCGGCGATGCCGAAGCAGGCGAGGCCGAGTCCGAAGACGAAGAGCGAGATGGGGGTGGCGACCGTGGCCGTACGGGCGACGCGGTCGGGGGCGTCGGCGAGTTCTCTGCCGCGCTTCCAGAGGTAGAAGCACGCGGCGAGGAGGAACACGCCGAAGGCGAGAGCCGGTTCGCCGAAGATGATGTTGTCGAACGGGAAGCCCTGTCCGGCGAGAGGCCAGGTCAGGGTCATATGGAGGCCGGTGGTGACGAGCGTGAAACCGAGGGCGCCGAAGGCCAGCACCCAGCCGTCGGGGGCGATGGTGCGGCCCGGCGTGAGGAGTTGGCGCCCGAGGGCCACCACGAGCAGCAGCCCGGCACCGGCCGCCACCGACATGATCGTGTTGTACGTCGGCATCTGATTCCAGTCGATCTTCAGACCGGATGCCGCGAGGGGGGTGAGATGAGGAACCATGCGCGGAGCATAACGCCGCATATTCGCCATTTATTGCACATATGGGTTGTGCCGAAATGCCCTGCGCGCCGCACCACTTGCCGGACCATGTGCTTGTCGTAGAGCGGGGTGCCCGGTCGGACGGACCGGCCGTGGAGCCCCGTCACCGGAGACCGCCGGTCGCGGATGCGGTACGCGGCCTTCGGGGGCCGTGTGAGGGGGAGGGGGGCCGGCGTTCCCCGCGCACGGCCCGGCCCGTCTGCCGCTCAGCTGCCCACGCCGTCCTTCCGCCCCCGGGGCGCGGTGTCCGTCCCGGGTTCCAGGGGCGGGCAGGTGAGGGAGAGGTGGGAGCGGCAGGCGGGGCGCGGGGCGGGGCCGGTCCGGTGGTGGACGCGCCGGGGGCGGACGAAGAGGGCGGCCGTCGCCGAGGCGGCGAGGAACAGCACGGCGGTCACCACGGCGGCGCGGTGGAACGAGCGGTTGACCGCGTCCCCGGAGGTGTAGGCGTCGCCGGAGAGGCCCACCAGGAGCGGCAGAGCGGCGACGATCAGCAGTTGGGCCACCCGCGCCGCGGTGTTGTTCACCCCGCTCGCCAGCCCCGCGTGCCCGGCGTCGACGGAGGCCAGGACCGTCGCCGTGAGGGGGGCCACGAACACGCTCATCCCCAGGCCCATCACCAGGATCGGGGGGAGTACGTCCGGCACGTAGGCGGAGTCCGGGCCGACCCGTAGCAGCAGCAGCGCTCCGGCCGCCGCCACGAGCGGGCCCGTGACCAGGGGGACCGCGGGACCGACGCGTTCGGCCAGCGCGCCCGCGCGGGCGGAGAGCAGGAGCATCAGCACGGTGATGGGCATCGTCGCGAGGCCGGCCCGCAGCGCGTCGTACCCGAGGGCCGTCTGCAGTTGGAGGGGCAGCAGGAACAGCACCCCGCCGATGGCCGCGTACAGGCAGAGGGTCATCCCGTTCGTCGCCGAGAACAGCCGTGAGGAGAACAGGGAGAGCGGCATCATCGGGTTCCCGGCACGGCGCTGGACCCGGAGGAAGGCCGCCCCCGCGATCACGGCGACCGTAGCCGGAAGCACGATCCGGACGGCACCGCTGCCCGACGAGGCGCTGATCAGGGCGTAGCTCACGCCGCCCAGCGTGACGGCCGCCAGACACGCCCCCAGGGTGTCGAAGGGGCGTCCGGCGGCGGCGGGGTCACGGCTCTCCGGTACGAAGGTGGCGGCGAGGAACAGAACGGCGACCGCGAGGGGCACGTTGATGAGGAAGATCCACCGCCACCCCGGGCCGTCGATCAGCCAGCCCCCGAGGAACGGGCCGAGAGCACCGGCCATACCGGTCAGACCGGACCAGGCCCCCACCGCGCGCGACTGGTCGTCGGGGTGGAAGGAGGCCCGTACCAGCGCCAGCGAGCCGGGCGTGAGCAGCGCGCCGCCCACGCCCTGGAGCGCGCGGGCGCCGATGAGCACGTACTCGTCCGGCGCGAGACCGCACAGGGCCGACGCCCCGGCGAACCAGGCGACACCCAGCATCAGTGTGCGCCGTCTGCCCAGCCGGTCGCCCAGCGCGCCGCCCCACAGGAGCAGGGCGGAAAGCGTCAGCATGTAGGCGTTGACGACCCACTGGAGCACCGACAGGGAAGCGCCCAGGTCCCGGCCCATCCTGGGCAGGGCCACATTGACGACCGTGCCGTCGAGCATGGCGGTCCCGGACGCGAGCACCACACAGGCCAGCACCCAGCGCCCGCGTGCCGAGGCCAGGCGCAAACCGCCCGCGCCGTCTCCCTCTCCGTCTCCGTTCACGCCCCCAGCCTGCCGGGGACCGTGGGCGGAGGCCCGCCGAAGCCCTCCGGCGGCCCCGGGCCGGCGCACCGGACGTCTCCGGCCGCCGGCCCGGAGCGCGAGTGCCCCGTGCGTAGCCGGGGAGGCCCGACCGTGCCGGGCACAGGATGTCGGGTCCGGCACAGTGGGTCCTCCCTAGCGTGGAGACCGTTGAGGGAAGGACGGCCAGGAGTGCTGGAACGGCTGAATCAGGCCATGGACCACATCGAGGACCACCTCATGGGGGCCATCGACGTGGCCGAGCTGGCCCGTATCGCCATGACGTCGGAGTACCACTTCCGGCGGATGTTCTCCGCTCTGGCGGGCATCCCGCTCTCCGAGTACATCCGCCGCCGGCGGCTGACGCTCTCCGGGGCCGAAGTGCTCGCCGGGGAGCGGACGCTGCTCGATGTGGCGGTGCGGTACGGCTACAGCTCGGGCGAGGCGTTCGCGCGGGCCTTCCGCGCCGTGCACGGGGTCGGCCCCGGCGAGGCGCGGCGGACGGGCGCGGCGCTGCACTCCCAGCCACGGATGTCCTTCCGGTTGATCGTCGAAGGGAGCAGCAGCATGCGGTACCGGGTCGTGGAGAAGGACGGGTTCAGGCTCGTGGGCCGGGGGACACGGGTCCCCCTGGTCCACGAGGGGATGAATCCGGCGATCGTGGAGTTCGTCAGGGGCATCGGCATGGAGACGCTGAGGCTCTGGGAGGAGCACGCGGACGGGGAGCCCGGCGGTGTCCTGGCCGCCGTCAGCGACCACTCCGCAGAGGACGCGGAGGGCACCGAGATCGGTTACTTCCACGGGGTGGTGAGCGACACGGAGGTGCCCCGGGCTCCGGAGAGCCTCGCCGTCGAACCGGGGACGTGGGCGGTGTTCGAGTCCTCGGGTGAGTTCCCGCTGGCGGTCCAGTACCTCTGGCGGGACGTGTACACGCAGTGGTTCCCCTCGAACCCGTACCGGAGCCGGCCGGGCCCGTCGCTCTCGCGCACCCGGGTGTCCGAGGACGGCACGCATGCGGACGCGGAGGTGTGGATCCCGGTGGAACGCACCGGCGGCTGACCCCCGCGGGGGGCGGCACGGGGCGGCGGGCCGGGGAGCGGTCTCCGGTCCGCCGTACCGAGGCGGTTCCCAGGGCCATGACCCCGTGGACCGTGCCGGCGGTACCGGGGCCGGGGCGGTGGTGCGGGGCGCGGGGGGCGCGTACGCACGTGCCTGCGCCGTACCGGCTCCGGCCTCCGTCAGTCCGGCCGGCGCAGTCCGGCGACGAGGACCCCGACCAGGAGGCGTGCGTCGTAACGGGGGTCGCTCTCGGCGCCGACGCAGAGGTTTCCGATGCCCCGCATGAGCTGGTAGGCGGTGACGTCCGGGCGGATCTCGCCGGAGGCGGTGGCGGCGTCGAGGAGCTGGGCGCACACCGGCAGGAGGCGGTCGAGGAAGTAGGCGTGCAGGGTCTCGAAGCCCGCGTTGTCGCTCCGCAGGGCAGCCGCGAGGCCGTGCTTGGTGACCAGGAAGCCGGTGAAGAGGCCGACCCACTCCTCCAGGGCGGCGTACGGGGCCGGGGCGGTCGCCAGCAGGGCAGGCCCGGCCTCGGCGCAGGTCTCTACCTGGTGGCGGTAGACGGCGATGACGAGGTCCGCCCGGGTGGGGAAGTGGCGGTAGACGGTGCCCACCCCGACCCCGGCCCTGGCCGCGATGTCGCGTACCGGGGCCTCCACGCCCGAGGCGACGAAGACCGCCGCCGCCGCGTCGAGCAGGACCCGCTGATTGCGGCGGGCGTCCTTGCGCTTGGACCCGGCGGCGCTGTCCGCGCTCCGGCCGCTGTCGTTCATCGCTGGGCTCCTTCTCCGACGGCACCGCTCCGGCGGTACTTCCCGACGTCCCTTGCAAAGCGGAACGCTGCTCCGTATTGTTTGCGGAGCGAGGTTCCGTTTTGTTCATGATGGCAGAGCGGGGCGCGGCCACCAAGCCGTGCGCCGGCCGCCACCCCACGCCCTCGCCCCATCCCCGTGCCGTGCGGTCCTCCGCCGTGCGCGGGGCCCGCCGCCCACCCATCCGGACAGACCGAACGGGAGCACCGCCATGCCCGACCTGAACCCCATGAACGCACCCACCACCGTGGTCTCCGCCCGACCGGTCGTCCTGGCCGCCCCGGGCCGCGGTGAGGACCTCCAGGTCCGGGTGACCGCCCCCGCGGCCGGCGACGGCCTGCCCGTCATCGTCTTCTCGCACGGCTTCGGCTCGTCGATGAACGGCTACGGCCCCCTGGTGGACCACTGGGCCGCGCGGGGCTTCGTCGTCCTTCAGCCCACCCACCTCGACTCCCGGACGCTCGGCATCCCCGCCGAGGACCCCCGCACACCGCGGATCTGGCGCTTCCGGGTCGAGGACCTCGGGCGCGTGCTGGACGGACTCGACGTCCTGGAAGCCGCCGTACCGGGCCTCGCCGGACGCGTCGACCGCGCCCGCGTCGCCGTGGCCGGCCACTCCTGGGGAGCCCAGACGGCGAGCACCCTGCTGGGCGCGCGCGTCCTGGACGCCGACGGCGTCCCGGGCGAGGACATGTCCGACCCCCGCGTCAAGGCGGGCGTCCTGCTCGCGGCGACCGGACTGGGCGATGACCTGACGCCGTTCGCCGCCGCGCACTTCCCCTTCATGCGGCCGTCCTTCGCCGCCATGACCACGCCCGCTCTGGTCGTCGCGGGCGACCAGGACCGGTCCCCGCTCTCGACCCGGGGCCCGGACTGGTTCACCGACCCCTACACCCACAGCCCGGGCGACAAGAGCCTCCTCACGCTGTCCGGCGGCGAGCACTCCCTCGGCGGGGTCTCCGGCTACGAGGCCGCGGAGACGACGGACGAGAACCCCGCGCGCGTCGCCCTGCTCCAGCGGGTCAGCACGGCCTTCCTGCACGGTGCGCTCCAGGACGGGGGCACCGGCTCCGGGGCCGCGGCCACCGCGCTGGCGGCGGACCCCGGACCGCTGGGGACGCTGGTGAGCAAGTAGGCGGGGAGGCGGGCCCCCGCCCGGGTCCCCCCGTCCCGGCCCGCCCCGGGGAGTGAGAAGCGGGCCGGGACCCGGCTCTCAGGGCTTGCGGGCCACCGCCACGTACTCCCCGCTGTGCGCGCCCTCCTGGCCCGGGACCGGCTCACCGAGCTCGGGGTGCCACTCCTCGGCGGCCACGATGCCGGGCGCGACCAGGTCGAAGCCTTCGAAGAAGCGGGTGAAGCGGTCACGGTCGCGCATGTCCAGGGTGAGCCCGTTGGCCTTGTACATGTCGCGGACCTTCTGCGACGCCTCCTCCGGGTGGAAGTCCGGCGTGAGGTGCGAGATCACCAGGTAGCTGCCCGGTGCCAGCGCGGCCGTCAGGCGCTCCACCACCTCGTAGGCCCCCATCTCGTCGCTCAGGAAGTGCAGCAGGGCGTTCAGGGAGAGGGCGACCGGCCGGTCGAAGTCCAGGATCCCGGCGGCCTCGGCCAGGATGCGGTCGGTTTCCCGTACATCGGCCTGGATGTAACCGAGGACGCCCTCGGGAGTCCCGTTCAGCAGGGCCTGGGCGTGGCTGAGGACGACGGGGTCGTTGTCGCAGTAGACGACCCGGGCGTCCGGGGCGGTTGTCTGGGCCACCTGGTGGAGGTTGGGCTCGGTGGGGATCCCGGTGCCTATGTCCAGGAACTGGCGTATCCCCTGGCCGGCCGCCCACCGGGTCGCCCGGTGGGTGAACGCCCGGTTCATACGCGCCATGACGGGGATGACCGGAGCGAAGGCGGTCAGCTTCCTCCCCAGTTCCTCGTCCACCGGGTAGTTGTCCTTGCCCCCGAGATACCAGTCGTACAGCCGGGCCGGGTGCGGTTTGCTGGTGTCGATGTCTACGGGGGTCATCGCCGTCTCGCTCTCCGATACGGGCATCACCGGCCACCGGGCGTGCGATGCCGAGCAGTTGATCGAACTGGGAGCAGCATAAGCACGCCGGGGAACGGCCGGCCGCCCGGTGCCGCAGCCGGAGACACCGCGCTCCGGGGCCCGTTGCCCCCGTGCTGACGGCCCCTCACCGGCGAAGGGGCCGGGTCGGCGGCGGACGGCGGACGGCGGACGGCCCGCGGCCTCGCGCGGGCATGTCACGGGGCGGCGGGATGGTTGTCACCGGCGCGTCACGTGCCGTCACCCCGCCCGCCGGGCCGTCTACAGTGCTGCCCATACGAAGACCGGCTCTTGGGGGGTTGGATGCACAGCGAGGGCAAGGCCGGCAGGGGACCACAGGACGGGCCGGACACGGTGATCGCGGGCCGCTACAGACTGCTGCGCCAGCTCGGGCGCGGTGGGATGGGAGTGGTCTGGGAGGCACTGGACACGAGCCTGGACCGGAAGGTGGCCGTTAAGGGGCTGCTCTACCCGGGCGCCGCGAGTCCCGAGGCCCAGGCGAACTGGGTGAGCCGGGCACGCCGTGAGGCGCAGGCCATCGCCAGGATCGGCCACCAGAACGTCGTCGCCGTGCACGATGTGATCGAGGACGGCAACCAGGTCTGGATCGTGATGGAGCTGCTCAACTCGCGCTCCCTCGCCGACCTGTTGCGCGAGCAGCAGCAGCTGTCCGTGCCGCACGCGGCGCGGATCGGCCTCCAGGTGCTGCGCGGGCTGGCCGCCGTCCACGAATCCGGCGTACTGCACCGCGATGTGAAGCCCCACAACGTCCTCTTCCGCCCCGACGGGCGCGCGCTCCTCATGGACTTCGGGATCGCCACCTTCGAGGGCGCGGCCCAGGTGACCCGCTCGCACGAGATCATCGGGACGCCGCAGTACCTCGCACCCGAGCTGCTCAGCCACACACCGGCCAACCCGCGCCCCGCCTCCGCCGCTTCCGACCTGTGGGCGCTGGGCGTCACCCTCTACGAGATGGTGGAGGGCAGGCGCCCCTTCGACGGGGGCGGGAGCTTCGAGATCCTCATCGCCGTACGCGAGTCGCCGCTGCCCCCGATGAGATACGCCGGTCCGCTCACCGCGCTGATCGGGGCACTGCTGGAGAAGGACCCCGCACGGCGCCCGGACGCCGCCGAGGCGGAGCGGATGCTGCGGGCCGTGACCCAGGACGTCGCCGCGCTGGACACCCCGGCGGCCCGGCCGAAGCCCCCGGAGCCGGAGCCCCAGGAGCCCTCGTCGCCCCAGGAGCCGCCGAAGCCCTCGGAGCCGGAGGCCCCGGAGTCCGCGCCCCGGCGGTCCACGGCGGGCACGGCATCGGCCGGGCCCGTGGGGACCGCCGGGGCGCGGGTCGTGGAGCCCGGGGCACCGGCCGGTACCGGGACGCCGGCGGGCCGTGGACGCCGGGAGCGCTGGAAGGTCCCGGCGGCCGTCCTCTGCACGGCACTGCTGGTCGGCGGGGGCCTGTTCGCCTGGGGCGAGTGGGGCGGAAGCGCATCGGAGGCCGAGGGCGCCGGGACGGACAAGGGGGCGGCCGTGGCCGGGGGGACGAAGGCCCCGAGGTTCAGCGACACGCACGACGAACTGCGCATCGGCGTCAAGAAGGACCAGCCCGGCCTGAGCGTGCAGGTCGGGGACGGCTACAAGGGGTTCGAGGTCGACCTGGGCAGGGAGATCGGCCGGAGCCTGGGATTCGACGACGACAAGGTGAAGTTCTCCACCGTGAACTCGGGTAACCGCAGCGAGCGGCTGGCAGCCGGGAGGATCGATCTCGTACTGGCCTCGTACAGCATCAGCGAGCAGCGCGAGGCGGAGGACGGGGTGAAGTTCGCCGGTCCCTACTTCGAGGCGCTCAAGGGGCTCCTGGTGCGCAAGGGGCGGCCGTACAACGATCTCGGCGACCTGCAGGACACCCCCACCGCCGACGTCTGCACCGCGCGGGAGTCGGTCTACGTGCCCTGGATCAAGAAGGAGGGGCTGGAGGACCAGATGGTGCTCCGCGCGGGGTACGAGGACTGCGTGAAGCTGCTGCTGGACCCGGGATCCGCCGTCTACGCGGTCGCCACCGACGACGTCATCGTCGCCGGACTCGCCGACAAGTACGCCGAGAAGACGAAGGCGCTCGACAGCATCGGGGACCCGGACGGCCCCGGAGTGGAGGGCTACGGAGTGGCGATGGCGGAAGAGGAGACGGGGCTCCACCGGGAGGTGTGCCAGGCGCTGTCCACCCTCATGGGGGAGTCCGCCGGGAAGACCTCGCGGTGGGCGGAGATCTACTCCAGGCACCTGGAGCCGGTCATGGGGCAGTCGGCGCCGAAGAAGCCGGGGCTGACCTCGTGCTGAGGGGGGTGCCGGCCTCATGCTGAGGGGGCGCCGGCCTCGTGCTGAGGGGCGGCGCCGGTTCAGTCGTCGTCCAGCCGGGAGTACATCAGCATGTCCCGGCGGACGCCGCCGATCCGCTGCCAGCCGCGCAGCAGTCCTTCGCGCCGGTAGCCGGCGCTCTCGGCGGTCCGTACGGACGCGTCGTTCCACGGTTCGATGAGCATGTGCAGGCGGGCCAGGCGCAGTTCGTGCAGGGCCCAGGCGGTGACCGTGCGCAGGGCGGCGCCGGTCGCACCCTGCCGGCGGCCGGGGGCGGCCGTCCAGTAGCCGACCGTCGCCCGGCCCTCCGCCGCGTCCTTCAGCCAGAGGCCGATGGAGCCGACCGGCCGCCGGTCCCGTACGCGGGCGATCACGAACGGGTACCCGCTGCCGGTGGCGGCCTGCTCCCACTGGCGCCGGACGTAGACCTGGGCTGCCTCGTCGGAGTACGGCGAGGGGATCGTGGTGATCAGCGGGATGTACGCGTCCTCCGACGCCTCGCGTACGAGGGGGAGGTCGCTCAGTTCCCAGGGCCGGAGCACGAAGGCGGTTCCGGCGGTCAGGCTCGGTACGGTCAGCGGTTCTGCCATGTCCGCCATCCTGGCGTGAGCGCGGCGCACGGCCGGGTCCGACTCACCCGGCGGCCGTACCGGGAGGGCGTACCGGAGCCGCGGGGTCCGGTACGCCGGCGGCCCCGGACCGTGCGGCCGGGGGCGGGACGGTACGCGGCCCGGTGCGGACCGGAGGCCGTGCGCCCACCCGGCCCCGTCAGCCGATGCGGGTACCGGTGCCGCTCACCCTCACCCGGGGATCGCCGGGGCGCAGCTCGACGGTGAGGGTGCCGGGACGGCCCATGTCGGCCCCCTGGTGCAGGGTGAGCACGGCGTCGTCCGGCACGAGGGCCAGCTCACGGGCGTACGCGCCGAAGGCGGCGGCCGCCGCGCCCGTCGCCGGGTCCTCGACCACCCCGCCGACCGGGAACGGGTCGCGGACGTGGAAGACGTCCGCCGACTCCCGCCACACCAGCTGAAGAGTCGTCAGATCCAGTCGGTGCATCAGGGTTTCCAGCCGCGTGAAGTCGTACGCCAGGCCGGCCAGCCGTTCACGGGTCGCCGCGGCCAGGACCAGATGGCGGGCGCCCGCGTAGGCGATGCGCGGGGGCAGGGCCGGGTCGAGGTCCGCGGCCGGCCAGTCGAGGGCGGCCAGCGCCTCGGCCAGATCGCCGTCGGTGACACCGAGGACGTGCGGTTCGACGCTCGTCAGGGTGGCGTGGAGCTCCCCGCCCGTCCGGACGACACCGACCGGGACCGGGCCGGCGGCGGTCGTGAAGACCAGGTCGCCCGGACCGTCGCGCTCGGCGAGGGCAAGGGCCGCCGCCACGGTCGCGTGCCCGCAGAAGGGCACTTCGGCCTTCGGGCTGAAGTAGCGGACGGTGTGGCCGCCCCGGCCGTCCGGCTCGGTCAGGAACGCCGTCTCGCTGTACCCCAGGTCCGCGGCGACGGCCAGCATCGCGCCGTCGTCGAGGCCGGCGGCGTCCAGGACCACGCCGGCCGGGTTGCCCCCGTCGGGGTCGGAGGAGAAGGCGGTGTACCGGAGTACCTCGGTGCGGGGGAGTCGGCTCATGCTGCCGACAACCAGGGCGTCCCGTGCCGCATTCCCGCCGCGCGGCGGGGCGCGGCGGAAGCGGTGTGGCCGGTACGGGAGCCGGGCGGGCCCGGATCCGGCGACCCGGGCCCGCCCGCCCGCGGAGACCGCCCGCCCGCGGAGACCGCCCGCCCGCGGAGACCGCCCGCCCGCGGAGACCGCAGGCGGGCGGCACTCCGCGTGCGGATCAGCGGATCAGCGGATCAGTGGCAGGACTTGACGCCGCTGCCGGACTTCGACCACGAGCAGGAGTCCAGGAGCTTCCCGGTCGGCTTGTACATCCGCGCCTTGTCGCCGGTGTTGTTCCAGACGTACGAACCGCGGTTCCAGTACACGTGGGCCCCGGAGTTCTTCCCCTTGCCGGTGTGCACCCGGACGGTCTTGCCCGCCGCGAGCGTGTAGCTGCCGAACGTGTAGGTGTAGCCGGTGTTGTCCTTCAGCTTCAGACCCTTGAGCTGGAGCTTCTTCTTGCCGTTGTTGTGGATGTCCACGTACTCGGCGTTCAGGGACGTGTTGGAGCGGGTGTCCTTGCCGGGGCTGTCGTACTGGATCTTCCCGAGGTGCAGGCCGCCCTGGTGGGGGGCGGCGGAGGCCGGGGCCGCGGCGAGGAGCGAACCGGCCAGGACCCCGGCGGCGGCCACGGCCAGCGGGGCGGCAACAGATATGCGCATGCTGCGTGTTCCTTCTGTGTGCATCTGGTGAAGGTCAGTAGCATACGGGCAGCAGTTGCCCACCCGGGACGGAAGTCGGGAAATCAGTAAATTACATGCCCCAGCGGCCTGTTGCCCTCGGAACGCGACGGCCGGGCCCCACCGGACGGACCCCCGCCGAAACCGGTGGAGGCGTCAGCCGCGGCCGACGTACGGCATCGCCGTCGCCATCACCGTCGCGAACTGCACGTTCGCGTCGAGCGGCAGCTCGGCCATGTGCAGGACGGTCCGGGCCACGTCCGCCGCGTCCATCACCGGTTCGACCGCCGTGGCACCACTGGCCTGGAGGACGCCGTGCCGCATCCGCTCGGTCATGTCCGTCGCCGCGTTCCCGATGTCGATCTGCCCGCAGGCGATCCGGTACGGACGTCCGTCCAGCGACAGCGACTTGGTGAGCCCGGTGACGGCGTGCTTCGTCGCCGTGTACGCGACCGAGTGCGGGCGCGGGGAGTGCGCCGAGACCGAGCCGTTGTTGATGATCCGGCCGCCCTGCGGATCCTGCTCCTTCATCAGCCGGAACGCCGCCTGCGCGCACAGGAACGCCCCCGTCAGGTTGACGTCCACCACGCCCCGCCAGTCCTCGTACGCCAGTTCCTCGACCGGCACCGAGCCCGGCCCGAAGGTGCCCGCGTTGTTGAACAGCAGGTCCAGGCGGCCGAAACGGTCCCGTACGTCCGCGAAGAGCGCCGTCACCGCCCGCGGGTCCGTCACATCGGCGGGTACGCACACCGCCTCCCCCGGACCGGCGCCGGCGGCGGCCGACTCCAGGGCCCCGGCCCGCCGGCCCGCCAGCACCACGGTCCAGCCCGCCCCGGAGAGCGTCAGCGCGACCGCCCTGCCGATACCCGAACCCGCCCCTGTCACCACTGCGATCCTCTGCGATGCGTTCATGGAGCGGCAGGGTAGCCGGGGTCCCGCGGCACCCGGCGCGCGCACCGGGACGAAGCGGCGTCCCGCACACGCTGCTCATCCCGCCGCCATCGAGATGTTGTGTACGTGCCAGCGGCAGGTCGTTCCCCCGGACTCCAATGCCTCTGACGACAATCCGGCAGTGGAGGGCACATGACACCCGCACAGATCAGCACCGCCAACAGCACCGGCGCTGCCCGGCAGGACGGCCATTCCGCCGCGTTCCGCGCCGCCGCCCGGCGGATCGGGTCCGGTGTGGACCGCCGCAGGTTCCTCACCGTCACCGGTGCGGCCGCCGCACTGGCCTTCGCCGTCAACCTGCCCGCCGCCGGGACCGCGAGCGCCGCCGAACTCGACGCCCGCAGGATCACCGAGGACCCCTTCACCCTGGGCGTCGCCTCCGGCGACCCGCTGCCCGACTCGGTCCTGCTCTGGACCCGGCTCGCCCCGCGCCCCTACGAGGCCGACGGCGGAATGCCCGCCCGGCGCGTCCAGGTCCGCTGGGAGCTCGCCCACGACGAGCGCTTCCGCCGGATCGTGCGGCGCGGATCGGCCACCGCCCACCCGGAGTTCGGGCACAGCGTCCGCGCCGAGGTGAAGGCGCTCGATTCCGGCCGCACCTTCTACTACCGCTTCCGCGCCGGCGACTGGACCAGCCCCGTCGGCCGCACCCGCACCGCCCCCGCCCGGGGCGCCCGCACCGGCTCGCTCACCCTGGCCGCGGTCTCCTGCCAGGCCTACCACGACGGGTACTTCACCGCCTACCGGCACCTGGCCGCCGAGGACGTCGACGTCGTCTTCCACCTCGGCGACTACCTCTACGAGTACGCCGTGACCGCCACCGGCGGAGCGCGCGCCTACACCGACCGGGTCCTGCCCGCGCACTTCAACCGCGAGACGGTCACCCTCGACGACTACCGGATGCGCTACGGCCTCTACAAGTCCGACCCGGACCTGCGCGCCGCACACGCCGCCCACCCCTTCGTCGTGACCTGGGACGACCACGAGACCGAGAACAACTACGCGGGCGACACCCCCGAGAACAGCGTCCCGCCGGAGGAGTTCCTGCTGCGCCGCGCCGCCGCCTACCGCGCGTACTGGGAGAACCAGCCCCTGCGCGCCCCGCAGCGCCCCACCGGACCCGACATGCGCCTCTACCGCAGACTCCAGTTCGGCCGGCTCGCCCAGTTCGACGTCCTGGACACCCGGCAGTACCGCAGCAACCAGGCGTACGGCGACGGCTGGAAGGTGCCCGGCCCCGAATCCGAGGACCCCTCGCGCACCATGACGGGCGCCGCCCAGGAACGCTGGCTGATCGACGGCTGGAAGCACTCCCGCGCCCGCTGGAACGTCGTCCCCCAGCAGGTCACCTTCGCCCAGCGGCGCGACGTGCCCACCGACGCCTACAAGCTGTCGATGGACTCCTGGGACGGCTACCCGGCCTCCCGGCAGCGGATCATGGACGGCGCCGAGGCCGCGGGCGTCGACAACCTGATGGTCCTCACCGGCGACGTACACGTCGGCTACGCCTTCGACCTGAAGAAGGACTTCGACGACCCGGCCTCCCGGACCGTCGGCACCGAGATCGTCGCCACCTCCGTCGCCAGCGGCAAGAACGGCTCCGAGAAGCCCGCCAACTGGAACAACCTCACCCAGGCCAACCCGCACATGAAGTTCTACGACGGGCGCCGGGGCTACGCACTGGTCACCCTGGACGACGAGCGGGCGCGCGCCGACTTCCGTACGGTCTCCGCCGTCACCACGCCCGGCGCGCCCGTCAGCACCGCCGCGTCCTTCGTGACCGAGGCGGGCAACCCGGGGCTCACCCCCGCGTGACCGGCCCGCGTGACCGGCCCGCGGGGCCGGGGCGTGCGACGGGCACGGGCCGGGGCACGGCGCCCCGGCCCGCGGCCGTCACACGTTCAGCGCTCGTCCGCCGGGTAGCGGACGCCGACCCGGGCGCGTACCGCGTCGAGCGTCCGCATCACCGCGAGGGAGCCCTCCAGCGGCACCAGCGGGGACTCCTTCTCGCCCGCCGACACCGCGCGCATCACCTCGGCCGCCTCGAACTGCATGCCCGTCAGGCCCTGGGGACCGGGGCCCGTGGTGACCTCCTCCGGCTCCCGGCCGTCCCGGTGCAGCACGAAACGCTCCGGGTGGAAGAAGCCCTGCGGGAAGTCGATCCGGCCGGCCGTGCCGGTGACCGACGCGACGGTCGGCAGGTTCCCGACGATCGAACAGCTCAGCAGCGCCGTGGCCCCCGACTCCCAGCCCAGCAGCATCCCGGTGTTCAGGTCCACACCCTCCGGCGACAGCAGCGCGTCCGCCTGCACCCGGTCCGGCTCGCCCAGCAGCAGCTGCGCGAAGGCGACCGGGTAGACCCCCAGGTCCAGCAGCGCGCCCCCGCCCAGCGCGGGGTCACGCAGCCGGTGCCCGGCGTCGAAGGTGCCCCCGAACCCGAAGTCGGCCTGCACCGTGCGGATCTCGCCGATCGCACCGTCCCGGACCAGCTCCGTCATCCGGCGGATCAGCGGATTGCAGTACGTCCACATGGCCTCCATCAGGAACAGCCCGCGCTCCCGCGCCAGATCCACCAGCTCCCGCGCCTCACGGGCGTTCAGCGTGAACGCCTTCTCGCACAGCACGTGCTTGCCCGCCTCCAGGGCGAGCCCGGCGGCCTCCCGGTGCGCGGAGTGCGGCGTGGCCACGTACACGACATCGATGTCGTCGTCCGCGACGAGCTCCGCCCAGCTGCCGTACGCCCGCTCGATCCCGAACCGCTCGGCGAACGCCCGCGCGGATGCCTCGGCGCGCGAGGCGACCGCCAGCACCTCGGCCCCGGAGCCCTTCATCGCGAGGAGGTCCGCCGTGAACGTCGCGGCTATGCCGCCCGTCGCCAGAACACCCCAACGCACTGTCCCGCCCATGCCCGCCCGCCTTCACCCGAAAAAGGTATCGACCACTACGACTGACCTGAGAGCATAGATGCGGTTTCAACGAAGCGGAGACGATGATGCCGGACAGCGGCGCGAGCCGGGCCCAGCGAGAACAGCACGAACACATACCGACGAGCAGTGACGGCGCCGTGACCGGCGCCCCGGCCGCCCCCACCGCAGCGGGCACGAAGGCCGCCCCCACCCCCACCGCCCCGGCCGCCCCCACCGCAGCGGGCGCCCCCACCACACCACCCCCCGCCGCCGCACGGCGGGCCGGACTCCTCGTCACCCTGGTACTGGGCGGGCTCACCGCGGTACCGCCCCTCTCGATGGACATGTACCTCCCGGCGCTCCCGGAGGTCACCGACTCCCTGCACGCACCGGCGTCCACCGTCCAGCTCACCCTGACCGCCTGCCTCACCGGCATGGCACTCGGCCAGCTCGTCGTCGGACCGATGAGCGACCGCTGGGGCCGGCGCAAGCCGCTGATCCTCGGCATGGTCGTCTACGTGATCGCCACCGCGATCTGCGCCGTCGCCCCCTCCGCGGAACTCCTCATCGGCTTCCGCCTCCTCCAGGGCCTGGCGGGCGCCGCCGGCATCGTGATCTCCAGGGCCGTCGTCCGCGACCTCTACGACGGCGACGAGATGGCCCGGTTCTTCTCCACGCTGATGCTGATCTCGGGAGTGGCCCCCGTCATCGCCCCCGTGATCGGCGGCCAGGTCCTCCGGTTCACCGACTGGCGCGGCATCTTCGTCGTCCTCGCCCTCGTCGGCGTCCTGCTCACCCTCGTCGTCTGGAAGTGGCTGCACGAGACGCTTCCCCTCTCCGAGCGGCACACCGGAGGCGTCGGCGACGCACTGCGCACCATGCGCGGACTGCTGGCCGACCGGGTGTTCACCGGCTACATGGTCGCGGGCAGCCTCGCCTTCGCCGCGCTCTTCGCCTACGTGAGCGCCTCCCCGTTCGTCATCCAGGAGATCTACGGGGCCTCCCCGCAGACCTTCAGCCTGCTCTTCGGCATCAACTCCGTCGGCCTGATCGCCGTCGGCCAGATCAACGGCAAGCTGCTCGTCGGCCGGGTCAGCCTGGACAAGGCCCTCGGCTTCGGCCTCGCGGTGATCTCCGTGGCCGCCGTCGCCCTGCTGCTGATGACCTCCGGGGTCTTCGGCGAACTCGGCCTGCTGCCCGTCGCCGCCGGCCTGTTCGTGCTGATGTCCGCCATGGGCCTGGCCATGCCCAACACCAACACCCAGGCCCTGATGCGCACCAGGCACGCGGCGGGCTCCGCCTCCGCGCTGCTGGGGACCTCGCAGTTCCTGATCGGCGCCATCGCCTCGCCGCTCGTCGGCATCGCCGGCGAACGCACGGCCGTACCCATGGCCGTGGTCCAGGTCGTCTGCGCCCTGTCCGCGGCGGCCTGCTTCCTGCTGATGTGCCGCCCGTGGCGCGGCGGCGCACGGACGGAGCGGCAGAGCACGGACTGAGGACGGGGCGGGGGCGGGCCGGGTAGGGGCGAGGGCGGGCCGGGACGGCCGCCGGACCGGCTGTGAGGACGGCGCGGGGGCGGTGCGGGGACTGCGCGAGGGCGGTGCGGGGACTGCGCGAGGGCGGTGCCGGGACGGCCGCCGGGCGGCGGAAACCGGTGGCCGCCGGCCCCGGGCGTCCACCACACTGCGGTGATGCCCACAGACCGGGAACAACCACTGTCCGGCGGGAACGTCAGCGAAGGCGTCGTCCGTCTCGGTGACACCGTCCGCCGCCCCGCCGGGCCGTGGACCCCCGCGGTGCACGCGCTCCTCACCCACCTCCACGAAGCCGGTTTCCGGGCCGCCCCCCGGCCGCTCGGGATCGACGAGCGGGGCCGGGAGGTCCTGAGCTTCGTGCCGGGCGAGGTCATCTGGCCCGACCGGTTCGCCCTGGTCGGGCCGGACGGCGGACTGGCGCGCGTGGCCCGCCTGATCCGCGGGTTCCACGACGCCGTGGAGGGGTTCACGCCCCCGCCCGACGCCCGATGGCAGCTCCTCATGCCCGTCGACGGCGCCGACATCATCGCCCACCACGACCTGGCGCCCTGGAACCTGGTGGCCGGTGACGACGCCTGGGCCTTCATCGACTGGGACAACGCCGGGCCCGGCACCCGCCTCTCGGACCTCGCCTACGCGGCCCACGGCTTCCTCCCGCTGTCCGCGCACCCGCACTGGCAGAGCCCCCGGGCCGCGGAACGCCTGCGGCTGTTCGCCGACGCGTACGGCCTCGACGAACAGGGCCGGCGGGACCTGGTGCCGCTGCTGGGCAGCCGCACACGCGCCATGCACGACTTCCTCCGCGACCAGGCCGCCCGGAACACCCAGCCCTGGGCCCGCCTCTGGGCGGAGGGCCACGGCGACAGCTGGCGCGGCGACGCCGAGTACACCGAACGGCGCGAGGAGCACTGGCTGACCGCCCTGCTCGCCCACTGAACCCGGGGCCGGCCCCGCACCGGCCGGCACGCCCCCTCATCCGCGCACGGGCGCCCTCCCGGCGGGGCACCCTCCCGCCGGTCAGCTCGTACGCGGGTACCCCAGCAGGTGCAGCCGGTCCTTGCGGTCGGTCCAGGTGAACACCCCGGTACCGGACGTCTCCATCTCCGGCAGCCGCACGTTCGGGGGGAGCGGCTCGACGTCCCCGGACACGAAGCTCATCTCCACCGGGGTGCCCCCGCCCTCCAGGGCGTCGGCGGCGTCACGGGCGTCCGCCGCCCCGTACGCCGTGCCGTCGTCCGTCACCGAGGCGAGCGTCACCCGCGCCGCGCCGCCCTCGGTCTCGAAGCAGAAACCCTCCTTCGCCTCCAGGTCGAAGGCGAGGTTCCCCGCCACCGCGTAGCGGCCCGACGGCGAGAACACCGCCTGCGGGTGGCTCCCCGGCTCTATGGCCGGCCGGTGGCACTCCACCGAGGCGACCGGTTTCCCGTTCGCCGCGTCGTGCACCGCCCACAGCTCGTGGGTCGCCGCCCGCTCCGCCTTCTTCCCGAGCTGCCACCTCACCAGGATCCGCCCCGGACCCACGGAGGTCGGCACCCCGGACCGGGGGTCGGCCCCCTTCGGCGCGACCTTCCTGCTGAACCAGCCGCCCCGCACCCAGAACTCACGCGCCCCGCTGAACAGCAGCCCCTTCTCGGTCTGCCCGCGCACCTCGGTCAGCTGCCCGCAGGCGGAACAGCCCTCGGGGTACGACGGCTTCGCCGCGGGGATCCCGGTGACGTCACCAGTGAGCGGATCCACCAGCGCACCGGTGGTCCGGCCGTCGGTGATCAGGATGTCCGGGCCGCTCGCCGTCACCACCGGCACCCCGGTCCACGGCACCTCGGCCCGCAGCCGCTCGCCGTCCGCCGCGTCGTACACGTCGAGGGAGACCAGCGTCCTCGCCGGCGCCAGGTCGTCGCCGACCCTCCCGTACGACCAGGTCACGAAGAACTGCCGGTCGGCCTTGGCGAGGGTGAGCAGCTTCGGGAAACGCGCGGGGTCCGGCGGCCGCCAGGCCTCACCGCTCCATCCGGCCCTGCCCGTCGGGATGTCCAGCGTCCGCAGCCGGTAGCGCTGCCCGGGGGCCCGTACCAGGTAGGCGAGTACGCCCGTCGGGTGCGACACGGCGTAACCGGGCCCGGCGTCCACGACCTCCCAGCCCCGGTCCGCCGTGTACGCGGGCGGAACCGTCAGCCGCGTCACCGGCCCGGCGCTCTCCTTCACCGGCTTCCGGGACTCCCCGCCCTTCCCGTCCCGCCCCGCGCCGTCACCGCCGCCCCCGCCGCAGGTCGCGAGCAGGAGCAGCAGGGCCAGGAACACCACCCCGCCGACCAGAGCCAGGCGCACGATCTTCTGTCTCACGGTTCCCCCGATGAGCCCGCGGTCTCCCGGCGGGCCGTCTCCTGAGCAGTCCCTGACCCGGATCCGGCGGGCGCTCCCGGCCCGGCGGCGATCAGCGTAGCAACAGGGCCGGTACGCAAAGGAGTTCGGTTCTGCCGCCGTTCCGTACCGGTGGTGTGCCCAGCGGCGCGGCCGTGGCCCCCGGCGGCCGCACACACCCGGCGCCGGGGCCGCGGCGGGCGGACCCCGGCCGGGGCGGCACTAGAATTTCCCGGTGAACGCCACCCTCCCCACCGCGGAAGCCCTGCGTACCGCCCTGGCCGTACTGCTCGACGGGCTGCCGCCCCGCAAGGCCACGCAGGCGGTCGACCGGCTGATCGCCAGCTACCGCGGGACCACCCCCACCGACACCCCCGTCCTGCGGGACCGCTCGGACGTCGTCGCCTACGCCGCGTACCGCATGCCCGCGACCTTCGAGGCCGTACGCGCCTGCCTGGACGCGCTGCGCGACGCGGCCCCGGCATGGGTGCCCGCCACGCACACCGACATCGGGGGCGGCACCGGCGCCGCCACCTGGGCCGTCGCCGGAGCCTGGGAGGGCGACGGCCCCCGGACCACGGTCCTGGACTGGGCGGAGCCCGCCCTGGCACTGGGACGCGAACTGGCCGAGGTGTCCGGGATCCCCGGGCTGCGGACCGCTGCCTGGCAGCGCGCCAGGATCGGCACGGGCCTGGAGCCGGCCCCCACGGACCTGGCGACCGTCAGCTACGTACTCAAGGAACTCGCCCCCGCCGACCGGGCCGTCCTCGTCGACACCCTCGCCGGCGCCGCCCAGGCCGTGGTGATCGTGGAGCCGGGCACCCCCGACGGCTACACCCGTGTCATCGAGGCCCGCGACCGCCTGATCGCCGCCGGTATGACCGTCGCGGCCCCCTGCCCGCACAGCGCCGCCTGCCCCATCGAACCGGGCACGGACTGGTGCCACTTCTCGGCGCGGGTCAGCCGCTCGTCCCTGCACCGCCAGGTCAAGGGCGGTTCGCTCAGCCACGAGGACGAGAAGTTCAGCTACGTCGTCGCGACCCGCTTCCCCACCACCCCGGTACCGGCCCGCGTCACCCGCCGGCCCCAGATCCGCAAGGGCCAGGTCCTGCTGGAACTCTGCACCGGGGACGACGCCCTCCAGCGCGCCACGGTCACCAAACGCCACGGCGGCCTCTACCGCACCGCCCGCGACACGGACTGGGGCGACCCGTGGCCGCCCCGGGACGCGCCCGAGGACGACCGGAACGGTTAGGAACCCCGCACGGGAGGGGCGCCCCGCAGTTCCTGCGTGCAGCACTTCACACTGCCGCCGCCCTTCAGCAGCTCTCCCAGGTCCATCGGCACCGGTTCGAAGCCGCGGTCCCGCAGGGGACCGAACAGGCCCGTCGCGGCCTGGGGGAGCAGGACGTGGCGGCCGTCGCTGACCGCGTTCAGGCCGAACGCCGCCGCGTCCCTCTCCCCGGCGATCAGCGCGTCCGGGAAGAGCCGGGCCAGCACCGACCGGCTGCCCGGCGAGAAGGCCCCGGGGTAGTACATGACCTCGCCGGCCGCCCCGTCCAGGACGCACAGCGCCGTGTCCAGGTGGTAGTAGCGCGGATCGACCAGGTCGAGGCCGATCACCGGCCGCCCGAAGAACTCCTGCGCCTCGGCGTGGGACAGCGGACTGGACCGGAAACCGCGTCCGGCCAGCAGACACGAATCCGTCACGGCGAAGTCGCCCTCGCCCTCGTTGACGTGGTCCGGCTCGCGGATCTCGGTGAAACCGGCGGCCCGGAACCACTCCCGGTGCGCCCCGGCCTCCGCGTACCGCTGCGGGTAGGCGAACCGGGCGCCGAGCACCCGGCCGTCGACCACGGTGGCACCGTTGGCGGCGAACACCATGTCCGGCAGGTCGGGGCGGGGTGTGAGCAGCTCGACGGTGTGGCCCAGGGACCGGTAGCGGTCGCGCAGGTCCTCCCACTGCGTGGCGGCCAGCGCCAGGTCCACGGGCTTCGAGGGGTCCATCCACGGGTTGATGGAGTACGTGACCTGGAAGTGCGCCGGGGCGCACATCAGGTAGCGACGAGGGGTGGCGTCACGGTTCAATGCGGGCTCCTCACGAACGGCGGCCTCGGCCGCGGAACGGTGGGATGCGCACGGGGTGTGTGCGTGCACTCATGGTGCGCCGGGCCGGACCGGATGCGCAGTGATCCGAACGGGTGGTTCCGCCGCCCCGGCCCGCCCTGCTCGTCCGCCCGCGCCCCCTGCTCGTCCGTCCGCGCTCCCGGTTCGTCCGTCCGGGCTCCCCGCTCGTCCGTCCGCGCCCCGACCCGCGGCCCGCCCCCGGCCTCGCTCTCGGCCCGTCCCCCTCCGGGCCCGCGTCCCCCTCCGGCCGCGCGGCCCTCCGCCCGCCTGCCCCTCCGCCCGCCTGTCCGTCGCTCGTGGGCGCTTCTGCAAGACGATACGTTTCGGCTTGTCAGCCGGTAGATTGGGGCCATGGCACCCCACAAGACCCCCGACGCCACCCGCCGCAGCGACCGCTCCCGGCGCGCGATCCTCGACTCCGCGCTCGCCCTGGTCGGCGAGGTGGGGTACCCGCGAACGACGATCGAGGGTATCGCCGCCCGCGCCGGCGTCGGCAAGCAGACCATCTACCGCTGGTGGCCCTCCAAGGCCGCCGTCCTCATGGACGCGTTCCTCGACCTGTCCGCCCGGCAGAACGCCGGCGGCGACGGCGCCCAGGACCCGGGACAGCCGGAGGCGGGGCCCGGCATCCCGGACACCGGGGACCTCGCGGCGGACCTCAAGCTGGTCCTGCGGGCCACCGTCGACGAGCTGAACGACCCCGCCACGGCCGCGCCCACCCGGGCGCTCACCGCCGAGGGCATCATCGACCCGGTGCTGGGGGCCCAGTTCACCGAGAAGCTGCTCGACCCGCAGATGGAGCTGTACGTCACACGCCTGCGGGCCGCCCAGGAGGCCGGGGAGGTGCGCGCGGACGTCGATCCGCGTACGGCGCTGGAGCTCCTGATCGCCCCGCTCATGCACCGCTGGCTGCTCAGGACGCTCCCGCTGACCCACGCCTACGCCGACCAGATCGTCGACCACACCTTGCGAGGCTTGTCACCCAGGTCCTGAAATCGCCTTATCCCATTACCGGATAATCGGTGTGAAAGGTCCCACCGGCGGGTGGTCCGGACACCCCGCTTGGGAACTTGTGCCCCCCGAGGCGCAGGATGGTGGGACCATGGACGGACAACCGCTGAGGTGAGGGGATAGATGGGCGCCGATTCCGGCCGCTATCGCGGCACAGAGAGCAGGATCTCCCAGTGGCTGCGCCGACGGCCCAAATCGCAGCCGGAGGCCGACGACGCGGCCCGGCTGGCGCTGCTCCTGGCCGTCGCGGAGGCAGGGATGCCGATCTCACCCGCCGCGTATCCGATCGGTTACCGGTGTTCGTGCGAGCGGATCGGCTGTCCCACACCGGCCCGGCATCCCGTCTCCTTCGCCTGGCAGACGCAGTCCACCACCGACCGCGCCCAGATCGAGCGGTGGGCCACCGGCCAGCCCCTGGCCAACTTCATCACCGCCACCGGCATGATCCACGACGTCCTGGACGTCCCCCTGCCCGCAGGCCTCGCCGCCCTCGAACGGCTGACGGCCGCGGGCATCGACGTAGGACCGGTCGCCCAGTCCGGCGACGACCGGCTGCTCTTCTTCACCGCCACCCGCGGCACCCCCGAGGACGAGGACGAGTGGTGGCCGTGCGAGCTGGACTGCCACCCCGAGACCATGGACGAGCACCCCGGCCTGCGCTGGCACTGCCGCGGCAGCTACGTCCTCCTGCCGCCCGCCCGGCTCCCCGGCGAGCTGGACGTGCGCTGGATCCGCGGTCCGGAACACCCGCTGCCCGACCCGCTGACCCTGCTGGAGACCCTCACCGACGCCTGCGCGCAGTACGCCGACTCCGAAGCGGGCAGCGGTATCGACCAGGCCGCGGTGGCCTGGCCGCTGGGACGCTGAAGAACCGTTCAGCCGTTCTGTCCGTGGAAGGCGCCCGCCCGGCGGGGGGTTCGTCCTCCTGTGGGCGAAGCGGCTCACTCCGCCGGTGAGCCCCCTCGTCCCGCGGCCGGGGCGCTCGCCCGGCCGGTGAGGGGCGCCCGCCCGCCGGTGAGGGCGCCCGCCGTCACGACCCCTGCGCCGCCACCAGGCCCGGCAGCCTGTTCAGCACGCGCACCTTGCCGGCGGTACCCCCGTCGGCCGCGTCCCCCGCTCCGGCGCCGGCCTCGGGGACGTACACCAGCTGGCTGGAGACCCGCTCCTTGGTCAGGGTGCTCTTCACCTCGCCGGTCAGCAGGGCCTCGACGTCCGGGGTGACCTCCGGGCGCAGGCCCCGGGCCGCCGTCTGGCGTTCGAAGTGCTTGCTGCTGAAGAAGACCAGCGCCCCGCCGTCCTTCGTCATCAGCCCCAGCGGGGCGAAGTCCCCGTCCTTCAGCGGCTGGTCGACGTACTGGTACGAGAACCCCGCCCGGCGGGTGTTCTCGCGGGCGTCCCGCCAGCCCGAGGTCGTCGCCCCCGGGGCGAACACGTCCGGGGCCCCCTCCTGGAGGTACTTCGTGTACGTGGTGCTCAGCCCGGCCGGTTCCGTGGCCAGTTCCCCGCCGCCCTCCGCGGGCACGGCCTCGGCCCACCCGTCGGCGTCCACACGGAACTCAGGAACCTGCGACGGGGCGACGGCCGCGAGATAGGCCGCCTTCCACGGGGCGTCCGGGCCGGTGCGCAGGAACATCAGCAGCCAGCGGGTGTCCGTCCCGCCGCCGTCCTTGTCGCGGTTGGAATCGGTGTCCGCGAGGAACCAGCGCGGCCAGCCCGCCTTCTTCGGTATGACGTAGGAGGCGTCGGTCAGCTCCAGCGGGTCGTGCGCCGGGTTGCCGTCCGGGCTGTTCTTGCCACGGGCCTTCAGCCCGGCCTGGTTGACCGCGCCGAGCGCACCGGTCACCCGGTCCGCGTCCAGCTCCGGATCGAACGCCTTGTCCGCCTTGTTGTACGCGGCGGTGAAATCCGACAGGGCCCGCGCGGCCTCGGACTTCGTCGCCGACGGCACCACCGCCAGCTCCCCGTGCACCGTCACGCAACCGCTCGCGCCGGCACACAGCACCGTCGCCGTCACGAGCCCCGCCGTCAGTCGACCCAGCCTTGTCATCCGCTGCCTTCTGCGCCTTTTCGAATCCGTCGTCATCCGTCGTCCGCACCGACCGCCTGAACCCTACCGGGGCGGCGGGTGGTACGGGCGGGGGGCCGGGACACCGGGCCGGTACGACGGGAGCCGTGCGCGGGGACGGCGGCAGGGGGCGGCGGCACCCGCCACCGCCCCCGCGCGTCCGGAACGTCAGACGCACTTCCCGTTCAGCCAGGACGCGAAGTCCTTCGTGTACGTGGTGGCCATCCGCGCCGAGGCGGTGGTGGAGCCGCGCTTCTCCCATTCGGCCTGCCACAGCGCGTAGTTGCCGGACGCCGCGGGAGGCGGCTCCTCCCAGCCGAGCTCCTTGCCCCAGGTGGGGTGGCCGCCGAGCGCGGCCCCGAGGCCCTCGGCCTCGACGCGCTCGATGAGTTCGGGCCTCAGCGTGGTGTCGTTCGTGGAGATCATGATCTCCTGCGTGGAGATGCGCTCCGCGATGGGCGCGAGGACCTCGTTCCACGCCGCCTCACGGATGGCCGGGTCGCTGTTGAGCAGCGACTGCTTGGCCTCACCCTTGAGTTCCACCAGCGGGATCATGTTCTGGGCCTTGGCGCTGTCGAGCCATTCGCGGAAGGTGTAGACGGTCTCACCCGCGTACGGACCACGGTCGATCGTGCGCCCCTTGAGCTGGTCCGCGCCGGACGCCCACCAGATCTCGGTGACGGCACGGCTGGTCCCCGTCAGTCCCCTGGTCGTGGTGTTGTGCCACATCACGGCCTTGGTCCCGTCCTTGGTGAGCTGGAGGTCCGCCTCCACGCCCTTCGCCCCCCAGCTCTTCTGCTGGGCGAGGCCCCTCGGGTGGTTCGGCTGGCGGACCTGGTCACGCTCCCAGGCGTTCGCACCGGTGGGGTAGCCGCCGTGCCCGAAGAGCTTCGGGCAGATGAGCGAAGCCTGGCTGTTGTGACGCTCGATCATGTGCACCCCGGAGAAGGTCCAGTTCCCGGCGGGGGACTCCCAGCTGTGCAGGGAGCCGTTGAGCTTCCCGTCGGCCTTGGCGGTGAAGGTGATGGTCTTCACCCGCCCGTCGCTGTAGCCGTACAGGGTGGCCAGGTCGTCGCGGCCGTCACCGTTGTAGTCACCGGTGACGATCTTCATCCGGTTCCGCTCGTAGCCGGAGCTCGCCGCGAGGTTCAGGATCTCGGTGCGGTCGCCGAACGCGCCGTCCGCGCCGAGGCCGAAGCTGATCACCGCGTCGTGGCCGTCGCCGTAGTCGTACCAGGCGGCCAGTTCGTCACGGCCGTCCCCGTCGAAGTCACCGGCGTGCATGCTGGCCTGGGTGAAGGTCCAGCCGGTGGACTCCCAGCCGCGGACGGGTTCGGCGAACCCGCCGTCGGCCTTCGCGAGGAAGGACATCAGCTTCACGGTGCCCGAGGCGTAACCGTAGAGGGCACCGAGGTCGTCGCGCCCGTCACCGTCGAAGTCACCGGTGGCGAACCGCATGCGCTTGATGTCCCACCCGTCGGCCTCGACGCGTTCGAAGGACGAGAAGTGACCGCCGAAGCGGCCGCCGGCGCCGGCCAGGAGCGTGAAGAGCTTGTCGTCACCGTTGCCGTAGGCGTACCAGACGGCGACGTCGTCGCGCCCGTCCCCGTTGAAGTCACCGGCGTGGGCGGTCATGTTGGCGAAGGTCCAGTTGCCGGGAGCGGCCGTCCAGGAGGAGAAGGGGGCGGCGAAGGTGCCGTCACCCTTGCCGAGCCAGGTGAAGAGGGTGACCCGGCCGTCGTCGTACCCCTGGAAAGCGGCGACGTCACCCGTCCCGTCCCCGTCGAAGTCCCCGGTGACGCGCTTCATGTCCTCGGCGCGGAAGTCGCCGACGCCCGACTCCCAGCCCACCAGCGGCGCGGAGAAGCCGCCGTCCGCCTTGGAGACGAAGGTGCGCAGGGCGTCGTGGCCGTCGCCGTAGTCGTACCAGGCGGCCATGTCGCTGCGGCCGTCGCCGTTGTGGTCGTGCCGGGGCGCGGAGCCGGCCACGGCGGTGTCCGCCTGCGCGGCGGCGGTGGCGGTACGCGCCTCGGTGCCGCCCTCCTCGCCCGTACCGCCGGACGCCGCACCCGCGACGACCGGCAGTTCCGCCTGCCCCACGGCGGCAGACGGTTCCCCGCCCACCGCGGCGGCCGCGCTGCCGGAACCCGTGTGCAGGCCCAGCACGGCGCACACGGCCATGGCACATATAACGCTGAAAGGTTTCCTCATTCGGCCTTTCGTCCCCCTCGTCACCGGACGGGGAGCGTGCCCCGCACCGGGGCCTCCGCTCCGCCGTGCCGCTCGGATGCCAACGCCGCCGGGACCGCGGGAGGTTGCCCCCGCGCCCCCGGCAAGGCGCCGATCATTAGATCATCCGGCCGGGGCCCCGGGGGCGGGGCGGGAGGAACCGCTTCGCCCCCGGGAGCCCGCCGTCCCGTGGCCGCCGCCCCTCACACCCCTCGCTCCGGCACCACCAGCGGCACCCCCGTCCGGGGATGCGGGAAGACCTCGACCGGCTGGCGGTAGACCTCGCCCAGGAGTTCGCCGGTGAAGACCCCGGCCGGCGGGCCGTCCGCCGCGACGCGGCCGTCGCGGAGGACCACCGCGCGGTCGGCGTAGGCAGCGGCGAGGCCCAGGTCGTGGAGGACCACGACCACCGCGTCACCGGCGGCGGCCCGTTCGCGGCAGACACGCAGGACGAGCTCCTGGTGGCGGAGGTCCAGCGCGGCGGTGGGCTCGTCGAGGAGGAGGAGCGGGGCGCGCTGGGCGAGGACGCGGGCCAGGGCGACGCGGGCGCGTTCACCGCCGGAGAGGGCGGAGAAGGGGCGGCCCGCGAAGCGGGTGACCTCGGTGGCGGCCATCGCGGCGGCGACCGCCGTGTCGTCCTCGCCCTCCAGCGGCGTACCGGCCCAGGGCGCGCGCCCCATCCGTACGACGTCCTCGACCGGGAACGGGAAGGAGAGCGTGGCGGACTGCGGCAGCACCGCCCGGCGCAAGGCCAGTTCGGCCGGGGTCCAGGCGGCGGCCGGGCGGCCGTCGATGCGGACGGCGCCGCTGTCCGGGGGCAGGTCGGCGGCGAGGGCGGCCAGCAGGGTGGACTTGCCGGCGCCGTTCGGACCGACCAGGGCCACCACCTCGCCCGCGTGGGCGGTGAGGTCCACGGCGTCCAGGACCGGACGGCGGCCGAGCCGCAGCGTCAGCCCGGCCGCCTCGGCGACGGGGGCACCCAGGGGCACGGGGGCGGGGAGCACGCGGTCGGCGCCCGCCGCGAACAGTCGTCTCAGGGCCTTCACGGTCACGCCCAGCCCCCTTGCTTGCGACGGGTCCTGCGCAGCAGCCAGAAGAAGAACGGGCTGCCGATGAGAGCGGTCAGTACACCGAGCGGCAGTTCGGCCGGGTCGGCGACGGTACGGGCCGCGAGGTCACCCGCGACCAGCACCAGTGCCCCGCCGAGCGCGCTACCCGGGACGAGGAAGCGGTGCCCGGGGCCGTTGGCCATCCGCAGCAGGTGGGGGACGAGCAGGCCGACGAAGGTGATGACGCCCGCGACCGCGACGGCGGCGGCCGTCAGCAGGGCGACGACCAGGACCAGCACGACCCGCAGCCGTTCGACGTCCACCCCCAGGTGCCGGGCGGGCCGTTCGCCGAGGGCCAGCAGGTCCAGCTTCCTCGCGTAGAAGGGGGCCACCAGCAGGCCCAGCAGCGCGCAGGGCAGTACGGCCAGCACCTTCGGCCAGGTCGCCTGGGCCAGCGAACCCAGCTGCCAGAAGGTGATCTGGGTGATCTGCGCGTTGTCCGCGAAGAAGATGAACAGGCCGATCAGCGCGCCCGCGAAGGCGTTCACGGCGATACCCGTGAGGATCAGCGTCACCACCTCCGTACGCCCGCCCGAGCGCGACAGCGCGTACACCAGGAGCACGGTGACCAGCCCCGCGGCGAACGCGCAGACGGTGCCGGTCCAGTTGCCGAAGAAGGTCAGCCCGAGCGCGATCGAGGCGACCGCGCCGACCGCCGCACCGGAGGAGATCCCGATGACCCCCGGTTCGGCGAGCGGGTTGCCGAACACCCCCTGCATCAGGGCGCCCGCGCAGCCGAGCGACGCCCCGACGAGCAGGGCCAGGACGACCCGGGGGAGGCGTACGTTCCACAGGACGCTCTCGCCGACCCGGTCCAGGGCGTGCCCGCCCAGGCCGGTCCGGTGCCGGACGGAGGACAGGACGTCCCCGAGCGGGATGTCGTACGCGCCCATGCCGGCCGACAGCAGGCAGCCGAGGAGCAGGGCCGCCGTGAGGGCGGCGGTGAGGACGTAGGTCCCACCGCGCCGCCGGGGCGGTGCGGTGGGCGCGCCCGTGTCCACGTCCGCGTCCGCCGGGGCGGGGGCACCTGCGTTCGTGCCTGTGTCTGTGCCCGCGCCCGTGTCCGGCTCCGTCGGGGCGGGGGCGCCCGCGTCCGTTTCCGCCGTGGCGGGTGTGCCGTGCGGGGCGGCCGTCATCGCTGTCCACCGCCCTCCGGGTAGAGCCGGCCGATCAGTTCGGCCAGTACGCGGTCGGTGCGCGGCCCGTAGTTCAGCAGCACCCCGTCGTCGACCGAGACCACCCTGCGGTCCATCCCGGCGGGCGTCTCCGCGATGCCGGGGATCTTCACCAGGCCGTCGACACCGCCCACCGAGTCCAGGCCCTTGGACATGACGAGGATCGCGTCCGGAGCCGCCTTCGCGAGGGCCTCGGCGGTGATGGCGGTGAAGTCCTTCGTCAGCCCGGACGCCTTGCCCGCGTCCACCGCACCGGCCGCCTCCAGCAGCGAACTCGCCCCGGACTCCGCCCCGCCCAGCAGGTAGACGGAGGCCGAGCCGCGCAGATAGAGGAAGGCGACCCGGAGGGCCGGCCCGTTCCGGTGCGCGGGGACCGTCTCCCGTACGGCGTCGATCCGGGCCTCCGTACGCGCCGTCAGCTCGTCGCCGGACGCGGGCACGCCCAGCGCGGCGGCCACGGCGCCGATCCGGCGGCTCACATCGGCGAGTTCCCCGGCCGGCTCGACGACGACCAGCGGGACACCCGCGTCCCGGATCTGGCCGATCGCCTCGGCCGGGCCGGTCGTGGTGTCCGCCAGGACGACGGTCGGTTCCAGCGACAGCACGCCTTCCGCCGACACGTCGTGGGCGCGCGTCACCACCGGGAGTTCCTCGGCCTGTTCGAAGGTGGCGGTGATGTCGCGGGCCACCACCCGCTCACCGAGGCCGAGCGTGAAGACGATCTCGCTGAGCGAGCCGGTGAGCGGAACGATCCGGTCGGCGGAGGCGACGGTGACCTTCGTGCCGTCCGCCGACTCCACCGTGACCGGGAGCTGCGGATCGGGTGCGGTGGTCAGTGGCTCGATCACGTCGGTGGCGGTCTTGGTCTTCGTCGCCGTCGCGGGGGTGCCGGACGTTTCTCCGGAAGGGGTGCCGCAGCCGCTGAGCCCTACGGAAAGCGCAACTACCGCTGCCAGGGCCCCGATACGCCCGGTGCGGGCTCGCGCGACTCGGCGTACCGATAGGGCCGGGTACAAGTGAAATCGCACGAATGCACCGTCCTGGGATGTTGCGAAGTGTTATGGGCCAGGGGGTTCCGGCCAAGATTGATTTCATCTTAGGTTAGCCTTACCTCACCTTCTAGCCCTTCGGAGGGTTCCCATGCCGTCGTCCGGACCGGTCCGCGCGCTCGCCGCAGCGCTCTTCGCGGTGCTGCTGGGCACACTGCTGCCCACGGCCTCCGCCCAGGCGGCGAGCCGCACGGTGCAGGGCGGCCGGCTGGACTGGGGCATCAAGTCCTCCTTCCAGAGCTACGTCACCGGGCCCGTCGCCCAGGGCGACTGGAGCCTGACCGGCGGGGCCGCCACGGTCGGCGGCAGCCGGTACCGCTTCCACTCCGCCACCGGTTCCTACGACCCGTCGAGCGGTGCCCTCCAGGCCGGCTTCTCGGGCGGGGTCCACTTCACCGGGCACCGGCAGGCCGACGGGAGCGACCAGCTCGACCTCACCCTCTCCCGCCCCACCGTCCGGATATCGGGCGGCGCGGGCACCCTCCACGCCGACGTGGTCAGCAAGGACCGGGAGAGCGGCCGGGTCACCCGCGCCGCCCAGGTACCGCTCGCCACCCTCGGCCTCGGTTCCGTCGACATGCGGGGCGCGACCACACCCGTCGTCCTCACCGATGTCCCGGCGACGCTGACCTCGCAGGGCGCCACCGCCTTCGCCGGCTACTACACGGCGGGCACCCCCCTGGACCCGGTCAGCCTGTCGGTGGACACCACCGGCCCGGTGGCTGAACCCGGCGCGCCGAAGTCCGCCACCCCGTCCGGGGCCGCCCCGTCGAAGTCCGCCCCGGCCACGGACGCGAAGAAGAAGCGGAAGGCCGTCCGCTTCGAGGACGCCGCCGTGGACTGGGGGGTGCGCCGCACCTTCCGTGAGTACGTCACCGGTCCCATCGGCCAGGGGGCGTGGGCGCTCACCGGCGGAGCCCGGGACGGCGGCGCGCTCTTCCGCTTCCCGCAGGGGGAGGGCACGTACGACGCGGAGAAGCGGGCTCTGGACGCCTCCTTCGCCGGCGGTGTCCAGTTCACCGGCAAGGGCGGTCTCGACCTGGCCATGACCCGCGTCACCGTCACCGTGGCCTCCGGCAAGGGCACCCTCCGCGCCGACGTCACCAACGAGGGCACCTCGCACCGGAACATCCCGCTGGTCACCTTCGAGGCAGAGGACTTCGCCCCCGAAGGCGGCCTCGCGGTCCTCACCGAGGCCCCCGCGACGCTGACCGCCGAGGGTGCCGAGGCATTCGGTTCCCTCTACACCGAGGGCACCGCGATGGACCCGGTCTCGCTGGCCGTCGCCGTGGACGAGAAGGCGGAACTGCCCGCACTGCCCGACCTGGGCAGCACCGCCGCACCCTCCGCCCCGGCCGCCGCGCGGCAGACGGCCGCCCCCGCCGCGCAGCCCGCCGGTTCCGGCACCGGCGCCGGTACGTACGCGGCCGTGGGCGGCGGAGCCGTCCTGCTGGCGGCCGTGGCCGCCGGACTGCTGACGGCCCGTCGGCGCAGGGCGGCGCAAAACCCCTGACCACCCCGGCGCCACCCCCGAACCGCTTCCCCCGTCCCCCCACGCCTTCCATCCACCCCCCGTAGGCCCAGGAGTCACCGCCATGGCAGCAAACCGCCGCCCCGTAGCCCTCGCAGCCGCCGTCGCCACCGCCGCCGCGCTCGGCGCCGCCTTCGCCCTCCCCGCGATCGCCGCCGACAGGACCACGCCCACCACCAGCGCGTCCCCCACCGCCTCGAAGCCCACGACCATGGAGCTGACGGACGGCACCCTGGACTGGGGCCTCAAGGAGTCCTTCCGCCGCTACATCGGCGGGGCCGGCAAGATCACCGCCTCGGACGGTGCCACCCAGGCCGCCGGGAACGGGGTCTTCACCTTCGGCAACGGCCGGGGCACCTACGACACGACGGACAACAGCACCGGCACGGCCTTCGACGGCAGCGTCAACTTCAACGCCCACGGCGGCGTGCTCGACATCACCCTGTACGACGTGAAGGTCTCCACGAGCGGCACCACCGGGGCCGTCACCGTGGACATGAAGACCCCCCAAGGAACCTCGGACGACGTCGAGTTCGCGAAGCTGGACCTGTCCTCGGTCCGGCCCGGCCAGGGTGAGGGCGGGGCGATGGTCTTCAAGGACATCCCCGCGACGCTGACCGAGGCCGGTTCCAAGGCGTTCAACGGCATGTACAAGGAGGGCGACGCCCTCGACCCGGCCACCCTCTCCGTCAAGGCCGTCCAGCCCCCGGTCACCGAACCCACCCCCGATCCCACCAAGGAGCCGACCCCCGGCCCGACCGACCCCACGACGGACCCGACCACCGGCCCCACGACGGACCCGACCACCGACCCGACGGGCCCGGCCACCGGCCCCGGCACGGACCCGTCGGCCGCCCCCACCGCCCCGGCCTCCCCGTCCGCCACGGCCACCGCCCCGGCCGCCCAGCAGGGCGCCCTCGCCGACGGCGCCCTGGACTGGGGCGTCAAGGAGTCCTTCCGCTCGTACGTCACGGGCTCCATCGCGCACGGCAGGATCGAGACCGCCGACGGAGCCGCCGCCACGGCCTCTGGCTACCGGTTCCCCGACGCCACCGGCCGCTTCGACGCCGCCGGGCAGACCCTCGACGCCGCGTTCGAGGGCAAGGTCCGCTTCCTCGGCCACAAGGAGGGCGGCGCCTACACCCTGGACCTCTCCCTCAGCAACCTGACGGTCCGGGCCGAAGGCGGCAAGGGCACCCTGCTCGCCGACGTCTCCAGCAAGGACCGCACGTCCAAGAAGGTCAGCACCTACACCGGCCTCACCCTCGCGGACCTGAAGCTCCCCGCCGGCGGCCTGGCCGCGAAGAACGGCGTCGTCACCCTGTCCGGTGTCCCGGCCGTCCTCACCGCCGACGGTGCCGCCAAGGCCTTCGGCGGCATGTACGAGAAGGGCGACCCGCTCGACACCCTGACGGTCTCGGTCGCCCTCGACGAGGACGCCGAACTCCCGGGCGCCACAGGCGGTTCCGGCTCCGCCGGCGGCAGCGGGACCACGGGCGGCGCCGGTACGGCCGGCGGAGCGGGCACGGCCGGTGGCGCCGGCACCGCGGGCGGCTCCGGGTCCCTCGCCTCCACCGGCGCCGGCGTGCCGGCCGGCGCGCTGCTCGCAGCCTCCGGCCTCGTCGTCGCCGCGGGCGCCGGAACGGTGATCGTGGCACGCCGCCGCCGCGGCGACGGCCCGGCCACCGCCGCCTGATCAGGCCCGACGCCGTCCCCGCCCGGCCGGGCGGGGCCCCGGGGCCGTACCGGTGACACCGCCGGTACGGCCCCGGTGGCGTGGGAGCGGTCCCGGACGGTGCTTGAATGCCCCACGTGAACGACTACGAGGTACCCGAAGGCATCGACGTACTGCGCGTGTTCTGCGGCCCCGACGGGCGCCACGGCAACCCGCTCGGTGTCGTACGCGACGGGCGCCGGTACCCGGACAACGACTCCCGGCAGGCGCTCGCCCGGAAACTCGGCTTCAGCGAGACCGTGTTCGTGGACGACCCCGAACGCGGCACCGTCGACATCCGCACCCCCGGGCTCCGCCTCCAGTTCGCGGGGCACCCGCTGGTCGGTGCGGCCTGGCTGCTGGACCTGGAGATCCTGGAACTTCCGATCGGAGACGTGTTCGCCCGCCAGGACGGCGAGTTCACCTGGATCGGCGCCCGCCCGGAGTGGGTCCCGCCACGGAGGCTGGAGCAGTACGCGTCGGTGGCCGAGGTCGAGGCGCTGACGGGGCCGCCGCCGGGGGAGGGCTGGCTCTACGTCTGGGCCTGGGAGGACGAGGCCGCCGGCCGTGTACGGGCGCGGGCGTTCCCGCGCCGCGACGACGGGATCGAGGAGGACGAGGCGACCGGGGCGGCGGCCCTGCTGCTCAGCGCACAGCTCGGCCGCGCCCTCAACATCGCACAGGGACGCGGCTCCCAGATTCTCACCGCACCCGGGCCGGACGGCACGGTGGAGGTCGGGGGCCGCGTCCTGCTGGCCGCACGAGGGGTCAGGCGCTGAGCGGGAACACCTCGCCCAGCTCACGGAAGACCGCCGTGTTCAGCGCGAAGGCGCGCTTGCACTCGTCGATGATCCGCTGCTTCTCCAGATCGTCGGCGTTCACCGCGTCCAGCAGTTCCCGGTAGTCCCGCTTGAAGGCGGCCGGGTTGGAGATCTGCTCGAAGACGTAGAAGCGGACCCCGTCGCCCTTGCGCTCGAAGCCCCAGGTCTTCTCCGCCGTGCCCCGGATGATCTGCCCGCCCGACAGGTCGCCGAGGTAGCGGGTGTAGTGGTGCGCTATGTACCCGGCCGGCCAGTCGCGGGCGCACTCGGCGACCCGCCCGGCGTACGCGGCGGTCGCCGGGAGCGGCTCCAGGCCCTCGCGCCACCCCTCGCCCCGCAGATGGGCCAGGTCCCGCTCCAGCTCGGCCCCGCGCATCAGCTCCGGCCGGACGAAGGGGCCCGCCACCGGGTCCTCGCGCAGCGCCTCGGCGCCGTCCTCCAGGGCCCGGTACACGAACCACAGCTGCTCCGTGTAGCGCGTGTACGCGTCCACCCCGAGCCGCCCGCCCAGCATGTCGCTCATGAAGGACGAGGACTCCGCCTCGGTGTGCTGCTCGTGCGACGCGGTGCGGATCAGCGTCGAGAAGGGCGTACCGGCGGCGGTTGCGGCGGTTGCGTCCAAGGGGGGCCTCCGGGGGAGCGGGGGGAGCGGACGTCCGTACGGACACGGACATGCCGGACGTGCGGATACGGGCGGGCGTACCGGAACGGTGAAGACGCGGGAGCGCATGGCCGTTCCGATAAGCTGATCCTCTTACTTAGGTTTACCTAAGTCAACATGTTCCCGACTCCTTGTCGGTAAAACGCCGGAAAGAAGGAGGGGGCGGTGACCGTCCTGACGGTCACCGCCCCCTCCTCGCGCGGCATCCGCCCACCCCGGCCCCGGCCGGGGTGGGGCCGGGGCGGGGGAGGCTCAGGGAAGGGTCAGGATGTCGGCCCCGGTCTCCGTCACCACCAGGGTGTGCTCGAACTGCGCGGTCCGCTTGCGGTCCTTGGTGACCACGGTCCAGCCGTCGTCCCACATGTCGTACTCGTGCGTCCCCAGCGTCAGCATCGGCTCGATGGTGAACGTCATCCCCGGCTGCATCACGGTCGTCGCCTGCGGACTGTCGTAGTGCGGGATGATCAGCCCGGAGTGGAACGAGGAGTTGATCCCGTGCCCCGTGAAGTCCCGCACCACGCCGTAACCGAACCGCTTGGCGTACGACTCGATGACCCGGCCGATGACGTTGATCTGCCGCCCGGGGCGCACGGCCTTGATCGCGCGGTTCAGCGCCTCACGGGTCCGCTCGACCAGCAGCCGCGACTCCTCGTCGACGTCCCCGCAGAGATAGGTGGCGTTGTTGTCGCCGTGCACCCCGTCGATGTAGGCGGTGACGTCGAGGTTCACGATGTCCCCGTCGCGCAGCACCGTGGAGTCGGGGATGCCGTGGCAGATCACCTCGTTGAGCGAGGTGCACAGGGACTTGGGGAAGCCCCGGTAGCCGAGGGTCGACGGGTACGCCCCGTGGTCGATCATGAACTCGTGGGCCACCCGGTCGAGTTCGTCGGTGGTGACCCCCGGCGCGATGTGCTTCGCGGCCTCCTCCATGGCCTGCGCCGCGATCCGCCCCGCGATCCGCATGCGCTCCACGGTCCCGGGGTCCTGGATCTCGGGTCCGGTGTACGGGGTGGGGGCGGGCTTCCCCACGTACTCGGGGCGCCGGATCTTCCCCGGAACGGAACGGATGGGAGTGATCTCCCCAGGTGCGAGAAGCGACTGACCAGACATGTCGGCGAGTCTAACCAGCACCCCCGGGGCACCATGGCTGCGAGGAAAGGAAGCGGCGATGGCCCTGTTCAAGAAGCGTACGGTCGGCAAACCGGGCGAATGGTACTACTGCCTGGTCCACAAGAAGGTCGAGGAAGGCCCCGAGTGCCCGGCGAAGGACCGTTTCGGCCCGTACACCACCCGCGAGGAGGCCCAGCACGCGATGGACACCGCGCGTGAGCGGAACCTCGAATGGGAGAACGACCCCAAGTGGCACGACCGCACGGACGAGACACCCGGCGGCCCCTGAGAGCCGGGCCCCGGGAGACGGCCCCTGAGAGCCGACCTCTGGGAGACGACCCCTGGGAGACGGCCCCTGAGAGGCGCCCCCCGGGAGTCGGCTCCTGAGGGCCGCCCCGCCGCCCCGGTGCGGGGACGGGGCGCGCGCCGTCACCGGCGGGGGCACGCGCTCTCACCGGCAGGGGGACGCGCTCTCACCAGCGGGGCGGCGGCGGTGCCGTCAGCTGGTCGGCCAGCCGGGACAGCCGGTCCCGGAACGTGCCGCGCCCCCGGCCGGCCGGTGCGACGTTCTCCCCGGCCGCCGCGCTGACCAGGTGCTGCACGGTGTCCAGATCCACCTCGTCCGCGTCGGTCACCGTCAGCGCCTCGTGGGCCAGCGCCTGGATCTCCGGATCACCGCCGTCCAGCGCCAGCACGGTCGCCCCCGCCCGGCGCGCGTCGTGCACGCGTTCCAGCAGCGCGCCGTCCGGGGCCGCCGGGGCGACCATCAGCAGCGTCTCGCCCCGGCCCGCCGCCTCGATCCGGCCCAGGCCCACCGCCAGATGCGCCGGGTCGTCGGGCCTGGCCCGGTGGCGCACCAGGGTGGGCCGCAGCTCCGGCAGGCCCGCCCAGGTGGACTCGTCCACCAGGTGGGCGGCCAGGTGCCACGGCTCGTACACCGGGGTCCCGACGAGCAGCAGCCCGCCGCCGTGCGGGACGACGGAGGAACGCAGGGTCCGGGCGAACTGCCGGGCGGCGGTGGGCCACCGGGTCCCGGCGAGCACCTCACGCAGCAGGGCTACACGTACGGCGTCCATGGCCCGGCATCATGCCGCCGCCTGCCGCCCCGCGGGGGCCCGACGCCGGTATCCCACCCGAACGGGGACGCGCCACGGCCGGTACGGGGACGCGCCACGGCCGACGGGGGAACGCGAGGGCGCGTGAGGGCGTGCGGGGCCGACGCGGTGACGGATCTCGCACAGCGGTAACAGCGCGCGGATCCTCCGGTACCCCGCAGTAGTGTCGAGGCCATGACTACGCATGACAGTGGAAGCGCACCCAAGCCCCCGGCCAAGGACCCCTGGGACCTCCCCGACGTCTCCGGCCTCACCGTCGGCGTCCTCGGCGGCACCGGCCCGCAGGGCCGCGGCCTCGCCTACCGCCTGGCCCGCGCCGGACAGAAGGTCGTCGTCGGCTCCCGCGCCGCCGACCGCGCCCAGGCAGCCGCCGCCGAACTCGGCCACGGCGTCGAGGGCGCCGACAACGCCGAGTGCGCACGGCGCAGCGACATCGTGATCGTCGCCGTCCCCTGGGACGGGCACGCCAAGACGCTGGAGTCCTTGCGCGAGGAACTCGCCGGGAAGATCGTCGTCGACTGCGTCAACCCGCTCGGCTTCGACAAGAAGGGCGCCTATGCCCTGAAACCGGAGGAGGGCAGCGCCGCCGAGCAGGCCGCCGCCCTGCTGCCCGGCTCCCGGGTCACCGCGGCCTTCCACCACCTGTCGGCGGTCCTGCTCCAGGACGAGTCGATCGAGGAGATCGACACCGATGTGATGGTCCTCGGCGAGGCCCGCGCCGACACCGACACCGTGCAGGCGCTCGCCAACCGCATCCCCGGCATGCGCGGGGTCTTCGCGGGCCGGCTGCGCAACGCCCACCAGGTCGAGTCGCTGGTGGCGAACCTGATCTCGGTCAACCGCCGCTACAAGGCACACGCGGGCCTGCGCACCACCGACATCTGAGGCGGAACGGACCTCCCCCAGGGCGAACCGAAACGGGCATGAGGGACACTGGACGGGACCGCGCACCATCCCCGGACAGGAGCGAACCCCCTCATGCCCCGCCTCGCCCTCTACTCCCTCGCCGTCTGTGTCCTCGCCGTCGTGGCCGCCGTGGTCTCCTTCGCCGAGGGCAGCTTCCTGGGCATCGTCTGGGTGCTGCTGGCCGGCCTCTCGTCCAACATGGCGTGGTTCTACTTCCGCAAGCACAAGGCGGAGAAGGCCGCCACCGCGGCCCCGGCGGCCTGAGCCCCCCGCCTCTCCCGGACACACCCGGGGCGCCTCTTCCGGAGGCCCGGGACGTTCCTTCCGGACGGTCCCGGGGCCGTTCCTTCCGGACGGTGCCGGGACGCGTCACCCGTCCAGGAGCGCCGCGCACCCCGGGTGTGTGTCACCCGTCCAGGAGCGCCGCGCACCCGGGGTCCTGGTCGCCGAACCACTCCTGCCAGAAGCGGTAGACGTCCAGCCCGCAGTACGTCTCGACCTCGCCGACCCCCAGCCCCCGCAGCACCGCGTCCACCGCGTCGAAGAACACCGCGTTGACCTCCGGGACCCACAGCAGTCCGAACACCGCGAGCAGCCCGAACGGCGCGAAGGGCTCCACCTGCCGCCGGATCCGGTACGGCAGCCACGGCTCGACCACCCCGTAACCGTCCAGCCCCGGCACCGGCAGGAAGTTCAGGATCGCCGCCGTCACCTGGAGCAGTGCCAGGAACCCCAGCGCGAACCGGAAGGCGAGCGGCACCCCGTCCAGCCCGCCCAGCCAGAACGGCGCCGTGCACACCACGGCGAACAGCACATTGGTCAGCGGCCCGGCGGCCGAGATCAGGCTGTGCTTCCACCGCCCGGAGATCCGCCCCCGCTCGATGTAGACCGCGCCGCCCGGCAGACCGATACCGCCCATGATCACGAACAGCACGGGCAGCACGATGCTCAGCAGGGCGTGCGTGTACTTCAGCGGGTCGAGTGTCAGATAGCCCTTCGCCTCGACCGACAGGTCCCCGCTGTGCAGGGCGGTCCGGGCGTGGGCGTACTCGTGGAGGCAGAGCGACACGACCCAGGCCCCGGTGACGAAGAGGAAGACCGCGAACCCGGTCTGCTCGGCGAACCCGGTCCACACCGCCCACCCGGCCACGGCCGTCACGGCGGCGATCCCCAGGAACAGCGGACTGATCCTGTTGTTCCTGCGTGTCACGCTCATGTGCCCTCCACCTCGGACGGACCGGGCGGCCCGCTCGGACGAGGCTAAGCGCTGCCCCGTGACTGAGGGACCCTGACGAGGAGGGCGTTCGGCCCGTGGTGCCCGGCACGTCCCTCGCGTGCGCCGCAGAGAAGGTGCCGCAGACGTGACGAACAGGATATTCGGGAATTCTGGAAAACTTCAAGATCAAACTTAAACATGACAGGTACGTGACATATGACACTCCCTCGCCTATCACGGTATGGGCACTTCGGGTCAGTTGTTCCGTTGCGGCTCCGTCTTTTCCTGCGCCAAGATCATCTCCCGTAAACGCGTCTCACCACTGGGAAGTCACATGCGACGGATTACTTCAATTCTTGCCGGAATTCTCCTGCTCCTGGGCGGAGGTCTCGTCATGGCGCCGTCCGCCAGCGCTGCGGCCGCCGGTGCCTACGGATGCGCCGGGAACCAGATCGACTCCTACCAGGTGAAGACCAGCGGTGGTGCGGTCTACGGCAACATCTACCTGTACTACGACTCCTCGACCGGGAAGAACTGCGCGGTCAACGTGGCCACGAGCGCAGGCGCGTACGGTAAGCCCACCTTCAAGTTCGTCATGCTCGTGAAGTGTGTCGCCGGTACCTCCGCGGGGTCCACCTGTGTGCAGGACACCTACATCCAGGACCCCACCAACACGGGCGTCAACTACAGCCAGTACGCCGGTCCCGTCAGCATTTCCGCTGCCGGCCGGTGCATCTCGGTGACGGGCATTATCAGCCTTTCCAGCGGACCGACCTCCTCGCAGGCCGCTTACACCGGCAATGCGACCCACTGCGGGTGATCACGCTTTCCTCCGGCGGCCCGGCGGTTTTCCGCCGGGCCGTTCTTTTCGGTGCCCGAGGGATTTTTCGGTGCCTCGGGGTCTTTTCGGTGCCTGAGGGGATTTTCGGGGGGCGGCGGCGCGGCCGGCCCGTACCTGGGCGCCGGATCGCCGGACCGCCTCAGGGCGCGGGCTCGATGTTGTCGGCGGAGGTGGCGAACTCGATGCCGCCCGCGGGCCGGATGTGGGCGATGCGGCGGATGCCGCCCCGGTGGTGTTCTCGGGTGACGGCGACGAGTTCGCCCTCGGTGCGGCTGGGGATGTCACGGACACGGGTGTGGAGCAGGGGATGCGGCTCGTGTCCGGTGCGCTCGGTGGGGCTCACGTCTCGTCCCCGGTCTCCGCGCTCCGGCGGTGGCCGTCCTCGTCGCACCGGTCCAGGAAGGCGGCCCACCCGCGTTCCGCGCGCGCCATGAGGGCGGGGCTCGGGGCGGACGGCGGTACGGGGGCTGCGAGTTCGTACACGTCGGTGTCATCGGGGTCGTGCGGCTCACACGGGTTCATCACGTGGGGTTCTTCCTTCGAGTGCCATGTCGGGCGGGGGCCGAGTGCCTGGTGGCCGGACGCCAACCGACTGCGGTGCGTGTAGACCTAACCGCGCTGCGTGCCCGCACGGGTACCGTGGAGAGGAGGGCACAACATAAATCCCATAAATCCGCGGGGAGATGACGTGACGGAAGCGTCCGGCAAGCAGCGGAACGAAGCACTCCGCGGCCTGCTCCGCCAAGCGGACTGGTCGGAGACGAAGCTCGCGCACGCGGTGAACAGGCTGGGAACCGAGGCGGGAATGAGCCTGACCTACAGCCAGCCGTCGGTGGCCGCCTGGATCAGGGGATCCCAGCCGAACGAGCGGGTCAGACCCCTGGTGGTCGCGGCGTTCGAACGCAAGCTGGGACGACCGGTCACCTACGCGGAACTCGGCCTGATCCGACCGGAATCGGCGGCGGGTGCCGAATCGTGTGACACCGTCGAGTCACTGCTCGATCTCGGAAAGGACGACATGAACCCTTCCCGGCGCAGCCTCCTGGCCGCGAGTGTCTACTCGGCCGCACTCTCCGTCCCGCTCTTCGCCGATGTCGCGAACGCGGAGGAACGGGAGCGCATCACCGGTCCCACCGCCCGCATCGGCCAGGGCGAGGTCGATGTCGTCCGGCGGATGACCGGCAAGATCGCGGACATCCTGGACGAACTGGGCGGCGGCCACGCCCGCCCCATGGCCGCCGCGTTCCTGGTGAACACCGTCGCTCCGTACCTCCGCGCCGGTGCACGCGAGGCGGTGCACCGGGACATGCTGTCGGCGGCCTCGGACCTCACGTACCTGACGGGCTGGATGGCCATGTACGAGCGGGCGCACGGGCTCGGCCAGAAGTACTACCACCAGGCGCTGAAGCTGGCCGGGGAGTCCCAGGACCAGCTCACCTACTGCCGGACGCTGCGGGGGATGAGCCTGCAGGCGTCCAATCTGCGCCATGGCCGCAAAGCCCTCGACCTCGCGGACTCCGCCGCCGAGGCCGCCCCCAAGGCGGGGCCCCGGCTGGTCGCCTTCCTTCGGGGCCAGCAGGCCCACGCGTCCGCCATGGTGGGAGACCACAGGACCGCGTTCGCCAGACTCCGGGAGACGGAGGCCGCCCTGTCGAAGGCGGACTCCCGGCGTGAGGCGGTGGGAGGCTACGACCGTGCCGCGTACCTCTTCCACGTCTCCCACGTCCACTACGAGGGGCGGGACCTCCTGGCCTCCATCAGCGCCCTGAAGCAGTCGGTCAGAGCCATGCCGCGCCAGGAGCGCCAGGGCCGTCTGCACGCCAACGCGGTGCTCGCACAGCGGCAGTACGAGCTGGGACACCTGGACGAGGCGTGCGCCTCGTGGGGCACCTTCCTCGACGACTACATGGTGCTCTCCACCTCACGGGGGGACGAGCACTTCGAGAAGATGCGCACGAGCCTCGCGCTGCACCCCCGGGCACGCCCGGTGCGCGGTCTGGCCGAGAGGGTACGGACGGTGGCGGCGCTGAAGGGGTGACCGGTCCCGGCGGGTGCGGTCCGGCCGACAGGGGCACGGAAAAAATTCCGGGAAAAGTTGTCGGGGGATGTCGAGACCGTGTTTCCTGCTCCGACCAAGGGGTGACAGCGCGCCGACGGGGCGCGCGGGACACGAGGGGACACCCGCAATGAAGTACGTCGCGATGATCTACGGCAACCAGGCGAAGTGGGACTCCTTCCCGGCCGAGGCGTGGCCGGAGGCGATCGCCAAGCAGGAGGCGTTCAACGCGAAGTACCGCGAGAGCGGTGAACTGCTGGGCGCCTACGGGCTGGCCGACGCGGCCGACGCCCAGCTGGTGCGGCGGCGGGACGGGGCGCCGGTGGTGACCGACGGGCCGTACCTGGAGACGAAGGAGTACATCGCCAGCTTCTACATGCTCGACTGCGCGTCCCTGGAGCGGGCGCAGGAGATCGCCGCGGACATGCCGTTCGCCGACACGGACCCGGTCGAGCTGTGGCCCGTACCGCACGAGTCCCCGGCGGACGTGTGAGCACCGTGCACCACGGGACGGAGGACCTGCTGCGCGAACTGGCGCCGCAGGTCCTCGGCGTGCTCGTCCGCCGGTACGGCGCCTTCGACACCTGCGAGGACGCCGTACAGGAGGCGCTGCTCGCCGCCGCCCTGCAGTGGCCCGGGGGCGGTGTCCCGGACAACCCGCGGGGGTGGCTCGTCACCGTCGCCTCCCGCAGGCTCATCGACCAGGTACGCGGCGAGGCCGCGCGCCGGCGCCGGGAGGAGGCGCTCGCCCTGGCCACACCGCAGTCGGCGCTGGTCGGGCACGCGGCCGACGAGAGACCGGCGGCGGACCGGGACGACTCCCTGGCCCTGCTGTTCCTCTGCTGCCACCCCGCGCTGTCCCCGGCCGGCCGGATCGCGCTCACCCTCCGGGCCGTCGGCGGACTGACGACGGCGCAGATCGCCGCCGCCTTCCTGGTGCCCGAGGCGACGATGGCCCAGCGCATCAGCCGCGCCAAACAGACGGTCAGGGGCGCGGGCGAACCCCTCGCCCTGCCCGAAGGAGCAGACCGGGCCGAGCGGCTGCGCGAGGTGCGGCACGTGCTGTACCTGGTCTTCAACGAGGGCTACACCACCACCGGCGGCACCGGCCTGACCGCGCCGGAACCGTCCACCGAGGCGATCCGGCTCACCCGGCTGCTGCACCGCCTGGTCCCCGACGACGCCGAGACGGCCGGGCTTCTCGCCCTCATGCTGCTCACCGACGCGCGCCGCCCCGCCCGCACCGGCCCCGACGGGGAACTGGTCCCGCTCGCGGAACAGGACCGCGGACGCTGGGACCAGGCACTCGTCGCCGAGGGGACCGCACTCATCAGCCGGGTGCTGCCACGCGGGGAGGCGGGCCCGTACCAGATCCAGGCGGCCGTGGCCGCCGTCCACGACGAGGCGGCGCGCGCCGAGGACACCGACTGGCCGCAGATCCTCGCCCTGTACGACCTCCTCGGACAGTTCGGCCCGAACCCGGTGGTCGCGCTGAACCGGGCCGTCGCCGTCGGCATGGTGCACGGCCCGGCCGCCGGCCTCGACGCGCTCGCGGATCCGGCGGCGGACAAGCGCATGGCCCGCCACCACCGGCTGCTCGCCACCCGCGCCCACTTCCTCGCGATGCTCGGGGAGACCGGCCCCGCCGCCGAGGCCTACCGCGAGGCCGCCCGCCACACCGCCGACGGCCCCGAACGCCGCTATCTCACCGCCCGCGCGCACCGCTTGGAGCACCCGGTGTGACCGGCCGGCGGCGGATGGATGATTCCGGCGGAGGAATACCGGTTGCCGCCGCCGGACCCGAAAAGGCGGCACCCGGAGGAATGCGGCCGGTCATCGGGTTTTCCGATTACGGAATCACACCGGTCACAGGATCTCGATCGCGTTGATCTTCGGAGGATTGTTCGGGTAGGTGACCACCCGGTGCCGCGGGATGTTCACCACGGAACCGTTGGCGTCATGGAGCCGGACGTCGTTGTTCCCCGTGGAGATCTTGTCGATCCACCAGCCGCCGAAGTCGGTCCTTCCGCGGTTCGCGTAGCAGTCCTCGCTGGTGATGCCGGTGCTGTGGTGCGACTTGATCCTCAGGAAGTCCCCCTGGTCGGCGCAGCTGACCTCGTTGATGGCGAAAGCCGTTCCGGTCGGAACGGTCAGGGTGAAAGCGGCGGCCGCGGCCAGTGCCGTGGCCATGGTGCGCGCGGTGGTCTTCAATGTGGAAATCATTTTTTATTCTCTTTCGGTGGCCTATGAATGCCCTGCACCGTGATTATGGCGCCGCACGGAGCGCGTCGGGCCTCTGCCGCACCCTGGAAAAAGAAATCCGCGGGAAAAGGGGATCCGCGGCCCGTCTCCGCCCACCGTCCCGCCCCCGCCGCCCCACCGTCCGGTGCCGACGCCTGCCGGAACGCGCGACACGGTCTCGCCGAAAGATTCCGGCCGATGGTGATCCGTGTCTGGATACGGTCGTTCGCGAGGGTGTGGGCCCCGTTGACCCGGTTGTGCCGTTCGGTCACTATGGCCCAATGGCTGGCCGGGCTGAACCCTCACTATTACGAGCCGTCACCCTGCTCGTCGTCCTGTCGGGGACGGTGGGCCTCTCCGGCTGCGGCGGCGGTGACAGCGGGAACAGCGGTGACGCCGCTCCGGGGCCATCCTCGTCCTCCCCGTCCGCGCCGGCGAGTCCGCCGTCCTCCGCCGTGGCGCCCCCGCCCCCTACGCCTTCCTGTGTCCCGGGCGACAAGGACTGGCTGGACAGCGCTCTGCTCGGGCACAGCGTGAGCGGCTATCTGCCCGTCGAGTTCGGCGGGCCGCCGGAACTCTGCGAACCCGTGACCGTCCACGTCGGCTATTTCGACGTCTTCTTCACCACTGCCATGGACGGGGCCGAACCGAAGCAGGGCTACACGGTGGAGACGGTCGACCGGCAGCGGTTCACCGTGGACGGCTCGGCACCGGTCAGGGCCGTCCCGCCCCCCGGCGGCGTCCCCGACTTCCCGTGCACCGGACGGCTGATGACCATCACGCTCGGCAAGCAGGTGGGACCCGGCGACATCGAGACCATCAGCTGGTCGCAGTACGAGGGGGACGACGTCGTCGGCAACGTGGGGATTTCGTTCAAGGAGAACGAGAGGATCGTCCGGTACGACCTGCAGACCCCCACCGGGCTCTCCGCCTGCTGACGCGGGGAACACCGACGGCGGGCGGGAAGGAAGGTGTCCGGGGAAGCGGCCCGGGATCCGCGCGGTCCGCCCTGCGTGCCACCCCGCCCGCACCCGTCGACCACAATGGGCGGGTGCACTACGGCATCCTCGGCACCACCCGGGCCCTTCGCGACGACGGCACCCCCGCGGCACTCGGCGGGGCGCGGCTGCGTGCCCTGCTGACCGTGCTCGCCCTGAGCCCGGGGCGTACCGTCCCCGCCGGGGTGCTGGTGGGCGAGGTGTGGGACGGGGACCCGCCCGCCGACGCGGCGGGCGCGCTCCAGGCGCTCGTGGGACGGCTGCGGCGGGCCATCGGGCGGGACGCCGTCGAGTCCGTGGAGAGCGGGTACCGGCTGGCCGCCGCCCCCGACTCCGTCGACCTGCACCGTTTCGAACGGCTCGCGGGGGAGGGGGCGCGGGCGCTGGAGGGCGGTGACGCGGTGAAGGCGCTGGCCGTCCTCGACGACGCGCTCGCCCTCTGGCACGGGCCGGCCCTCGCCGACCTGCCGGACCGGGCCGTGGCCGCCGCCCGCTGGGAGGCCCGGCGGCTCGACGCGCGGCGCACCCGGTGCGGGGCCCTGCTGGCCCTGGGACGGGCCGAGGACGCGCTGCCGGAACTGGCGGCGCTCTGCGCGGACCACCCCCTGGACGAGCCTCTGCAGGCGCTGCGGATCAAGGCGCTGGCGGGCGCCGGACGCGCCGCGCAGGCCCTCGCGGCCTACGACGAGGTGCGCACCCTGCTCGCCGACCGGCTCGGCACCGACCCCGGGCCCGGACTCCGCGCCCTGCACGAGGTGCTGCTGCACCAGGGCACACAGGGTCAGGGCCCACAACACCAGGGCCCACAGCACCAGGGCACACAGCACCAGGGCGCACAGGGCCCACAGGGCGCCGCCCGCACCGGACCCGAGCCCGCCCCGGCCCCCGCCCGGCGGGGCAACCTGCGGGCCCGGCTGACCAGCTTCGTCGGGCGGGAGGCCGAGATCGCGGCCCTGGGCGAGGACCTCTCCCGGGCCCGGCTGGTCACCCTGCTCGGCCCCGGCGGGGCGGGCAAGACCCGGCTGTCCCAGGAGGCCGCCGAGGCCGTCGCCGACGCCTGGCCCGACGGGGTGTGGCTGGTGGAACTGGCCCCGGTCGACGACCCGGCGGTGGTCACCGAGGCGGTACTGAGCGCACTGGGCGCCCGCGAGACCGTGCTGCGCGGAGCCGGGGCCGAAGGGCTCCGCGTGGCCGAACGCGGTACGGAGGGTACGGACGGACAGGCCCTGTCCCAGCTCACCGAGTACTGCTCCAAGCGCCGGATGCTGCTGCTCCTGGACAACTGCGAGCACCTGGTCGAGGCCGCGGCGCGGCTCGCCGAGCACCTGCTGGCCCGCTGCCCCGGCCTCACCGTCCTCGCGACGAGCCGTGAACCCCTCGGCGTCCCCGGCGAGACGGTACGGCCCCTCGATCCGCTGCCCGACCCCATGGCGCTGCGGCTGCTGGCCGAGCGGGGAGCCGCCGCCCGGCCGGGCTTCCGGACCGACGCGGACGAGGAGAGTGCCGCGGCCTGCGCCGAGATCTGCCGGCGGCTCGACGGGTTGCCGCTCGCCATCGAACTCGCCGCCGCGCGGCTGCGGATGCTCGGCCCGCGCCAGATCGCCGACCGTCTCGACGACCGGTTCCGGCTGCTGACCAGCGGAAGCCGTACCGTGCTGCCCCGGCAGCAGACCCTGCGGGCCGTCGTCGACTGGTCCTGGGAACTGCTGGACCCCGCCGAACGCGCCGTGCTGCGCAGACTGTCGGTCTTCGCCGGGGGCTGCGCGCTGGCCGCGGCGGAGGAGGTCTGCGCCCAGGAGGACGCGGCGGGGACCCCCCTCACCCCGGCCGAGGTGCCGGGGCTCCTCGGCTCGCTGGTGGACAAGTCGCTGGTCGTCGCGTCACCCGGGGACGACGGGGACATGCGCTACCGGCTGCTGGAGACCGTCGCGGAGTACGCCGCCGAGCGCCTCGACGAGGAGGGGGAGCGGGCCGCCACCGAGCGGCGCCACCTCGTCCACTTCCGCGAGCTGGCCCGCACCACCGACCCCCTGCTCCGCGGCGCGGGCCAGCAGGCGGCCCTCGCCCTGTTCCTGCGGGAGTACGAGAACGTACGCGTGGCGCTGCGGCACGCCGTGGCCGTCCGGGACGAACACGAGGCGCTCTGCCTGGCCCTGTCCCTCGCCTGGTACTGGCAGATGCGGGACCTGCGTGCCGAGGCCCGGCTGTGGACCGAGGCGGTCGCGGAACTCGGCCCCGACCCGTTCGCCGGACCCGTCGAACCCGCACCCTCCCTGTACGAACGCTGTACCGACAGCCCGCCGCCGATGGCCCCCGAACAGCTGGGGGAGGCGCGGCGCGGGCTGCGGCTCGTCCAGCTCGTCAACCGGGACCACACGGCGGACGACTGGATGTCCGAGGAGGGCAGGGGGCGGCTGAGGGCGATCGCCGCCACCTACCGGCCCGGCCAGCCGCAGACCTGCCGCACCCCGGGCTCGCTGTGGATGTTCGCCCTCCTGTTCACCGGTGACATCCAGCGGTTCCGCTCCGTTATGGACGAGACCGTCGCCACCTGCCGTGAGCTGGGATACGAGTGGGAGCTGGCCATGGCCCTCCAGATACGGGCCAACGCCCTCGCCAACCGGTCGGACTGGGAGAGCGAGGCACTCGCCGGCCCGCCGGCCGGAGCGGACAGCACGGGTGAAGCGGGCGGGACGGACAGGGCAGGCGGAGCGGACGGGGCTGGCGGAGCGGACAGGGCGGGCCGGGACGCCGACGAGAGTCTGGAGATCTTCGTCCGGCTCGGTGACGCCTGGGGCGCCGCGGAGGCCCTCGCCTCCCGGGGCGAGGCCAACGAACGCCGGGGCGACAGCGCGGCCGCCGCCGAGGACTTCCGCGCCGGGATCGCCTACGCCCGGCAGCTCGGCGCCCAGGCGCAGGTGGCCGTGCTGCGGGCCAGGTACGCCTCGGCGCTCTGCGAGACCGGCCGCGGCGAGGAGGGGGAGCGCATCCTGCGCGAGGTCCTCGCCGACGACCGGCACACGGGGTCGGAGTCCATGCCCGCGGCCCGGATCTATCTGGCGCTGTGGCTCGGCAACACCGGCAGGGTCACCGAGGCGCGGGAGCAACTGGACGTGCTTTCCGAGGTGTTCGCCTCGGACGCTGTCGCCCTCTTCGAGGGCTTCGTGACCGGACTGCAGGCCTGGCTGGACAACCTCGACGGCATCTACGGCCCGGCGCTGGCCGGATCGCTCCGCGCCCTGGAACGCTCCCAGGACGCGATGGCACAGATGGTGGCCCCCCACATGACCGCGCTCCACCTGGTCAGCGCGGCCTGGGCCCTGGCCGGTACGGGCGGCGCACGGCGCGCCGCCGACGCGGCCCGGCTGCTCGGGCTCCACGGGAAGCTGCTCCCCCCGGGGCACGCGCCGACCCTGGGCGAACGCCGGAACAGGGCCGTGGCCGAGGACATGGTGCGCGCCCAGCTGCCGGACGACGCGGCCTACGCGCGCGCGTACGCCGAGGGCGGCGGCCTCACCGTGGAGGAGGCCACCGCCCTCGTGGGCGCGTACGTCCGGGAGACGGACGCCGTGGGATGATCAGGTCTTCCTGCGGAACTTGCGGACCGCGAGCGGCGCCGTCACCGCGGTGATGCCGGCGGCCCAGGCCAGGGTCATCCACACCGAGTCGGCGACCGGGCCGCCCATCATCAGGCCGCGTACCGCGTCCGCCAGGTTGGACAGCGGGTTGTAGTCGGTGAACGCCTGGAGCCAGCCCGGCATGGTCTGCGTCGGGGCGAAGATGGACGAGCCGAACTGCAGAGGCATCAGCACCAGGAACCCCACTCCCTGAACCGCCTGCGGCGTCTTCATGGTCAGCCCCAGCAGGACGAAGATCCACATGATGGCGGCGCCGAACACCATGGCCAGCGCGACCGCTCCGAGCATCCCGGCCACCGAGGTGCCCAGCTCCATGCCGAGCGCGAAGCCCATGCCGAGCAGGATGACGGTGGCGACCATCATCCGGCCGAGCTCGACGACGATCTTCGCTATCAGGACCGAGGAACGGGCGATCGGCATCGTGCGGAACCGGTCCATGACGCCCTTGTTGAAGTCGTCGTTGACCCCGCTGCCCACCGCCGAGGCGATGTTCATGCCCATCATCGCCATCAGGCCCGGCACCAGGTAGTTCAGGTAGTCCTGCCGGTCACCGCCCAGGCTCCCGCCGATGGACCCGCCGAAGACGTACACGAAGAGCAGGGTGAAGACGATCGGCATCAGAAGGACGTCGAACATCGACTCCGGGTCCTTCTTGATCTGGAGCATGTTGCGTCGTGCGAGCGCGCCGATGTGCCGGAGGTTGGCACGCAGCCCGATCCTGCCCTCGCCCTGCACGGTCCTCACCGGAGCGGGGGCGGCGGGGGCGGGCTTCAGTGTCGTGGTGCTCATGCCGAGACCTCCTGGGGGACCGGGCCGGTGGGAAGCGTGTTCTTCTCGCCCGTGATGGCCAGGAACACCTCGTCCAGGCTGGGCAGCGCGGTGGCGACGTGGGCGAGGGAGAACCCTCCGGCGCCCAGCAGGCCGATGACCGCGGTGAGCTGTGCGTCGCTCAGGATCGGGACGTACAGCAGTCCTTCGTCCGGGACGGCCTGCGCGCCGCCGACCCCGTCCAGCCCCGCGTCCCGCAGTGACTGGGCCATGGCGGCCAGCTGGGCCGGGTCCGAGGGGCGGATCTGCAGAGTGCGGCCGCCGACCTTCGCCTTGAGCTCCTCCACCCCGCCGCCGGCGATGATCCGGCCCTTGTCGATCACCGTCAGCTCGTCGGCGAGCTGCTCGGCCTCCTCCATGTACTGCGTGGTCAGCAGTACGGTCGCCCCTTCGGCGACCATGCGCTGCACCTCGTCCCACACCTCGTTGCGGGTCCGCGGGTCGAGGCCCGTCGTCGGCTCGTCGAGGTAGAGGACCGACGGGTTGCCGATCATGGAGGCCGCCAGGTCGAGCCGGCGCCGCATGCCGCCGGAGTAGTCCATCGCGGGGCGCCTGGCCGCCTCGGTGAGGGAGAACCGTTCCAGCAGCTCGTCGGCGCGGGACCGGGCGGTCCTGCGGGACAGGTCGAGCAGCCGCCCGATCATGTAGAGGTTCTCCCGGCCGGAGAGCTTCTCGTCGACCGAGGCGTACTGCCCGGTCAGACCGATGGTGCGGCGCAGCTGCCGGGGCTGCCTGACCACGTCGTAACCGGCGACCACCGCGTGTCCGGCGTCCGGCGTGACCAGGGTGGACAGGCAGCGTACGAGGGTCGTCTTGCCGGCGCCGTTCGGGCCGAGCACACCGAGGACGGTGCCCTCGCGTACATCGAGGTCCACGCCGTCCAGCGCCTTGGTCCCGCCGTAGTGCTTGACCAGCCCCCGCACCTCGACGGCGTTCGGGCCGCTCCTGGGGTTCTTGTCGTTTCGCGTCATGTCCACCATGACAACAGCCGCCACCGACAAGTCACCGACATATCGCCGACAGTGCCACCGACAGTCTGCCGACACAGGCGACAGCCCGCCGATGGGGGATGTCGGCGGGCTGTCGGTGGTGCGGCAGTGGTCAGCTGTGCGTCAGTGGAACGTGTGCTCCGCGGCGGGGAAGGAACCCCCGACGACCTCTTCGGCGTACTGCTTCGCGGCGTCGCCGAGCACCTGGCGCAGGTTCGCGTACTGCTTGGTGAAGCGCGGCACCTTGCCGCCGGTCAGCCCCGCCATGTCCGTCCAGACCAGCACCTGGGCGTCCGTGTCCGGACCGGCGCCGATGCCGACGGTCGGGATGTGCAGGGTGCGGGTGACCTCGGCGGCCAGCTCGGCCGGTACGAGCTCCAGGACGACGGCGAACGCGCCCGCGTCCTGCACCGCCTTCGCGTCCCGCAGCAGCTGCTGGGCCGCCTCCTCGCCGCGGCCCTGCACCCGGTAGCCCATGGCGTTCACCGACTGCGGGGTCAGGCCGATGTGGCCCATGACCGGAATGCCGGCCTCGACCAGCAGGCGGATCTGCTCGTGGGAGCGTTCGCCGCCCTCCAGCTTCACCGCGCCCACCCCGGCGTCCTTGACCAGCCGGGTGGCGTTGCGCAGGGCCTGGACGGCCCCCTCCTGGTACGCCCCGAACGGCAGGTCGGCGACGATGAGGGCGCGCCTGGTGCCGCGTACGACGGCGGCGGAGAGCATGGTCATCTCGTCCATCGTGACGGGCACGGTGGTCTCGTAACCGAGGTGGCAGTTGCCCATCGAGTCACCGACGAGCATCACCGGGATGCCGGCCTCGTCGAACACGGACGCGGTCATCGCGTCGTAGGCGGTGAGCATGGGCCACTTCTCACCGCGCTCGGTGGCGGCGGTGACGTCGTGGACGGTGACACGGCGGGAGCTCTTGCCCCCGTACAGTGCCTTCCCCGCGGACGGGGCGGGGCCCCCGGGGGGAGGGGAGGGCTGATTCTGCGCAGCCTGAAGCGACATGGCCAACGGCTCCTTCGTCATCTCGAGGCGCCCTGACGGCGTCCCCGGATCCCTTCCATGGTGGCATCCCGCCTCCCCTCCCGGGAAGTGGGCCCGCACCGGTCCGCGGGAGGCCCCGCCGCGCGGGCCGGCGATGCGGGTTGGTGGCGCGGCCCGGCGGCGCGGGCCGGCCGGGGGCGGTCCGCGTGTCGGGACGGCGACGAGACGGTAAAGACTTTCCAATACGAGACGGTCTCGTATCGTATTGACGTTAGGGTCGTGGCATGTCCATACCGTCCGGCGCCCCTGTCGCCGCGCCCCGTGTCCCCGAGGCGGTCCACCGCCGCCGCTGGGCGATCCTCACCGTCCTCATGTTCAGCCTGCTCATCGTCGTACTCGACAACTCGATCCTGAACGTCGCGGTCAAGACGATCGCCGGCCCCGCGCCGACCGGCATCGGCGCCACCCAGAGCGAACTCGAGTGGGCGATCAACTCCTACACGCTCGTCTTCGCCGGACTGCTGTTCACGGCCGGACTGCTCGGCGACCGCATCGGCCGCAAGAAGGTGCTGCTCGGCGGCATCCTGGTCTTCGGCCTCGGCTCCGCCCTCGCGGCGTTCTCCGGCACCCCGGGCGAACTCATCGCCTGGCGGGCCGTGATGGGCCTCGGAGCGGCCTTCGTGATGCCGGCCACCCTCGCCGTCCTGATGAACGTCTTCGAACCCGACGAGCAGCCCAAGGCGATCGGGATCTGGGCCGGCAGCGTCGGCCTCGCCATCGCGATCGGCCCCATCACCGGCGGACTGCTGCTGGACCACTTCTGGTGGGGCTCGATCTTCCTGGTCAACGTGCCGGTCGTGGCCATCGCCCTGGTCGCGATGGTCGTGCTGGTACCCGACTCCAAGGACCCGGCGCCCGGCAGGATCGACCCGGTGGGCGTGCTGCTGTCCGTCGTCGGCCTGGTCCTGCTGGTCTACGGCATCATCCGCGGCGGCGAGCTCGCCGACTTCACCGACGTCACCGTGCTCGCCCCGGCCGTCGGCGGCCTGCTGGTCCTGGTGGTCTTCGTCCTGCACCAGAAGCGCAGCAGCCACCCCTCCATCGACATCTCCACCTTCCGCGACCCGGCCTTCTCCGCGGCCGTCGCCGCCATCGCGCTGGTCTTCTTCGCGCTGATGGGCGTCACCTTCTTCTCCGCCTTCTACCTGCAGAGCGTGCGCGGCTACAGCGCGCTCCAGTCCGGGCTGCTCATCCTGCCGCTGGCGGTCGCCCAGATGGTGTTCTCCCCGCGCGCCCGGCTGGTCGTGGACCGTTTCGGCGCCCGCGCCGTCTGCACGACCGGGATGCTGCTGGTCGCGGCGGGCCTCGCGGCGTTCGCCGTCTTCGACGCCGGCACCCCGGTCTGGGTGATGTGCGTGGTCTTCTTCGTCCAGGGCACCGGGATGGCGCACATCATGCCGCCGGTCACCGTCGCCGTGATGCAGGCGCTGCCCCGCGAACGCGCGGGTTCCGGCTCGGCGATCAACAACACCTTCCGCCAGGTCGGCGGGGCGCTCGGCATCGCGGTGCTCGGCTCGGTGCTCTCCACCGTCTACCGGGGCGACATCGAGGGCCACCTCGACGGGGTGCCGGCCGCCGCGAAGGACGTCGCGGGGGAGTCGATCGAGGCGACGCTCGGCGTCGCCGCACAGCTCGGCGAGGCGGGCAGGCCGCTGGCCGCCGCGGCGAACGACGCCTTCGTCGGGGCTATGCACGTGACGGCCCTCGGCTCGGCGGCGGTCGCCCTGATCGGCGCCCTCGTCGTGGGCCTCTTCCTGCCCGGCAGGGCCGGTGCGCAGGACGGCCCCCGGAAGAAGGAGGAACGGGAGCCCGCCCCGGCCGCCGGGGCCGGTTCACGCGGCTGACGGCCGGCGCCGCGGGCGGGCGGGTCGCCCCGCCCGCCCGCGGTCGGTGAGAATCAGGTCGGTACGGCGTGCCCGGCGCGGCGTACGGGTGAACGGCGCAGCGAGAGGTGACCCACGTGCAGGAGGCCCAGGACCAGTCGCGGGAACCGTCGCGGGACGGCTCACGCGATCACGCGCGGGACACCTCGCGCGGCCGGGCGCGGGGCACCGCGCCGGACCGGGCACCGGACCACGCGAAGGCCCCCTCGCCGCAGCCCCGCGGCGGCCGGGCGTGGGAGCCGTGCGGCGGACCGGACACCGGGCCCCGCCGGGGCCGCCCCCGCAGCGCCGCCGCCGAACGGGCCATCCTCGACGCGGTCACCGGCCTGCTGGAGGCGGGCGAACCGCTCGGAGCCCTGTCCGTCGAGCGCATCGCCCGGACCGCGGGCGTCGGCAAGGCCACCATCTACCGGCGCTGGAGCGGTAAGGAGGAACTCTTCGTCGACGTCCTGCGCGACATGGAACCCGCGGAACCCGTCCTCTCCGGCACCGCCGGCCTCGACGACCTGCGGATCCTGCTGGAATCCATGCGCACCCGCGGCGTCGCCCAGCGCTCGTCCGTCTTCCTGCACAACGTGTTCGCCCAGATGAAGAGCCACCCCAGGCTCTGGGCCGCCTACCAGGACACCGTCGTCGCCCCGCGCCGGGCCGCCCTGCTGGCCGCCGTGCGCCGGGCGGTGGACGCCGGGGAGCTCCGCGGCGACCTCGACGCGGAGCTGCTGAGCGACCTGTTCGCGGGCCCCGTCCTCGTACGCACCATCCACCGCCCCGACGCCCCGCTGCCCGAGGAACTGGTCGAGCACATCCTGAGTGCCCTGCTCCAGGGCCTGGCGCCGGAGGCGCGGGCCGCGGCGGACGGAGCGGGGCCCGCGCCCGTGTGACCGTTCTGTCACAGCGGCCCCCGCAGTCCCACCCGTCCGGAACCCGCCACGCCGTCCCGCTCGTCCTCGTGACAGAACAGTCGTCGTCGACGGCGGGAACGGCGTCGCCCATCGCCTAGGGTCATGAGGCGCGGCGATGTGTACGGCAAGGCAGTGAGGACAGCGCGATGGTGCAGGCGTACAGGGCGGAAACCGAGAACGCCGAGCCGGGCCCGGAGCGGCCCGGCGCCCGCCTGCGGGCCCTGTGCCACAGACTGGGCAGCGACCGCGGCATCTGGCGGCGCGGGATCGTCCTCGCCCTCTGCGCGGTCCTGCTGACCCTGGTGCTGGTCCTCCACGCGCAGATCCCCAACAGCGTCGGCAACGCCGGCAGCCTCATCGAGACGTTCCTGCCCTGGTTCGGGCTCCTCGTCCCCGTCCTCCTGCTCCTCGGGCTGCTCCGGCGCTCTGCCACCGCGGTGGTCTCACTGGTCCTGCCGGCCGTGGTCTGGCTCAACGTCTTCGGCGGCCTGCTCCTCACCGGCAAGTCCCATCCCGGCGGCGACCTCACCGTCGCCACCCACAACGTCAACGCCGGCAACCCCGACCCCGCGGGCACCGCCCAGCAGGTCGCCGGATCCGGCGCGGACATCGTGGCCCTCCAGGAACTCCCCGCCGGCAAGGTCGGGGCGTACGAGGACGCGCTCGCCGACCGCTACCCGCACCACTCGGTCCAGGGCACCGTCGGCCTGTGGAGCAAGTACCCGCTGGGCCGGTCCCGCCCCGTCGACATCAAGATGGGCTGGACCCGCGCCATGCAGGCCACGGTCACCACCCCCGAAGGCCCCGTCTCGGTCTTCGTCGCCCACCTGCCCTCCGTACGGGTCAAGCTGGACGCCGGGTTCACCGCCGGCCAGCGCGACCGGAGCGCCGACGCGCTGGGCGAGGCGATCGCCGACGCGCCGAACAGCCGGGTGGTCCTGCTCGGCGACCTCAACGGCACCATGAACGACCGCTCGCTGAACGCCGTCACCGCCCAGATGCGCTCCACCCAGGGCGCGGCCGGCGACGGGTTCGGCTTCAGCTGGCCGGCGTCCTTCCCGATGGCCCGCATCGACCAGATCATGGTCAGGGGCGTCGAGCCCGTCTCCTCCTGGACCCTTCCGGCCACCGACAGCGACCACCTCCCGATCGCCGCCCGTATCCAGCTCTGAGGGGCCCGGACGGGCCTGGGAGCCCTGGCCGGGAGGGCGAGTCCCGGCTCTCCGGGAGCCGCCCGCCGGGCGGGCCTACCCTCCGGGCGCGGCCTCCCCGGCGGGGAAGTGCGGCAGGAGGTAGGCGGCCAGCTCCTCCATCACCTCCGGCGCGGGACGCGTGTTGTGCCGGAGGTTGACCATCAGCTGGTCGACGCCGGCCTCCTCGTAGGTCTTGAAGAGGTCCAGCAGGGGCTCGCGCCCCATCGCCCAGCCCTGCGGCAGCGGGCGCGGCGACGCGCGCGGGTCCTCGTCGAGCACCAGATAGCCCGCCTGCGCGTACGGCTTGTACCCGGGGGAGCCCGGCTCACCGGTCAGCCGGCGCCAGCGCGCGGTGTTGGCCCGCTGCTGCTCCGGCGCGAGCGCCGTGTAGAGCCAGCCGTCCGCGTGCCGCGCGGTCCACTCCAGCGGCTGCCCGCCGCGTCCGGTCATCAGCATCGGCAGCCGTCCGCAGGCGGGCGGGGGCAGCACGACCTGTCCGGGCGGCACCGTGCCGAGCGGGGAGAGGAAGCCGGAGGGACCCGGCTCGGTGAGGTGGCGTACGTACTCCCACCCGTGCCGCAGCCCGGCCGCGAGGCCGGCCGGTTCGAGGCCGAAGGCGGGCACCTCCCCGGGGCGGTCGCCACGGGCGGCGCCGAGGAGCATCCGGCCGCCCGAGAGCGCGTCCACCGAGTTCGCGGCCTTGGCCACGTGGACCGGATGCCGCAGCGGCAGGACGGTGCTCGCCGTGCCGAGGGCGATGTGCCGGGTGGCCACCGCCAGCGCCCCCAGATAGACCCACGGGTCGAAGAGCTGCCCGCCGTCCCCCTCCCCGGGCACGAGCAGGGGCACATCACGCAGCCACAGGGTGGAGAAGCCCAGGTCCTCGGCCGTCCGGGCCAGCCGGAGGTGGCCGGCCATGGTCGGTACGTCCCCGGTGAACGACTCCAGCGGGGCGATGAGACCGAGTGTGGCCCGCCCGCCGGGGAAGGCCCGCAGCATCCCGGGGTGCCGCAGCAGCCCGGGATGCCGGTGCTCCCCGGCGGCGGGCCCGGCCGGGGAGCAGCCGGCGCTCACGGCGTCCGCCCGCCCGCCCGCGCGGCCTCCAGCAGCCGGGCGTTCTCCCGCTCCAGCTCGGCGATCCGCTCCCGCACCGGCTTCAGCGCCTCCTCCAGTTCGGCGACGGTGTAGCGCGGCTGGATGTGCTGGGGGCAGTTCCAGTCGTAGGCCTCCACGGTGATGAGGAGGACCCGCTCGGGCACGGCCCGGTAGCCCTCGGGGACCAGCGGGCCGGCCGAGGCGGGCCACCGGTCCGGGGTGCCGGTCCGGGCGCGCCCCAGGATCTTGAGCCGCCTGCGCGCGGGGTAGTCCATCAGCAGCAGGGAGACCCGGTCGTCGGTGTCCAGGTTCCCGGTGGTGATGTACTGCTTGTTGCCCCGGTAGTCCGCGAACCCCAGGGTCCGGTCGTCGACGACCCTCAGGAACCCCGGCGGTCCGCCCCGGTGCTGCACGTAGGGCCAGCCCGAGGAACCGGTGGTCGCCAGGTAGAAGCTCTCGGCCCGCGCGATGAAGGCGGCCTCCGAGGGGGTCAGCCGGTCGGCCTCCGCGGGCCCTTCGGCCATCGCGGCGTAGTTGCGCCGGCTGCCCTGTTCCTCCTGGTGCGCCTGGACCGGCGGCGTGAACAGCAGCTGCGCGTAACGGCTGGTCATCTGGGGCCTACCACCAGTAGGTGGGGTAGCGGGGGGTCCGGCCGCTGCGGCCCGCGAGGATGCCGACGCCGACGATCACCGCGGTGGCCAGGAGCAGCAGGAGGAGGAAGAGCACCGTGGAGGGCTGGGTGACGACCACGATGACGGCGGTCGCCGCCGCCGGGGAGTGGGGCGTCCTCGCCAGGGCCATCGCCCCGATCGCCAGACCGCCGGCGACCGCCGAGGTCCACACCGAGCTGCCGCCGACGGCCAGGCACACGAAGCCGACGACGGCCGAGACCAGCTGACCGCCGATCACACTGCGGGGCTGCGCCAGGGGGAGTGCGGGTGCGGCGAAGACCAGGGCGGCACTCGCGGCGAGCGGCGGGATGAGCACGGTCTGGTCGAGGAGCACGCCGAGCGCCACCAGGGCGACGAGGGCCGTGACGCCGCCGAGCGTGGCCACCGAGACGACGGGCAGCGCGGGCCGGGCCGGGGCCTTGCTCGTGAGCACGGAGCTGAGACGGCGCTGCGAGGGGAGCTCGGACACCTGGGTGTCGGACACGGACGTTCCTTCCATGGGGGACGTGATGAGCCGGGGAAGCGGGTACCGGGGATGCGCGTACCGAGGGGTGCGTGAACGGTGAGCGCATGAGCTAATGGATGCATCCTATGCGCATCCATTAGCTTCTGGCGGCGAAATCGAGACGGCAGGATGGGGACATGAGCGAGCAGACGGACCGGCAGCGCGGCCGGTCACCCATGGACGAACTCCCGTTGACGGGAGAGCCGCTGGCCCTGGAGCTGGTCAACACCACCTACATCAGGGGCGGGGTGAGGGGACACCTCGTGGATGCGCTCACCACCCCCGAGGACCTGCGGAACTGGCTCGTTTCACACCGGGAGGCCCTCCCCGCGGGGGCGGCGGAACGGATCGGGGCGGCGGCCCCGGCCGGCCCGGACCACCTGGAGGGGTTCCTGGAGCTGCGCGGGGCCCTGAGATCACTGGCGTCCGCGCTCACCGCGGACCGGCCCCCGGACCCGGCGGACCTGGCCGTGGTGAACAGGGCGGCGGGGCGGGGCGCGCGATGGCGCGAACTGAGGCCCGCCGGGAGGGGGGCGGGAGGCGGCGCCCTGCGGGTGGTGGACCGATGTCCGGAGCCCGATCCGTTCCTGGTGGCGCTCGGCGCGACGGCCGGCGCGGCGGTGGAACTCCTCGGCGGACCGGACGCCGGGAAACTGCGCGCCTGCGAAGCGCCCGGCTGCATCCTCTACTTCGTCCGGAGCCATGCCCGCCGCGCCTGGTGCACGGTCGGGTGCGGCAACCGCGTGCGGGTCTCACGGCACAGCCGCCGCTCCCGGGGGAGCGACGGCTGACACCTGCCACGGGCGTTGCGCCGCGGGTCAGTTCAGGATGTTCCGGTACACCTCGTCGGAGAGGTCGTAGCCCAGTTCGAGGGCGGCGGCGTTGTCCCACTCGAAGTGCACGCCGATGTACTTACGGCTGTCGGCCTTCTCCTGGGCCGCGGCGCTCAGGCTCGGGAAGGAGCGCGTGACGCCCTGGGCCAGCGGGTCGTCGGTGCCCCCGGTGAAGGAGAGATTGTCCGTGCCGAAGTAGTTGCGCACGATACCGGCCCAGGCGGCGCCGATCCCGGAGTGGCCGGAGACGTAGGTGGGGAAGTTGGGGCTGAAGCTGTTGCCCGCCAGGTCCTGCTCCTCGGGCTGCCAGGACGGGTCGGCGACGATGCCCGGGTTGGGGACCTCGTTCGCGCGGGTGATGGCGTCCACCGGGCGCCACACGTCCCAGTCGGTGCCGTACTTCGAGTCCCAGATCGCGATCGCCGCGTCGGCGAGGGCGACCGACGTCAGGCCGAACAGCTTGGCGCTCTCGAAGGAGCTCCCGTACGGGCGGTACTTCCGGAAGATCACGGCCGTGTGCTCGAACTGCTGGCCGACGGGCTTGTACGTGCCCTCGATGTCGTTGGCCCAGAAGTGGGCGATCTCCGTCTGGTCGGCCGTACGGGCGGTGGAGTTCTTCCCGCCGATCTGCTTGATCTCGTTGACCTGCGCGGCGTACTCGGGGCTCTTCAGGAGCTCCTCGGCGGAGGCGAAGCCACCGATGTTGCCCGGCCGGAACTGGCTGCCGGAGGAGATGCCGAAGGGCTTCACCTTGCCCCAGTTGGGCGCACCCGCGGGCTTGCCGGGGGCAGGCTGCCAGTGACCGGGGGCGGTGTTCACGACGTACGGCGTGGTGTCGTTTGAGCCGTCTCCCACCCGGTGGGCCAGCAGGGCCTTGGCGATCCTGGTCCCGAGGTCGCGGCCGAACGCCCGCTGGGACGAGTTGCCGAAGTCGGGCAGGGCCAGGGCGGCGTTCAGCTTGGCGTCGAGGTCGGCGACCGGGTAGGCGGGGAAGGCGCCCCGCAGCGCGGTGTACGCGGCGTAGTCGATGGCCGTGTTCAGGGACCCGTAGGCGCCGGCCGCCGAGGCGTCCTTGGTGAGGTACGGCTTGCCGATGGTGCGGATGGAGTTGACGGAGTCGTAGATCGAGAGGTCCAGGATCGCGCCGCCGCGGGTGAGCGGTCCGGGCGTCCCGCCGGTCTTGCGGAACACGTCCAGCAGCACGTTGTTCCAGTACAGGACGTGGTCCTGGGAGCCGCGCGCCGTGGAGGGCACGGAACTCTCGCCGGCGGGGGGCGTGACCTCGGCCGCGGCGGGGACGGAGGGGGCCAGCGTGGCGATGCCCGCGAGGGAGAGGCCGGCCACGGCCACGCGCAGAGTCCTGCCCTTGCGTATGGAGCGGAGCATGAGATGAGTTCCCTGTCTGTCGGCGCCCGGTGACGTTCCTGACGCGTCGTCACCGCGGCGGTGCCTTCTTCGCCGAGAAACGTAAGACGGCTCCGCCCCCGGTCACCGATGGCTCCCCAGATGCCAGCCATCGGGAATCCCGATGGGCCGCGGATGGCCAGGGGTTTCATGCGATGTCCACACTTCTCTAACGGCATGTTGGCAATGAACCGTTAGAGGCTCACTCGGCATGCCGGTCCGCCGGGTGGAGCTCCGCGGGATGGTGCCGGGCGTAGTGCCGGGCGGCGCGCGCCCTGTTGCCGCACCCCGTCGAACACCACTGCCTGCGGGAGCGCCCGCGGTCGAAGAAGAAGACGCACCCCGGCGCGGTGCACGGCGCGGGCTCCACGCCGGACGAGCCGGCCAGCAGCCCGATCAGGGCATGGGCGATCTCGGCCTGGGCCGCGACCACGGGCGTTGTCGTGCACCAGTGCCTCACGGCCGGCCGCTCCCCCGGTGCCCAGCACAGCAGCGGCAGTGAACGGCCCATGTTCGCAGCCCGGTTGACCTGCGCGACATCCCACGGTTCGGGGTCCTCGCCGCGCACATAGGAGTCGACCAGGCGCCGGCCCGCGTCCCTGAGCAAGGTGAAACAGAGGACGTCGGCCCCGTCGACGGAGGCGAGGGAGCCGTCGTCGAGCGGGGTGGTGAACAGGGTGCGACAGGAACGCAGCCACCAGGCGAGGTGCGCGGGTGACCGGAAACCGTCGTGGAGCTCCCCGCGCACCGGGAAGACGGTGTTGAGGAATTCGAGCGGCAACGGCTCGCCGTTCAGCGGCGGGACGTCCGGGGGAGCGGGGAACGGATCGGTCTGAGTCATCTGGGTCCTCGGACGGGGGAGGAGGTGGCGCTTGTTCGAGGCACATGCCCCATGGCAGGATCTAGCTAACGGGATACATACCTACAGCCCGTTAGCCTGGCTAGGCTAGCGGAGTGGGTGCCCGAAGTGTCCCGCTCGTCGAGGAGCGAGGGTTCCTGGGCCGGGGGGCGTGCGAAGAGGGGTGTCCCGCGCCGGGGACGGTTCCCGTACGACGCCGTTTTTTCTGTGGGGGAGAAAATGACATTGGATCTTGCGCTCTATCAGTTGAGAACTTTCCGTGAGGTCGCCCGGCTGGGCAGCTTCACGAAGGCTGCACGCAGCCTCGGATACGCACAGTCCAGTGTCACTTCACATATCCGGTCGCTGGAATCGCGTATCGGTATGCAGCTGGTGCAGAGATTGCCGCACGGTGTCCGGCTCACACCGTCCGGAGACATCTTCCATGAATACGCGAACCGTATCTTCCATGTGGTCGACGAGATGTCCAACGCCCTCAAACCGTCCGGCGAACTGGAGGGGCGCGCGACCGTCGGAGCCTCCGCGCTCCTCATGGAGACCCGGGTCGGGGCCCTGGTGCAGGACTGCCGCTACCGGTACCCCAAGGTGCAGGTGTCACCCCGGCAGCTCGTCATCAGCAACGCCGCCCGTGCCGTCCACGCCAACGAGGTGGACCTGGCGCTGGTGCACGGCGACTTCGTCGGGGCGGGGGACTTACCCGCCGGCCTGACGGTCGAGGAACTGCCGGACCTGGAAGTGGTACCGGTCGGATCGGTGGAGCTGGCCCACAGCGCGGACCGGGGGCGGGCGCTCTCGCAGGTGAAGGTGCTCGCGGTCGACCCCGACTGCTCCTCGCACCAGGTGATGGTGACCGCCCTCCGCGAGATCTACGGCATCGAACCGCAGGTCATCGAGGCCGGATCGGTCGGCGGCGCCCGGGAGCTGGCCCGCGTCGGATACGGGGTCGCGATGCTGCCCGCCGAGTCGGTGCGGGCGGAGGGGGAGGGCAGCGGGCTCGCCGTCATCCCCGGCCTGCCCCGCGTGCGGCTCGGCGTCCGCGCCCTGTGGGCCGGGCGTGAGCTCTCGGCGGCGGCGGTGTCCGCCTTCTGCGACGTGGCCGTCAGGGTGGGCAGGCAGCGGGAGACGCAGCCGGCCTGACCGGTCCGCAAACGACGCGGGGCGGGTGGGTGAAGAACGGGTGACCGTTCTTCACCCACCCGCCCCTTCCGCTTTTCCGGGGGACCGGCCGGCGCCGGTGGAACAGGCCCATCGAAAAAAGTGATGGCGCCCATCGAATACGGTGCGGATCGGCTGGGCGCAGCCGTACATAGCCTTCTCGAAGAGATGCAAGATAAACCTTTGAGAGGTGGGAATGTGTCCGACATCGCCTACATTCCGAATGTCTTTCGCAGCGGCTTCGAGCTGGACGACCTGAACTGGGTCACCTGGTCCGAGCCCGGCCGTACCGGGGTCGAGCACCACGTGCTGTGGGCCCCCGACGAGGCGAAGGGCGAGGACTCCGTCGGCCTGCTCCTGCGTTTCCCGCCGGGCGCGCACGGAGACTTCCACGAGCACCTCGGCCACGAGCTGATGCTGGTCCTGGACGGGGTCCTCGACCACAGCGACGGCATCTCGTACGTGAAGGGCGACCTCGTCGTCGAGGGACCGGGCACCGAGCACCAGATGTCCAGCCGCACGGGCTGCACCGTACTGGCGATCCGCACCGCGCCCGCCGCCGCGCGCACCCCCCAGAAGCCGCTCCGCCCGGTCGGCGTCACCGCCGCCCCCTGACCGGTGCGGGCAGGGCGTGCGCGTCCCCCCGCCGCGTGGCCCGCTCTGCCCGCACCACACAGCGCCGCCCCCCACCGCACAGCACCGCGCCGCACCGCGCCCCCACCGCACAGCACAGCACCGCACCACGGGCGTCCCGCCCGGCTCCATCGCCCCCCGTCCGACATCCCGCCGACCCGAAGAGAGCGGACCTTGTCCACGTACAGCCTCCAGAGCCCGCACGGCCCGACTCCGGCGGAGCCGGTGAAGGGGCCGGCCGCCGCCACCGAGCACGGCGGCCGCAGGGTCCTGGTCTCCAGCGTCTCCTCCGACTCGCACACCTGGAACCTCGTCTTCCTCCAGCTCCTCATGGAGGAGATGGGGCACGAGGTGACGAACATCGGCTCCTGCGTCCCGGACGACCTCCTCATCGAGGAGTGCCGGCGGGTCCGCCCCGACCTCGTCGTCATCAGCAGCGTCAACGGACACGGGGCCCTGGACGGCGCGCGCGCCGTGCGGCGGCTGCGCAGCCAGCCCGACCTGCGCGACCTGCGCGTCGTGATCGGCGGGAAACTCGGGGTCCGCGGTCCCGACGCGGAGCCCTGCGGACCCGAACTGGTCGAGGCCGGATTCGACGCCGTCTTCGAGGACACCTCCTCGGTCACCGAGTTCCGGAGCTACCTCGCCGGGACCGCGCAGCCCCGGCTCACCGCGTCCGGAGCCCGGTGACCACCGTGGAGCGCTCCCTACAGCACCGTCCCGGCACGCCGCCCGCCCCGCCCGCGCCGGGCACGTTCGCCGCCGCGGTGGCCGCGGGCGTCCGGGCCGGCGAACTCGTCGTACAGCCCAGAATGGGCTTCGCCGACATCCCCCGGATGCGCGAGGGCCTGCACGCGGTGAAGCAGGCCCGGGCCCGGACGGTGGGCACCCTGACGATCGACAGCTACACCCGGGTCGGCGACAACGAGTCGGCCCGCCAGGCACTCGCCGACGGCACGGACCTCAACGGCTACCCCATCGTCGCCCACGGCCCGCGGACCACCCGCGAGCTGACCCGCCCGCTCACCGGCTCCGGCTTCGCGGTCCAGGTACGGCACGGCTCCGCGGACCCGCACCACATCATCCAGGCCCTGCTGGACGCCGGCCTCGACGCGACGGAGGGCGGGCCGGTCTCCTACTGCCTGCCGTACAGCAGGACACCGCTGGACGACTCCGTCGAGGCATGGGCCCGCAGCTGCGAACTGCTCGCGTCCCGGCCGGGCACCCATCTGGAGAGCTTCGGCGGCTGCATGCTCGGCCAGCTCTGCCCGCCGGGACTGCTGGTCGCGCTCTCCGTCCTGGAAGGCGTCTTCTTCCGGCAGCGGGGACTGCGCAGCGTGTCGCTGAGCTACGCCCAGCAGACCCACCACGCACAGGACGTCGAGGCACTGCTGGCGCTGCGCACCCTGGCCGGCGAGTACCTCGACGGCATCGACTGGCACGTCGTCCTCTACACCTACATGGGCGTCTTCCCCCGGACCACGGAAGGGGCGCTGGGACTGCTGCGCGACAGCGCCCGCCTGGCGGTGCTCACCGGGACCGAGCGCATGATCGTCAAGACGCCCGCCGAGGCACACCGCATCCCCACCGTCCAGGACAACGTACGCGCCCTGGAGGAAGCCGCCCTGGCCGCCGCCGGATGCGCCGGCCCGGCCGCGCCGGCGGACCAGGAGTTCGGCGTCCTGGCCGAGGCACGCACCCTGGTGGAGACCGTCCTGGAGCTGCACCCGGACACCGGGCGGGCCCTGGCCGACGCGTTCCGGCGCGGACTGCTGGACGTGCCGTACTGCCTGCACGCCGACAACGCCAACCGGTCCCGCAGTTACATCGACGCCCGGGGCGCCCTCCAGTGGCACTCCACGGGCGCCATGCCGATCCGCGCGCTCCCCGCGCCGGAACGCGAACGGCTGCGGGCGGACGATCTGCTCGGCATGCTCTCGTACACCCAGGAATCCTTCGACCGGGCCGCCCTGGGCGAGCGCCGGTACGCCGTGGAGAGCACCCAGGCATCCAGCTGAGCGCACCCCGCGTATCACTTCTCACCCGTTAGGAAGTAGCTGTGTCCGGATTCCCCTCCGATACGCGCCCCCTCGTCATCGCCGTCATCGGCAGCGGCCCCCGGGGCATCTCCGTGCTGGAACGCCTCGCCGTGCGGACGGCGGCCGAGGCGGAGCAGGCCGGCGGCGGTACGCCCCGGCCCGTCCGCGTCCATCTGATCGACGCCACCGAGGTCGGTGCCGGCCGGGTCTGGCGCACCGACCAGGACGACTGGTTCACCATGAACACCGTGGTCAGCCAGGTGACCATGTACTCCGGCGACCCGGACGGCGGTCCCGACCGCCCCGGCGCCGGGCCCTCGCTCGGCGACTGGATAGCCCGGCGGGCACGGGACGCGGGCGAGGAACTCCTCGGCCCCGACGACTACGCGCCCCGGGTCCGCTACGGCCACTACCTCGCCCATGTCCTCGGCACCGTCGCGGCCGCGATGCCCGCCCATGTGGAACTCCTGCCGCTGAACGGCCGGGTCACCTCGCTGCGGCCGGCCGCCGGCGGCGGCTACCGCCTCGGCATCGACGGCCACGAGGCCCCCCTGGAGGCCGACCGCGTCGTCCTGGCCACCGGCCACCCGGTCAACGCACCGGGCGCCTTCGAACGCGAGATGCTCGGCTTCGCCGCGAAGACCCCCGGCACCCGCTACCTCTGCGGTGACTCCGCGGCGGACATGCCCCTCGGCGAGGACGACATCCCCGCCGGGAGCGTCGTCGGCGTCAAGGGACTCGGCCTCTCCTTCTACGACGTGATGCTCGCCCTGACCGTGGGCCGCGGCGGCGAGTTCCGCACCGGCCCGGACGGCGTGCTCCGCTACCGGCCGAGCGGCCGGGAACCCCGGATCGTCGCCGGATCACGCAGCGGACTGCCGATCCCCGCACGCGGCCGCAACCAGAAGGAGCCGGACTACAGCCACCGCGCGCTCTTCCTCACCCCCGACGCCCTGGAGCACGCCCGGCAGGCCCGCCGGGCCCTGAACGGCAGCGGGCAGCTGGACTTCGAGCACGACGTGCTGCCGCTGCTCCGCGCGGAGATCGACCACGTCTACTACACCACCCTGGTACGGCGGGCCCAGGGGGCCGCCGCGGCCGAGGTGTTCGCCCAGGCGCACGCGAAGGTGCTGCACGAGGGCGGGGACCGCCGCGCCCTGCTGATGGAGGCCGGACTGGCCGATGTGGAGCCGGTGGACCTGGACGCGCTGGCCCGCCCGTTCGGCCAGGAGGTCTTCGACTCGCCCGAGGACTTCCGCACCCACCTGCTGAAGGTGATGGACGAGGACCTGGCCGCCGCCGAACTCGGCACGCTCGACGGCCCGTTGAAATCGTCCCTGGACGTGCTCCGGGACATCCGCAACGTGGTCCGGCAGGCCGTCGACTACGGCGGCCTGCTGCCCGCGTCGCACACCGGGTTCTTCCACGGCCGCTTCCTGCCCGTCAACGCCCTGCTGTCGGCGGGCCCCCCGATGGCCCGGGTGGAACAGCTCAGGGCGCTGATCACGCAGGGTGTCGTCGAGGTCGCGGGACCGGACACCGTCTTCGAGGCGGCGCCGGAAGCCGGCGGTTTCCGGGTCGGCTCCCCCCGCGTCAACGGCTCCGAGCGGATCGCGCAGACCCTGATCGACGCCCGCATCCCCACCCCCGACCTGCTGCGCGACACCTCCCCGCTGACCCGGCAGCTGGTGGACGACGGCATGGTCCGCCCCTATGTGATCGAGGGCCCGGACGGGGACCGCCATGTGACCGGCGGACTGGACGTCACCGTCAGCCCCTTCCACGTCGTGGACTCCTCCGGCCGGTCCCAGCCCGACCTGTACGCCCTCGGCATCCCGACCGAGCACACCCGCTGGTTCACCCAGGTCGGCAGCAGCCGCCCGGGGGTCGGCACCCTCTTCTACCGGGACGCCGACGCGATAGCGGCGGACGCGCTGCGCCCGGCGGGGCCCGTCGTCCTGCCCCGGCAGGCGACCGGAGAGCGGCGCCCGGCCGCCCCCGCCCGTACCTCCGTCCGTGAGGGGGAGCCCGCATGAGCCGGGAACGGCACGAGGACCGGCGGGAGGACTCTGCCGCGCGGGAGTTCCTGCGCGCCCGGGACACCCTGCTGCTGCACCGCACCGACCTGGAGAAGGCGGTGGCCGAATTCAGCTGGCCCCGGCCGGAGTTCTTCAACTGGGCGCTCGACTACTTCGACGCCGTCGCCACCCGTACGGACCGGCCCGCCCTGCGGATCGCCGGCCCCGGCGGGCCGGAGACCGACGAAGTGTACGGCTACGGCGACCTGTCCCGCCGTTCCGCCCGGATCGCCAACGGCCTGCGCGCCGCGGGCGTACGCCGGGGGGACGTCCTGCTGCTGATGCTGGGCAACCGGGTGGAGGTGTGGGAGACGATGCTGGCCGCGGTCAAGACCGGTGCCGTCGTCATCCCCACCTACACGACGGCCACCCCCGCGGAGCTGGCGGACCGCGTCGGCCGGGGCGAGGTGCGGTACGTCGTCGCCGAGGCGGCGCTGGCGGACCGGTTCGCCGGCGTACCGGGCGGGTGGACCGGCTTCACCGTCGGGGGCGAGGCGGAGGGCTGGCTGTCCTACGACACCCTCGGGCAGGCGTCCGACGCCTTCGAGCCGGACGGTCCCACCCGGGCGGACGACCCGCTGTTCCGGTACTTCACCTCGGGCACCACCTCCAAGCCCAAGCTGGTGGAGCACACCCACACCAGCTACCCCGTCGGCCACCTGTCGGGGATGTACTGGAACGGGGTCCAGCCGGGCGACGTCCACCTGAACATCTCCGTGCCGGGCTGGGCCAAGCACGCCTGGAGCTCGCTCTTCGTCCCCTGGAACGCCGAGGCGACGGTGCTCGCGCTGGACGCCGCTCGCTCGGGTCCCGCCGAGATCCTCGACGCCCTGTGCACCCGCCAGGTCTCCACCTTCTGCGCCCCGCCGACCGTCTGGCGCGCGCTGGCGGGCCTCGGCCTGGGTGAACGCCCGCCCGCGCTCAGGGAGGCCGTCGCGGCGGGCGAGCCGCTGGAGGCATCCCTGATCGAACAGGTCGCCCACGACTGGGGAATCCACCTGCGCGACGGTTACGGGCAGACGGAGACCACCGGGCAGATCGGCAACCCCCCCGGCCGTACGCCGGTCCCCGGCCGCATGGGTTTCCCGCTGCCCGGGTACACCGTCGTCCTCGTCGACCCGGAGTCCGGCACACCCGTCCCCGACGGCACACCGGGGGAGATCTGCCTGGACCTGTCCACGGCGCCGCTGGGCGTCATGAAGGGGTACGTGGGCAACCCGGCCCGCACGGCCGAGGCGCTGGCCGGCGGCTACTACCACACGGGCGACCTGGCCGTACGGAACGCGGACGGCTCCCTCGGCTACCTGGCGCGGGCCGACGACATGTTCAAGTCGTTCGACCACCGCATCTCGCCGCGCGAGCTGGAGGAGGCGCTGCGCCGCCACCCCGCGGTGGCCGACGCGGCCGTGGTCCCGGTGCCCCACCCGGTCGGCCTGTGGGCTCCGAAGGCGTACGTGGTCCTGGCCCCGGGCAGTCCGGCCTCGGCCGGCACGGCACGGGACCTGCTCGGCCGCGCCTGCGCCGAGCTGCCCCCCGAGAAGTGGGTGCGCTCCGTGGAGTTCGCGAAGTCCCTGCCGCGCACGGCGTCGGGAAAGGTGCGCCGGGCCGAGCTGAGGGAGCGCCCGGCCGGCACGGAGTACCCGCTCGACGCCTGAGGGCGCGGCACCCGGGGACCGCTCCGGACGACCGCGGCGCCGGACCCCGTACGACCGGGGTCCGGCGCCGCGGTGCTGCGCCGGGCCGGTTCAGACCGTGCGGTGGCGGGCGTAGTGCCGCTGGGCCTTGGCCCGGTTGCCGCAGCCGGCCATCGAACACCAGCGGCGGGTGCCGTTCTTGGACACGTCGTAGAAGTGCAGGACGCACTCGTCGTTGGCGCAGGGGCGCACCCGGTCGGGCCGGTCGTCCATCAGCCGGAGCCAGTCCTCGGCGGCGTGCCAGGCCGGCAGCCAGGACGCGGCCTCCACCTCGACGGCCGACCCGGGCCGCCCGTCCGCGTCCATGCTCCGCAGGATCCGCCCGTGCGAGAGGACCTCGTTGAGGGCCGCCACCGCATCCGGGCCGGGCCGGCCGGGCGCCGTGACCAGCACGTCCAGGGCCCCGCGCACACGGAGCAGGTGGTCCAGGGTGGCGCGGTCCGCGGGCACCGGGGTGGTGCCGAGGTGCTCGCGTACGGCCGGGGACGCCAGCCAGAGCGCCAGACCGCCCGGACGTTCCAGCAGGTCGTGGGGGCCCTCGGCGTCGATCCACCGGGTGTTGAGCAGGTCGAGGGCGAGCGGTTCGCCGGTCAGCGGACGCGGGTCGGGCGCGGGGGAGGGCGGCACGGCGAGGTCCTTCCGGCAGAGGCAGAAACGGTTTCTCCTCCGATACTAACCAGCCAACCGCCCGTGAGCGGTTGACTCGCTTCGGTTCTAACCCCTAAAGTTCTTTTCAACGGTTACGAGATCGTCTCGTGGCTCCGACGAAGGCACAGGTGTTTGACGATGACCAAGGCACAGAACCTCCAGACCGGGCACGTCGGCGTGAACGTCACCGACCTGGACCGTTCTCTCGCCTTCTACCGCGAGGTCTTCGACTTCGAGGTCCTCGCCGAGGGCAAGGAAGGCGACCGCCGCTGGGCGTTCCTCGGCCGCGGCTCCCGGCTCCTGGTCACCCTGTGGCAGCAGAGCACCGGCACCTTCGCGACCGACCGCCCCGGCCTGCACCACCTCTCCTTCCAGGTGGACACCGTCGAGGAGGTCCGGGCCACCGAAGAGGTGCTGCGCGCGCTGGGCGCCGAGTTCACCTACCAGGGCGTCGTCCCGCACGGCGAGAACGCCACCTCGGGCGGCATCTTCTTCAACGACCCCGACGGCATCCGGCTGGAGATCTACGCGCCGACCGGCGCCGACCCGGCCGACGCCCCCACCACCGGCGCTCCCACCTGCGGCTTCTTCTAGGCCGCGGTCCAAAGGACCCGCCCGTCCGGCGGCGTCCGGCACCCGCGGTACCAGGGCGGCCCCCCGCCCCGCGACCGTACGCGCCGGACGCCGCCGGGCCCGCCCGCCGGGCGGACGACGCCACTTCTGAAACGCGCACCCGGCCGCCCCTGCCCCGAAAGGAACGCCGTGGCCACCTATCACAGCGGCGAGAGCGCCGTACAGGAACGAGCCGGCCTGGAACGCCAGGCGGACTTCTCCCGGGGCGGCATCGGCGACACCGTGCCCGACGTGGCGGCGGAGTTCCTCGCCGCACAGCCCATGCTGGTGGTCGGCGGGACGGACGCCGCCGGCCGGGTCTGGGCCACCCAGCTGACCGGGGAACCGGGCTTCCTCCGGGTCCCCGGCCCGCGCACCCTCCTCGTGGACGCGCTGCCCGAACCGGGCGACCCGCTGCACGAGACCCTCACCGGCGCGCACGGCACCGCCGTCCGGATCGGCATGATCGGCATCGAGCCCGCCACCCGGCGCAGGATGCGCATCAACGGGCGCGCGGTCCGGACCGGGGACGGCCTGCGGGTGGAACTGGACCAGGTCATCGCCAACTGCCCCAAGTACCTGCAGAAACGCGACCACCGGTTCCTGGGACCCGGTGAGACCGCCACCCCGCGCACTGTCACCGGGGCCACCGCCCTCACCGCCGGACAGCAGCGGGTGCTCCGCGAGGCCGACACCTTCTTCGTCGCCACGGCCTCCGACCGCGGTGACGCGGACGCCTCCCACCGGGGCGGCAACCCGGGCTTCGTCCAGGTGCTCTCCCCGACCCTGCTGCGCTGGCCCGACTACACGGGCAACGCGATGTTCCTGACCCTGGGCAACCTCCTCCTCAACCCGGCCGCGGGCATCCTCGTCCCGGGCTGGGACACCGGCACCGCACTGCACCTCAGCGGTACCGCCCGCACCGTCTGGGACGAGGAGGAGACCCGGAGCGTGCCGGGCGCCCAGCGGCTCGTCGAGTTCTCCGTCGAAGAGGTACGCGAGATCACCGCCGCGTCCGGCCTGCGCTGGTCCGAGCCCGCCTACTCCCGCTTCAACCCGGCCGTCGCCTGACCGCCCGGCCGCCCCCGGCCCGGCCCTCCCCTCCGGACACCCGGGGCCGGCCGGGCGGCCGCACCGGCCCCGGCGCCCCAGCCGGTCCCACCGGCCCCAGCAGCCCTGATGAACCCACCCACCCACGATCCCGAGGGAGTTCACGATGCGCGTCGCCGTGGACATGAAACTGTGTGAGAGCCACGGACAGTGCGTCTTCGCGGCACCCCAGGTCTTCTCGTTCGACGACGAGGAGTACCTCGTGTACGAGCCCGAGCCCGACGACGCCCTGCGCGACCGGGTGGAGAAGGCCGCGGCCGCCTGCCCGGTCCGCGCCATCACCCTGGGACCCGCCTCATGACCGGGGACGGCCGGCGCCACCTGGTGATCGTCGGCGCCTCCCTGGCCGGCCTGCGGGCCGCGCAGACCCTGCGCGCGGAGGGCTTCGAGGGTGAACTGACCGTCGTGGGCGCCGAACTCCACGCCCCGTACGACCGGCCACCCCTGTCCAAGCAGGCGCTCACCGCGCCCGGCGGCCCCCCGGACACGGCACTCCCGGTACCGGACGGCATCCGGGCCCGCTGGCTGCTCGGCCGCCCCGCGGTCGCCCTCGACCCGCGCGCCGCCACCGTGACCCTGGCGGACGGGACCACGCTGCCCTACGACGGACTGCTCGTCGCGACCGGCGCCGCCCCCCGCCGCCTCCCGCCGGACCGGGGTGCCCCGCCCCGGCGGGTGTTCACCCTGCGCGACCGCGAGGACGCCCACGCCCTGCGCGCCGAACTCACCCCCGGCAGAAGGCTGCTGGTCGTCGGCGCGGGTTTCCTGGGAAGCGAGGTGGCCGCCGCGGGCCGGGCCCTGGGCCTGGACGTCACCGTCGTCGAGGCGGGCCGGCTGCCCCTGGAACGCGTGGCCGGCAGTGCGGTCGGCGCCTTCGTCGCGGACCTGCACAGGACGGCGGGCGCCGACCTCCGGGTGGAGACCACCGCCGAGACGCTCCACTCCGGCCCCGACGGCGCGCTCACCGGGGCCACCCTCGGCGACGGCACCACCGTGACCGCCGACGTGGCGGTCCTGGCCCTGGGCGCCGTACCGGCCACCGGGTGGCTGGCCGGCTCCGGGCTGGACGCCGAGGGAGGCGTGCGCTGCGACCGGTGGCTGCGGGCCCTGGACACCGAGGGCCGGGTCGTCCCCGGGGTGTTCGCCGCCGGGGACGCCGCCAGGGTGCCGCAGCCGCTCGCCGACGGGCAGCCGATGGCCCTCGGCCACTGGAGCGACGCCCTCGACCAGGCGGCCACGGCCGCCCGTACCATGCTCACCCCGCACAGCCCGCACGCCCTCGACGCGGTGCCGTCCTTCTGGTCGGACCTCTACGGGGCCAGGATCCGCTCCGTGGGCCTGCCCGGCGCGGCCGACGAGGCCCGGGTCGTCGAACACGACGCCGTCGCCCGGCGCATGGAGGTCAGCTACCACCGCGAGGGCCGGCTCGTCGGGGCACTGACGGTGGGGCGCACCGCCCGCCTCGCCGCCTACCGCGAGGAACTGCACCGCCGGAGCACCACGGTACCGGCCGGCTGAGACCGGGCACGGGCCCGCCGCACCACCGCGGCGGGCCCGCGCCCGCGCGGTAACCCGCGCCCCGCGCGTACGGGCGGGACCCGCGACCCACGCGTACGGAGGCGTACGGAGAAGGAACCCGCGCCCCGCGCGTACGGAGAAGGAGCCGCGCCCCGGAGAGCGGGCGGGAAGCGTCCCGTTACGCCCCGCGGGGAGGTAAACTCCCGCCCATGTCCACCCCCGAGTCCGACAGACTCAGGCCGCCGGTCCGCCGGCGGCCGATCCGCGACACCCGGAACCCCTGACCCCCAGCGGTCACCGCCGTCGTGTCGCCGGTCGCAGGCCGCCGCCGGATCCCGCGGCGATGCGGGGGCGGCCTTCATGCCCGGTCGAGAACGGTCGGCGTACCCCGGCACACAGCCGGAGGACAGCCGACGGGCACCGGCATTCCGTCGCTCCGCCGTCCCACGCCTCATCGCGTGACGGGCGCGACCCGCATCCCCGCGTACCCCGATCGTTCCCGTCGGTTCCGTACAAGGGGTCTGTTTCCTCATGGTCCGCACCACTCGTATGCCATTCGCCGTCCACATGCTCGGGCTGGCGGTCTTCGCCCAGGGCACCTCGGAGTTCATGCTCTCCGGCCTGCTCTCGGGCATCGCCGGCGACCTGGACGTCTCCCTGTCCGCCGCAGGTCTGCTGACCTCCTCCTTCGCGGTCGGAATGGTGGTCGGCGCCCCGCTGACCGCCCTGGCCGCACGCACCTGGCCCCGGCGGCGGGCCCTGCTGTTCTTCCTGGCGGTCTTCGTCACCGTCCACGTCGTCGGCGCGCTGACGAGCAGTTACGGGGTGCTGCTCGCGACCCGGGTCGTCGGGGCTCTCGCCAACGCCGGATTCTGGGCGGTGGCGCTGGTCACCGCGACCGCCCTGGCCGGTCCGGAGCGGCGCGCCCGGGCCACCGCCGTGGTCGTCGGCGGAGTCACCGTCGCCTGCGTGGCGGGCGTGCCGGCCGGAGCGGCGCTCGGTGAACTCTGGGGCTGGCGCGCGGCGTTCTGGGCGGTCGCCCTGGTCTCCCTGCCGGCGGCGCTCGCCCTGTTCCGGGCGGTTCCCGGCGGGCGGCCCGAGGACGCCGGGAAGGTGGGCGTCCGCGCCGAGCTCCGTACCCTGGGCCGCCCGCGGCTCCTGCTCACCCTGCTGGTGATGGCCCTGGTCCAGGGCGCCACCTTCTGCGCGTTCTCGTATCTGGAACCGCTGGTCACCCGGGTCACCGGGTTCGGCGCCGGACGGGTCCCCCTGGTGCTCGCCCTGTTCGGCGCCGGCGCCTTCGCCGGGGTCACCCTGGCCGGGCGGCTGGCCGACGCCCGCCCGGCCGCCGTCATCGGCACCGGCATGGCGGCGCTGACCGCCGGATGGGCCGCCCTGGCCCTCACCGCCGCCCACCCGGCCGCCGTACTCGCCCTGGTGCTGCTGCTGGGCGCGCTCGCCTTCGGCACCGGGACCGCGCTGATCACCCGGGTCTTCCATCTGGCCCCCGAGGCCGGGACCCTGGGCGGCTCCTTCGCCACGGCCGCCTTCAACGTGGGCGCGGCGGTGGGCCCTTGGCTCGGCGGCCTGGCTCTCGGCGCGGAAGCCGGTTACCGCGCCCCGGTCTGGGTGAGCACCGCTCTGATGGGTGCGGCCCTCGTGCTGGCGGCGGTGCCGGCCGCGGTGACCGCCGGCACCGCACGCGTCCGGGCCGGATTCCCCGACCGGAGCGAACCGGCGCCCGAACGCTGACGGCGAGGCTCCGGTACGGGCGGGGAGCGAACGGCGGGGCGGGGCGCGGCAGATGGAGCGCGTCCCGCACCGCCGCCCCCGGCGGGCGGGCGGAGTGACGCGCACATCACACCCCGCCGCAACAGTTCGTTCACCTGCGGGCATAAAACGTCTGAGAGACTTTGTTCCGGACAGATACATAACCTGTCCGGCATGTGGTCCGGCGACGAAGCCGACGCTCCCGCACGATCCTCCACCTCCGCACGCAGTCGCCCGGCCCGTCACGAGCCGGGTGCCGCCCCGCCCGAAAGGTCACCCACCATGCCCCTGGCCCTGCTCGCCCTCGCTGTGAGCGCCTTCGGCATCGGCACCACCGAGTTCGTGATGATGGGCCTGCTGCCCAACGTCGCGGACGATCTGGGAACGTCCGTACCCACCGCCGGATACCTCGTCTCGGCGTACGCGATCGGCGTCGTCCTCGGTGCCCCGCTGCTCACCGGCCTCGGTTCCAGGATCCCGCGCAAGCGGATGCTCCTGCTGCTGATGGGCCTCTTCACCGTCGGCAACCTCGCCTCCGCCTTCGCGCCCGGCTTCGGCTGGCTGATGGCCGGGCGGTTCCTGGCCGGTCTGCCGCACGGCGCGTTCTTCGGCGTCGGCGCCGTCGTCGCCGCCCGGCTCGTGCCCCACGGCCGGCAGGCCCGCGCCGTCGCCACCATGTTCCTCGGCCTCACGGTCGCCAACGTCGTCGGCGTACCGGCCGCCACCCTGCTCGGACAGCACCTCGGATGGCGCGCCACCTTCATGGTGGTCGCGGTGATCGGCCTCGCCGCGATGGCCGCACTCGCCCGCCTCGTCCCACAGATCCCGGTGGAAGCACGCCAGGACGTACGCCACGAGATCCGCGCGCTGGGCAACCGCCAGGTACTGCTCGGCCTGCTGACCGCCGTCCTCGGGTTCGCCGGTGTGTTCGCGGTCTACTCCTACCTCTCGTCCATGACGACCGAGGCGATGGGCTTCGGGGAGTCCTCGGTGACGCTGGTCCTCGCCCTCTTCGGCATCGGGATGACGCTCGGCGCACTGGCCGCCGGCCCGCTGACCGACCGGGCGCTGCGCCCCACCCTGTACGGCTCGCTGGGAGCCCTGGCCGTCGTCCTGACGGTCTTCCCGTTCGTCGCCGATGTGCGGTGGGCGGCGCTGGTGGCGGTCGTGCTGCTCGGCGGGGTCGGCTTCATGACGACCACCCCGCTCCAGATGCTGGTGATGAGCAAGGCCCAGGACGCCCCCACCCTGGCCTCCGCCTCCAACCACTCCGCGTTCAACCTGGCCAACGCGGGCGGTGCCTGGCTCGGCGGGGTGGCCATCGCGGCCGGCTGGGGCTGGACCTCCCCGGCCCTCGTCGGCGCCGTCCTGGCCGCCGCCGGTCTCGCGGTGGCGGTCACGGCGGGCCTGCTGGACCGTACGCCGGGAACCTCGCGGATCGTCGCGGGCGGCGCGGTGGTGCGCGAGGAGCAGCGGACCGCCGTGCACTGACCCGGCCACACCGGCCCGGGTGCGCGCTCATCGGCCTACCGAGGGGCGCAGCACCGGCCCGGCCCCGGAGGGTGTCCCGGACCCGGGGGACGGACCTGATCCGGAGGGCGCTGCCGCGCCGAGGGGCGCCCCGGCCCCGGCCGCCCGTTCGCCGTGAGCGGTCCGCGCCGTCCCGCTGCCCCCAGCCTCCGCTTCCGGCGGGGGCGGGTAGAACCGCCGGGCCCAGTGCCGGAACGGACCGATCGGGCCGTCGCCGTGGGTGAGCCGGGGCGGCTGCCGGTACTCCTTGTGGTGCCAGACCGGGAAGTCGGCTGCGGTGAACTCGCAACTGGACCGGAAGACGGCGCGGTCCAGGAGCCGGGCCGCGGCCCGGCTCGCCGCCCGTGCGAGCGGCGCCGGCAGGGCGGACGGCTCGTCGAAGGCGATGCGGTTCCGCTGCCGGAACTGCATCCGGTTGGGCGCGATCGCCGTCGGCATCACCATCGTGCACATCCGCAGACCGATCCGGGCCGTGTACACATCGGCGTGCAGACAGCCGAGCCCGTAACCGTCCACCTCCACGTTCACGACGAAGTCACCCAGCAGCGGTGCCGACTCATGGGCGCGCATCGACACGTGGAAGGCGGAGTCGCCGTACACCACCGGTCCGCCCATCTCCGCCTTGGACCAGCCGTGCAGGGTGGCGAAGTGCCCGAGGTCGACGGAGTTCTCGATGACCTCCTGGACGTTGCCCGCGAACTCCCAGGCGGCGCTCCGGGCGGGCCGGTGGCCGATCTCGTGCCACTCGGGGACGAACCAGTCCGGGGCCCTGCCGTCATGGTGCCGCCAGACGAAGACGGCGCCGTTGACCTCGTGCACCGGCAGCCGGGTCAGCGGTGAACGCGGCGGCGGGGTGTCGTACCCCGTACGCACGCAGGCGCCGTCGGGGCCGAACGCGAAGAGATGGAAGGGGCACACGAGGTCGTCTCCCTCGACCTTCGCCAGGCCGAGGTGGGCGCCGAGGTGCGGACAGTACGGATCGACGGCGCGGACCGCTCCCGTACCGAGCCGGTAGAGCACCACGTCCCGCCCCGCCAGCGGCCGGGTGAGCACCGTGCCGGGGCGTAACTCCTCGGAGAAGGCCAGGGCGGACCAGCCGCTCGGGTACGGCAGCGCGGGCGTGCCCGCGGTGTCGGCCGGTGTCGGTCCCTCGGTGATGGCGTGCCTGCGAACGCGTGACAGTCCCACAGCTCCCCTCCAGGGTCGGATCACCTGGAGACTGCCCGGCCCGCCCGTGAATCCACCCGACACACCGCACACCACTCGAACGGGATGAAAAGTGCCATGAGTTGACGTCGGGGACGCGGGGACGCGGAGGTGCGGGGACGCGGAGGTGCGGCATGGAGGCGTACAGGCCGAGGCGCGAAGGCGCGGAGGGGCCGGGCACGCGGAGACCGGTCCGGCTCCCGCACGCACCCGGCCGGCCCCTCAGTCAGACTCGCGCCACCGGTTGGTGACCGGCAGGCGGCGGTCCTTGCCGAAGCCCTTGGGGGAGATCTTCGTGCCCGGCGGGTACTGGCGGCGCTTGTACTCCGCCGCGTCCACCATCCGCAGCGTCCTCGTCACCAGCTCCGCGTCGAAACCCGCCGCGACGATCGCGTCCCGCCCCTGGTCCCGGTCGACGTACAGCTCCAGGATCCGGTCCAGGACCTCGTAGTCCGGCAGCGAGTCCGTGTCCACCTGGTCCGGACGCAGTTCCGCGCTCGGCGGCTTGGTGATCGAGGACTCGGGGATCGGCGGAATCCGGCCGCGCTCCCCGGCGGCGCGGTTGCGCCACTTCGCGAGGCGGAGGACCGACGTCTTGTACACGTCCTTGATCGGCCCGTACGCGCCGACCGAGTCCCCGTACAGCGTGGAGTAACCCACCGCCAGCTCCGACTTGTTGCCCGGAGCGAGGACGATCTGGCCCTCCTGGTTGGAGATGGCCATCAGCAGCGTGCCGCGCAGCCGTGACTGCAGGTTCTCCTCCGCCAGCCCGGTCAGACCCAGCGAGCCCATGTAGGCGTCGAACATCGGCTCGATCGGTACCGTGCGGAAGCTCAGCCCGGTGCGCCGGGCCAGTTCCGCCGCGTCCTCTCTGGAGTGGTCCGAGGAGTACTTCGACGGCATCGACACGCCGTACACGTTCTCCGCGCCCAGCGCGTCGCAGGCGATCGCCGCGACCAGCGCCGAATCGATTCCGCCCGACAGTCCGACCAGGACGGTGCCGAAACCGTTCTTCGCGGCGTACGCCCTCAGGCCCACCACCAGCGCCGAGTACAGCTCCTCGTCGTCGTCGAGCCGGTCCGCGTGCCCGCCGGTGAACTCCGGCGCGTACGGGGCGAGGGGCTCCTCGGACAGCACCGCATGGTCGATCCGCAGACCGTCGTCGACGACCCCGGAAGGCGGCACGCCGGCCGCGGCGGGGAGTTCCAGGTCCACGATCACGCTGCCCTCGGAGAACTGCGGCGCGCGGGCGATGACCTCACCGTCCACGCCGACGACGATCGAGTCGCCGTCGAAGACGAGTTCGTCCTGGCCGCCGGTCATCGCCAGGTACGCCGTCGTGCAGCCGGCCTCCCGCGCACGCCTGCGGACCAGCTCCAGCCGGGTGTCGTCCTTGTCGCGCTCGTACGGCGACGCGTTGACCGACAGCAGCAGACCGGCCCCGGCGGACCGGGCGGCCGGGACCCGGCCGCCGTCCTGCCAGAGGTCCTCGCAGATCGCCAGCGCCACATCGACGCCGCGCACCCGCACGACGGGCATCGAGTCGCCCGGCACGAAGTAGCGGAACTCGTCGAACACGCCGTAGTTGGGCAGGTGGTGCTTGGCGAAGCTCAGGGCGATCCGCCCGCGGTGCAGCACCGCCGCCGCGTTGCGCGGAGAGCCCGCGGGCTGCCCGTAGCGCACCGCCGCGTGCTCCGAGCGGTCGAGGTAGCCGACGAGCACGGGCAGTTCACCGAAACCCTCGTCGTCGAGACGGACGGCGAGCGCGCGCAGCGCCTGACGCGATGCCTCGACGAAGGACGACCGCAGCGCCAGGTCCTCGACGGGATAACCGGTCAGCACCATCTCGGGGAACGCCACCAGGTGGGCGCCCTGCCCGGCGGCATGCCGTGTCCAGCGGACGACCGACTCGCTGTTGCCGGCCAGATCACCGACGGTGGAGTCGATCTGATTCAGGGCGAGACGTAGTTGAGGCACGCCCTCCAGTGTAATCGTCGTACTGACGCGATGTCCCGGCGACCACGTGCCCGGCGGCTGTGTGCCGTCGGATGCGTGCCGGGCGGGTGTGTGCCGGGCGGGCGCGTGCCCGCCCGGCGCGGGCCGCCGCCCGGCGCGGGCCGGCTCAGCGCAGATAGCCGAGGACCGTCATCATGCCCGCCTCCGCGTGGTACAGGTTGTGGCAGTGCAGCATCCACAACCCCGGGTTGTCCGCGTCGAGATCGACCGTCAGCCTGCGTCCCGGCAGGACGATCGCGGTGTCCTTGCGGACGCCCGGAGCCGCCCCCGCGGCCGTGGCCGCCAGCGCGAACGTGTGGCCGTGCAGATGCAGCGGGTGCCACATCCGGGTGCGGTTGGCGAAGACCAGCCGCACCCGTTCCCCGGCCCGGACGCCGCTGCGCACCGCCGGATCGTAGGGGGTGCCGTCGAAGGTCCAGTCGTACGCCTCCATGGAGCCGCTGAGCCGGAACCGCACCGTCCGGTCCGGCTCGCGCGCGGTGAGGGCGACCGACCCGTCCGGTGCCAGACGGTCCGCCGTGAGCACCTCGCGGGTCAGCTCGTCCGGGCGCGTGCCGGCCGGCGGCAGCGCGCCCGCCCCCGTGCGCAGCACGGCGAGGCCCGAGGCGCCCTTCCCCTCGGCGAGCGCGGTCAGCGGGAACACCCCGTCCCCGGCCGTCACCAGCACGTCGTACCGTTCACCCATCCCGATCAGCAGTGCGTCCGTCTCGGTGTGGCCCACCGGGAAGCCGTCGGAGTGCGTCACGGTCATCCGGTGGCCGCCCAGCGCCAGCCGGAAGGCGGTGTCCCCGCCGGCGTTGACCACCCGTAGCCGGATCCGGTCGCCGGGACGCGCCTCGAAGACCGAAGGGTCCTGTTCTGTACGGCCGTTGACCAGGTAGTACGGGTAGTCGACGTCACCGGCGTGCCCGCCGAGGAGATCGCTCTCCGCGCCCACCAGCAGGCGCGAGGGCGGGGCCTCGTCCGGCGCGGACGCCGTGTGCCCGGTGGTGCCGTGGATGCTTCCCCGGCCGCCGGTCAGTTCGTCGAGCACCGCGTCGGGGGTCGAGCCCTCCACCCCGTCGAGCCAGTCGTCGAGGACGACCACCCACTCCTTGTCGTAGGCGAGCGGTTCCCTCGGGTCGTCCACGACCAGCGGCGCGTACAGCCCCCGGTCGAGCTGCACGCCCGAGTGCGGGTGGAACCAGTAGGTGCCCGGGTGGGTGACGGCGAAGCGGTAGGTGAACTCCGCGCCCGGCTCCACGGGCCGCTGGGTCAGTCCCGGCACCCCGTCCATGTCGTTGCGCAGGGCCAGGCCGTGCCAGTGCACCGATGTGGACTGCGGCAGATGGTTGGCGAGGGTGAGCTCCAGGGTGTCACCCGCGGTGATCCGGACCGGGTCCCCGGGCAGCCGGTCGCCGTAGGACCAGGTCGGGACGGTGAGACCGCCGCCCAGTTCGAGACGGGACGCGGTGGCCGTCAGCGCGACACTCCGTACCGGGCCGCCGCCCCGCGCGGCCTCGGCCCGGGCGACCTCCGGGCCGTCGGGGAGCACATAGGGGTCGTCGTCGGCGGCCCGGCGGAGGTCCCGGACGGGGGCAGGTGCGGCCGGTGGCTTCGGGAGGGGCGCGGCCGTGGCGGGCGCGGAGGAGGCGGCCGACGCCGTCAGGGCGGCGATACCCGCGCCGAGTACGGCGCGACGATGGGGCATTTCAGACATGTTGCGCACCGTACTCCCGCCCGGTATAAGGAGGCGCCCCGACACCCGGCCTCCCGCGACGACGGCCGGTCTCCCGCACGACGGCCCGGTCTCCCGCAACGACTGCGGCCCGGTTTCCCGCGACGGCGGCCCGGCCTCCCGCGACGACGGCCCGGTCTCCCCGCCGATGTGCGGGGAGACCGGGCCGGGTACGCGAGAAGGGCAGTGGGCGGGTGGGGGAGGGGGGAGGTGCGGGTCAGGCGCGGGAGTAGACCCTCTCCGCCCAGCCGGCGACCTGCTCGTCGGAGAGGTGCAGGGCCAGATCCGCCTCGCTGATCATGCCGATCAGCCTCTTGTTCTCGATCACCGGAAGCCGGCGGATCCGGTGGCTCTGCATCTCGTCGAGGACCGCCTCGACATCGGCGGTCGCGTCGATCCAGCGCGGGGTGCCCTCGCAGAGTTCACCGGCCGTCACCTTCGACGGATCGTGCCCCGACGCCACACAGCTGACGACGATGTCGCGGTCGGTGATGATCCCGACCATCTTGTCCTGCTCGCCGTTGGCGGAGACCGGCAGCGCACCGACCTCGTGGTCCCGCATCATCTGGGCGGCGCGGTCGAGCGTCTCGTGGGCCGGGATCCACTGGGCCCCGGCGCTCATGATGTCCTTGGCGGTGGTCATGGGTTCTTCCTCCTGCGTGCCGGTGGGCATGCCGTACAACCCCGAGCACTGTCCATTGTGCTGGGGCCGTCCTGGGCCCGCCACCGCTGGACTTCACCCGCACGGGTGCACGCGGTACGGGGCGATCCGGTACACCCGGACGGGGGAGAGGCGGCCCGCAGCCGGCCGGCGGAGGCCCGGCCGACGGGGTCCAGGCCGGCGTGGTTCAGGCCGGCGGGGTCCAGGCCGGCGGAGACCCGCCCGGCCCGGGCATCCGCCCGCCCGGCCCGGGCCCCCGCCGACTGCTGGGCCGCCCGGCCTGCTCCTACGGCCGGGGCGCCGCGCCCCGCTCGGCGAGCATGTCCGCCATCAGGTCCAGCTCCGAGCGCTGCCCCCGCACCATGCCCTCGGCGAGCCGCTTCTCCGCCGGAACCGCGCACAGTCCGGCGCACCCCTCGGCCATCGCGACCCCGCCCAGGTGATGGTCGGTCATCAGCTGGAGGAAGAGGACCTCGGCCTCCACGCCGTCGGCCGCGCCCAGCTCCCTCAGCTCGGTCCTGGTCGCCATGCCGGGCATCAGCGCCCCGTCGCGCGGGGCGGACGAGGCGCCCGTGTGACGCCCCGGGTGCGTGTGATGGCCGGAGGACGGCATCCACGCCATCGGCTCCTGGCCGGCGGGCGCCGTCTTGGGCAGCCCCCACAGGTCCAGCCAGCCGAGCATCATGCCCCGCTGGTTCGCCTGCGTGTTCGCGATGTCGTACGCGAGCCGCCGCACCTCCTCGTCCTTCGTCCGGTCCCGCACGAGGAAGGACATCTCCACGGCCTGCTGATGATGGACGGACATGTCACGGGCGAAACCCGCGTCCGCCGATCCGGCGGCCGGGACGGCGAGGGTCCCGGCCGGGGCCGCCGCATCCCCGCCGCCCCGCCCCGAAGCGACCGCCGCCGCCCCGGCGAACAGCAGGGCGAGCAGCACCGCACCGCCGGCCGCCCACCGCACGCGCCCCTCGCGCACCCGGCTCACCCGTCGACCCCGCCCGTGCACGGCGCGCCGGGCTCCGGGGTCTGGGGCCCCTGGACGTACCGTGCGAGGAACCGAGCCACCCGGGGGTCGTCCGCGCCGTCGACGGCGACCTGCTTGCCCCAGGCGCTCAGCACGATCGCCCCGTCCTGCCCGTCGTACGGGCTCATCAGCGTGTACGGCGTACCGGCGACCTTCGACGCCAGCGCGCGCACATCGGCGTCCGTGGCCCGGTCGTCGTACGTCACCCACACCGCACCGTGCTCCAGGGCATGCACCGCGTGGACGTCCGGAACGGCCTTCTCGTATACGACGCCGTCGCAGTTGAGCCAGGCCGGATCGTGGTCACCGCCCACCGGCGGCCTCATCGGATACGTCACGGGCGTGGTGACGTGGTCACGGCCCAGCTTCTCCGGGTCCCAGGACCTCTCGCCCTCGACGGCCCCGGCGGCAGCCGCCTCCTCCGGTTCCGCCTGCTTGGCGTCGCCCGCCCGGGAGGCCGCCGTGGAGACCTCGCCCGCCGCGTCCGCCTCCGGTCCCTTCAGCAGCGTGTACGAGCCGAAACCGAGCAGACCGGCGACCACGGCGGCGCTCACCGCTATGACGGCGACACGGTTGCGGCGGTCGTGCGCACGGCCTGCACCGGGCGTCTGCTCCTCACGGGTCCTGCGGTCGAAACTCATGTCGGCGGTCCTTCTGCCAAGAGGTGGGAGGGACATGGAACGAGCCGGCGCACACGGGCCCGCGAAGCCCTCACGAGCCTTCGGACCCCCTGCGCACCGGGCGCGCCGATCGTAGTGGGTGGCTGAGTGCTCCCTCTCACACCGAGTGCGTAATCTGGGTGAAATCCCGGGTCGTGATACTGAGGTGTCCCCCTACCCCCGGGCGGTGATGCACGGACCGTCTGAACTGCAAGGATGTGGCTATGGACAAGCAGCAGGAATTCGTCCTCAGGACCCTTGAGGAGCGCGACATCCGTTTCGTACGGCTGTGGTTCACCGACGTGCTCGGTTACCTCAAGTCCGTCGCCGTCGCGCCCGCCGAGCTGGAACAGGCCTTCGACGAGGGCATCGGCTTCGACGGCTCGGCCATCGAGGGCTTCGCCCGCGTATACGAATCGGACATGATCGCCAAGCCGGACCCCGGCACGTTCCAGATCCTGCCCTGGCGCGCGGAGGCACCCGGCACGGCCCGGATGTTCTGCGACATCCTGATGCCGGACGGCTCGCCCTCCTTCGCCGACCCGCGCTACGTACTCAAGCGCATCCTGGCCAAGACCTCGGACCTGGGCTTCACCTTCTACACCCACCCCGAGATCGAGTTCTTCCTGCTGAAGGACAAGCCGGTCGACGGCACCCGCCCCACCCCGGCCGACAGCTCCGGCTACTTCGACCACACCCCGCAGAACGTCGGCATGGACTTCCGCCGCCAGGCGATCACCATGCTCGAATCCATGGGCATCTCGGTCGAGTTCAGCCACCACGAGGGTGCGCCCGGCCAGCAGGAGATCGACCTCCGCTACGCCGACGCGCTGTCCACCGCCGACAACATCATGACCTTCCGGCTGGTCATGAAGCAGGTGGCGCTGGAGCAGGGCGTCCAGGCCACCTTCATGCCGAAGCCGTTCTCGGAGTACCCCGGCTCGGGCATGCACACCCACCTCTCCCTCTTCGAGGGCGACCGCAACGCGTTCTACGAGTCGGGTGCCGAGTACCAGCTCTCCAAGGTCGGCCGGTCCTTCATCGCGGGCCTGCTCAAGCACGCCGCGGAGATCTCCGCCGTGACCAACCAGTGGGTCAACTCCTACAAGCGCATCTGGGGCGGCTCCAGCCGCTCCGCCGGAGCAGGCGGCGAAGCCCCCTCCTACATCTGCTGGGGCCACAACAACCGCTCCGCACTGATCCGCGTCCCGATGTACAAGCCCGGCAAGACCGGCTCCTCCCGCGTCGAGGTCCGCTCCATCGACTCCGGCGCCAACCCCTACCTGACGTACGCGGTACTGCTCGCCGCCGGACTCAAGGGCATCGAGGAGGGCTACGAACTCCCGGCCGGCGCCGACGACGACGTCTGGGCGCTCTCCGACTCCGAGCGCCGCGCCATGGGCATCGAGCCGCTGCCGCAGAACCTGGGCGAGGCGATCTCGCTGATGGAGAAGAGCGAACTGGTCGCGGAGACGCTCGGCGAGCACGTCTTCGACTTCTTCCTGCGAAACAAGAAGCAGGAGTGGGAGGAGTACCGCAGCGAGGTCACCGCCTTCGAGCTGAAGAACCTGCTGCCGGTGCTGTAGACACGGGCCAAAGGCCCAGGCAGTACTACGCGGGCGGGTCGCCTCCCGGACCACCGGGAGACGCCCCGCCCGCAGCCACACCGGTCCCGGGCCGTCCACGGGCCGTCAGACAGGAACGGACGGCCCGGACACACGCTGTCCGTGGCGACGTGGGCCCGCCCCCCTCGCCGCTCGGCAGCGAGGGGGCCGGGGCGTGAAAGAGCCCTACGCCCGCCCGTATCCGCCGAGGCCCTGACCGCCTGCCCGGATCGACGGCAGCGGCATAGAAGGAAGAACGGAGGGGCCGCCGTGGCAGCCAGCTCTTTGGACCAGGCCAAACAGGCGGTACGCACACAGGTCTGGGACTCCCTGACAGCCGCGGACGCCGTCCACGACGCCTCCGTCCACGGCCGAATCCCGGACTTCAAGGGCGCCGGGGAAGCCGCTGCCCGACTGGCGGCGCTCCCGTCCTGGCAGTACGCGAGTGTCGTCAAGGCCGTACCGGACAAGGCCCAGCTCCCGGTCCGGGCACGGGCGCTGGAGGAGGGCAAGACGGTCTACATGGCTGTACCGAAGCTGGCCACCCCCAAGCCCTTCTACCTCCTTGAACCGGCCGCCCTCACCGTCCCGCCGGCCGAGGCCGCCGACAGCCGCACGGCCGCCTCCATCGCCCCGGCCGTCGAGGTCGACGCACTCCGCCCGCTCGACCTGATCATCCTCGGCAGCGTCGCCGTCAACCGCGACGGCGCCCGCGTCGGGAAAGGCGCCGGCTACTCCGACATCGAGTTCGCCCTTCTCGCCGAGGCCGGCCTGGTGACACCGAAGACCCTCGTCGTCACCACCGTCCACGCACTCCAGGTGACCGAGACGACCGTCCCCACCAGCGGACACGACGTCGGCGTCGACCTCATCGTCACGCCCGCCGAAACCATCGTCTGCCCGAAATCCCAACGACCCTCCGGGATCCACTGGCCCGATCTCACGCCGGAGAAGATCGCCGCCATTCCGGCACTGGCGGCACGGTGCAGCGCCCGCCTGATGCCCGGGAAGGGAAGCACCTGATTCTGGCGCGGCAGAAATTTCTCTCATTCCATGCGGATCACACGCCACGTACCGTTCTGCCGGTCCACCAGGAGTCCGGTGTAACCGAAGGGCTCGGCGTCCAGGCGTACGGTGTGCCGCGTTCCCCGTTTCTCCGCTCTGGTGTCGTCGTCGGTCAGCTTCATGGCCGCCACGGCTTCGCGTTCCGCGGCGGTCAGCGAGTCGGCCAGATCCCGTACGGCGGAGGGGCAGTCGTCCTTTCCCCGCTGGGTGGCCAGAGCAGTGGCAGCGGGTTTCGCCAGGAGGCCACAGGCCTCTGCCCCGTCTCCTCGGCCGAGCGCGTGCAGCAGCGTGTCGGCGGTACCGGTGGCCGCGTCCTCATCCGCCTGGGCCTCCCGGCCCGACGGTATGACGAACACGGTGAAGGTGATGCCGAACACGACGACCAGGACACCGAGGATGATGAACGTTGCGGCGTGATCGCGGTTGCTCATGGCACGGAGCCTATAGAGAACGGGCCACCCGGTCACCGTCGGACGCCACGGGCATGGGGACGGGGCTGAAAGCGGCAGAGGCCGTCCTCTCGTACCGTGGGCGGCCGGGGCGGAACCCGGTCGGCCCGTCAGCGCAGTTCGCCCTCCAGCATGCCCATGAGGATGCTGTCGTGCCAGACGCCGCCGTCGCGGACGGTGTCGCGGGCCCGGCCCTCCTCGGTGAAGCCGGCCTTCCTGTAGGCCCGGATCGCGGCGGTGTTGGCGTCGGCCACCCACAGCATGACGCGGTGCAGACGCATCGTGTCGAAGCCGTACCGGCACATGAGGCGGGTGGCCTCGGTGCCGTAGCCCTTGCCCCAGCAGTCCTTCTCGCCGATGTAGATGTCGAGTTCGGCGCCCCCGGCCTCGGGCCCGTCCGTGGTCAGTCGGACGAGGCCGATCAGCCGCTCGTCCGCGAGGGTCTCGATGCCGAAGACGATCTGCGCGTAGGACGCGGCGGGGAACTCCGCCTTGTAGGCGCGGAACTGGGCGAGGGTCATCGGGTAGCCGTTGTCCATCCAGCGCATGACGTCCGGGTCGTGCTTCCAGCGCCAGTGCGCCTCCGTGTCGTCCTCGTCCATCAGCCGGAGCCGCACCGATTCACCTGTCAGCAATGTTTTTCCCTCAACTCTGTGTCGGGACAACGGGTTTCGCGCCTTCCTACCAACGAGGGCAGGACAGGGCAAAGGATTTCCGGGGAGCGGCGGCGCCGGTTCGTACTGCCGGGTTCCGGCAGTGAAGAGGGGCGGGAAGGTGCCTGTGACCGGCATGGTCCGGCAGCCGGCCGGGGGCGCACCATGCACCGGTGACCCTGGACAACAAGGCGGGGGCGACCCGCTCGAAGAACCGTTCGCTGATGATCGGCGCCGCCGTGTCGGCCGGTGTCTGCGCGCTGCTGGCGGCGTTCCTGCTGCTGGTACCGATGCGCGGGGCACTGGAGGACGAACGGGCCTTCCGGGCGGCTGTCGCGTGCGGCCCCGGCGACGGGGGCCGGGAGTGCCTGCGGACCGTGCGGGTGCGCGTCGAGGAGACCGCCAAGAAGAAGGGGAAGAAGACCCCCTCGTTCTGGGTGTACGTCACCGAGCCGGACGGGACGGCCACCCGCACCCGGCTGGAGGGCGCCGTCGAGGACGTACCGGGCATCCGCGAGGGCGGCACGATCCAGGTCACCTACTGGCGGGACCAGATCCGCTACGTCGACACCGGGGCCGAGCGGCGCTGGACGACCGCGGACCCGCGCGGGGACTACCGGCTCTACTGCGCCTGGGGTCTCGCCGTCGGCTTCTACGGCCTGGTCTTCCTGTGGTTCTGCTTCTGGCAGGCCAAGCTGAGCAGCCGGTCGCGCCTGGCCTACCCGTGGCACGCCGGGGTCCCCGCCCTGGGCGCCCTCTTCCTCACCGCGGTCGCGGCGGTCGCGCCGTGGTTCACCGACAGCCCCGGGCAGGCGCTGGGAGTCATCGGGCTGAGCGCCCCGGTGGTGGCGGCGGTCTGCGCGGTGATCGGACTGGTCATGGCGCGGCGGCAGCGGGGCGACGACACCCTCCGCCTGGAACGGGCCGTGCCCGGCAAGGAGTTGAGCTTCCAGGGCATGGTGCTGGGCGAGGTGTCCTACGCCGGCCGGGGCGGCTTCCTGGTGGCCGGCCCCGGTCTGCTGGCGTCGACACCCGACCCCACGGGTGTCGCGTACCGCAGAGAGGCGCCGCGCACCCTGACCCCCGTCCGGGTCCGGCCGCCCTACCGTACGGACCCCGAGGGCCGGCCGGACTACGACGGCAAGGCGCTGGTCCTGGAATGCGAGGACGACGGCGTCCCGGTGCTCGTCGTCACCCCCCGGAAGACCATGAAGTGGGTCCTGGGCGCCCTGCCACCGATCGGACCGGGCGGCGGGACCCCGCGCCCGTGACCCGCCCGGGTCCCCGGGTCAGGGCGCCGCCTCGTCCAGGAGCAGGTACAGCAGGCCCACCAGCGAACCGCTGCTCACGATCTCCCGGCGGTCGATCATGGACCGGACGCCGGACAGCGGGATCCACTCGACGCGGTCCGACTCGTTGCGCTCGGTGGGCGGCCCGGTGTACGTGGCGCCGTCGGCACGGAAGAGGTGGTGCTGCGAGTCGGTGATGCCGTTCGCCGGTTCCGCGTAGATCAGCGGTTCCAGCGAGTCCACCCGCCAGCCCGTCTCCTCCAGCACCTCCCGGGCGGCGGCCTCGGCCGGTGTCTCACCGTCCTCGACCAGGCCCATGGGGAGCTCCCAGGCCCAGGTGCCGGTGACGAAGCGGTGGCGCCACATCATGAGGACTTCCCGGCGGTCGTTGACCACGGCCGCCACGGCCAGGTTCCGGAGCCTGACGATCGTGTAGTCGACCCGGTGGCCGTCCGGCTGCTCGACGTCGGCCGACCACAGGTTCACCCAGGGGTTCGCGTAGAGCGGGCGCTCCCCGTACACCTTCCACCGCACTGTTACAGCCCCTCCCCGCAGAACTCCGACGTGGTGGCCAGCGTATGACGGCCCGCCCGGCGGGGGATACCGTTCCGTTACCCGGGGAAGGGCAACCGATCGGCGGGGTCCTTTGTCGAACCGGCGTGGTCAGAAGCCGTGTCAGCCCCCTGCGTGTGATCCTCGCCGTGTCCGCCCTGCTGCTGACGGCCTGCTCGGGCGGCTCCGGGGAGAAGGAGAAGGCCGCTCACCCGGTCTTCGGCGCGCCGCTCGGCCAGCAGCCCCGGCAGGCGCTGCTGGCGACCCAGGCAGAGGGGACGGCGCGCTTCACACAGACCCTGACGTTCGGTTCGCCGGAGGGGGACACGGTCCAGAAGGCCACGGGCCGTGTCGACTTCGCCGGTGGCCGCGCCGCCGGCTCGGTCGAGTGGACCCTCGCGCCGGACCTGCCGGAAGAAGCCAAGGACGAACTGCTGGGTGCCCGGCTGGGACCGGGGCGTTCCCCTGCCCTGACCCGGCTGGCGGTCGACCCGGACTCCATCCGGCTGCGCGCGGGCGAGGCGGATTACTGGCTGGACTACGCGGGATCCCTGGAGGTCTTCGGCGGGGAGGCCGCGATCAACGCGCTGCGGGGCACCGAATCCGCTTTCGGAGGCACCCTGCTGGAGGTGCTGAGCGGGGTGCAGGACGTACGGGAGTCCACGGAGACCCTGGAAGAGAAAGGCAGCCGCGCCTACCAGGCGGAACTCACCGCGTACAACGCGCTGCGGATGTTCTCCCAGGACCTGCGCGCCGAACTCACCAGCGACATCGACCCCGGTGGTACGAAGACCCCGGTGACGCTCGGGATCAGGGTGGACGCCGAGGGCCGCGTCACACGGGCCGAAGCGGACCTTTCCGCACTGCTCGACCGGAAGGACGGCGCTCTCGCCGGGATGACCGGCCTCCGGGCCGTCCTGACGGTGAGCGGACACGGGGACTCGGCTCCGGCCATGCCGGCGCCGACGGAGCGGACACTCGACGCGAAGGACGCCGTCACGGCGATCGGCGACCTGGAGGAAGGCGCCTGCGCCGACCTCACGACCGGCAACCGCACGCCCGGCACGGTCGTGGCTGTGCCCTGCGACCGGCCCCACGACGTCAGGGTGTTCGCCCACCCCCGCCTGGACACCGCGTACCCGGGGGACGAGGAGGCGGAGAGCGCGGTGGAGGAGAGGTGCACGGGGGAGTACCGCCCGCTGCCCGGGGCATGGAAGCGTGAGGCGGCCGAGGACGACCTGTTCTGGTACACCTGGCCGGCCGAAAAGGACTGGGGCGTCGGCGGTGAACCGACGGCCACCTGCTACATCGTCACCCGCGACCCGGTGACCACCCGGCTGTCGGCGGTCTGACCGCAACGGCCCCCGGCGCCACGCCCCCCGGCACCGGGACGCGCAGGCGGGCCGTGCTCCGCCGGACGCCGGCGGCCCCGTCGCCCGCGGGCGTCCGTACCGCCGCTCAGTCGAAACCGCGGCCCATCTCGTCCAGGATCTCCTCGATCACCGCACCCGGTCCGCGCGCCTCGTCCTCCTCGATCCACGTCCGCATCGCGATGCGGAGGGAGGAGAGGAAACCGGCGGCCAGCACCACCGGGCGCACCGTCCCCGCGGCCGGTCCGGTCCGGGCGGCCACGGCGTCGGCCAGGTCGCGCTCCAGCGCCGCGTGGTCGGCGAGCTGGCGGGCCAGCAGGGAGGGGTGGCGCAGGGCGAGGCGGGTGCGGACCGCCCACTCGCGCTCCGGAGGGGCCATCCGCTCGGTGAACTGGCCGACCGCCGCCCGGAGCGCCGCCCAGGCGGGCTCCTCGGCGGGGCGGTCGCGGACCGCCTGGACGAGGGCGCGGATGTGCTGCTCCTCGCCGTAGAGGAGGGCGTCCTCCTTGTTGGTGAAGTAGTTGGAGAACGTTCTGCGCGAGATGCCGGCCGCGTCCGCGACGGCCTCGACCGTCACATGGTCGAAGCCGTGTTCGACGGTCAGGCGCAGGGTCGCTTCGTGTACGGCCTGCCGGGTGGCGGCCTTCTTGCGTTCACGCAGTCCCGTGGAGCTCTCCATGGCTCCATTATCTATCGCCGGGTAAAGATTGCGCAATGTGCAAAATTTCCCACTGTGCATGTACAGTGAAGACTTCTCTTCCTGAGCGAAGCCTTGCCCTTCCCGAGTGAAGACCTTCCCTTTCTGCCTGAAACCTTCCGGAGGTTGCGCGTGAGCGCACAAACGGCCGCGCCCGCCGAGGCTGCACCCATGGATCACCGGCATGTGATGCGAGCCCTGAGCGGACTGCTGATCGTGCTGTTCGTGGCGATGATCAGCAGCACGGTGGTCTCCGTCGCCCTGCCGCAGATCATCGGCTCCCTGAACGGCACGCAGTCGCAGTACACCTGGGTCGTCACCGCGATGCTGCTGACCTCCACGGCCTCCACCCCGATCTGGGGCAAGCTGGCCGACCTGTTCAGCAAGAAGCTGCTCCTCCAGATATCCATCGGGCTCTTCGTCATCTCGTCGGTCGCCTGCGGATTCGCCCAGTCCACGGGGCAGTTGATCGCCTTCCGGGCCATCCAGGGCCTCGGCATGGGCGCGTTGCAGGTGCTGGTGCAGGTGATCATCGCCGCGATGATCAGCCCCAAGGAGCGCGGCCGCTACAACGGTTACCTCGGCGGGGTCATGGCCGTCGCCACCGTCGGCGGACCGCTGCTCGGCGGCTTCATCACCGACACCTCGTGGCTCGGCTGGCGCTGGTGCTTCTTCATCGCCGTCCCCTTCACCCTCGTCGCGTTCGTGATGCTGACCCGCACCCTGCACCTCACCGAGATCCGCCGGCCCGACGTGAAGGTCGACTACCTCGGCGCGTCCCTGATCGCCGCCGGTGTCAGCCTGCTCCTCCTCTGGGTCACCTTCGTCGACAACGACTTCGACTGGATCTCCTGGCAGAGCGCCGCCATGGTCGGCGGCAGCGTCGTGATCCTCGCCGCCGCCGTCATGGTCGAGGCGCGGGTCAAGGAACCGGTCGTCCCGCTCCACGTCGTACGCCGCCGGGACCCCGCCCTCGCCATCGTCGCGAGCCTCGCCGTGGGCATGGCGATGTTCGGCGGTGCCGTCTTCCTCGGCCAGTACTTCCAGATCGGCCGGGGCAACTCGCCGACCGAGGCCGGTCTGCTGACCATCCCGCTGATGCTCGGCGTGCTCCTCTCCTCCACCGTCGCCGGGCGCCTGGTCTCCAAGACCGGCAAGGTCAAGCCCTACATCGTCACCGGCGTCGTGGTGCTCACCCTCGGTTTCCTGGGCCTGTCCACGATCGACCACGAGACCTCGCTGGTCATCGTGTCGCTGGGCATGCTGGCCGTCGGCATCGGTGTCGGTATGTCGATGCAGAACCTCGTGCTCGTGCTGCAGAACACCGTCCCGCTCAGCGAACTCGGCGCCGCCAGCGGTGCGATCACCTTCTTCCGCTCGCTCGGCGGCACCATCGGCGTCTCCGTCCTCGGTGCGGTGCTCGCCAACCAGGTGGCCACGAAGATCGCCGACGGGCTGGCGAAGCTGGGCGTCGACCCGGCCGCCTCCACGTCGGGCGGCTCGACACTGAACGTGGCCGCCATGCCTCCGCAGATCCAGGAAGTGGTGCGCGCCGCCTACGGCGACGCGACCGGACACATCTTCCTGATCTCCGCCGGCATCGCGGTCATCGGTGTCGTCGCGTCGCTGTTCCTGACGCCGACCAAGCTGCGCGACAGCGTGGACCTGTAACACCCGCCCTGCCCACGGCATCCGTGCCCCCGCGCCGTTCCGGTGCGGGGGCACGGGCGTGATCCGGACGGTGCGGCGCGCCCGCCCGTTCCGGTAGGGTGACGCGTCCCGGCACCGGGACCGACTCCAGGAGGTGAGACCCATTACCGCTTCAGCAGGCTGGGCGCTCACCCCTCGCCGTCGCGTGGCCCACCGGACGACCCGGTAGGCCGGGCCGACCGCGGAGCGCCCATCGGGTTCCCGAAAGGCTCCGCATGTCGTCCTCCGCGTCACCGCTCACCGCTTCCTCCATCGCCGCCCGACTCCGCGCCGCAGGCTGTGTCTTCGCCGAGGACGAAGCCGCACTCCTGATCTCCGCCGCGGCTGACCCCGGCGGACTCGCCGCCATGGTCGGACACCGCGCCGACGGCCTCCCCCTCGAACACGTGCTGGGCTGGGCCGAGTTCTGCGGGCTCAGGATCGCCGTCGGACCCGGGGTGTTCGTGCCACGGCGGCGTACCGAGTTCCTCGTCCGGCAGGCCGCGGCCGCGGCCCCCGTACGCCCCGTCGTCGTCGACCTGTGCTGCGGGTCCGGGGCGCTGGGCGCGGCACTCGCCTCCCTGGCGGACCCGGCCGAACTCCACGCCGCCGACGTCGATCCCGCCGCCGTGCGCTGGGCGCGGCGCAACCTCTCCGGCCTCGGACAGGTGCACGAGGGCGACCTCTTCACGCCGCTGCCCCGCTCCCTGCGCGGCCGGGTGGACGTCCTGCTCGCCAATGTGCCGTACGTGCCGAGCGACGACGTGGGCCTGCTGCCCGTCGAGGCGCGGGTGCACGAACCCCGGGTGGCCCTCGACGGCGGCGGGGACGGACTGGACGTACTGCGCCGGGTGGCGGCCGAGGCGCCCGGCTGGCTGGCCCCGGGCGGCAGCCTGCTGGTCGAGACCAGCGAACGGCAGGCGGCCCGGGCCGAGGAGGCGGTCGGCGCCCACGGGCTGGAGCCGCGGGTGGTGGTCTGCGACGAGCTGTACGCCACCGTCGTGATCGGCACCCGGCCCTGCACCCCGACCGGCGCGCCCGCCGTGCCCGCCCCGTCCCCTGTGCCCGGCGCGTCCACCCCGCCCACCGTGCCCGCCCCGTCCGTCGCACCCGCCCCGCCCGGCGGGTAACTCCCGCTCCCCGGCGCGCTCCCCGCGCTCCCCGCGCTCCTCGCACCCTGTGCACGCCCCCCGTCCGCCCCGGAGCCCGGCACACCCGGCCGGGTACCGGCGTGCGCCCGCGGGGAGTCCCGGCGCGCGCGTCCCGGCGGCCCCGTAGTCTCGAAAGACACGGTTGGTCCGTCGGGCAGGGAGAGCGTGGGATGACATCGGTGCCGGGACGCAGAAGCAGTACCTTCACCCGGTTGCTGCGGCACGGATTCACCGACCCGTCCGCCGCGGAACGGCTGCTGGACCTCCCCGAGCTCGCCTCCGTACGCTCCGACCCCGTCCTGTTCGACGCGCTCGGGGCGACCGCGGACCCCGATCTGGCGCTGCACGGGCTCGTACGCCTCACCGAGGCGCAGGAACCCGGTGAGCGCCGGGTGCTGCTGGACACGGTCGTCACCGCCAAACCGCTCCGGGACCGGCTGCTCGGCGTCCTGGGCGCCTCCGAGGCGCTCGGCGACCACCTGGCCCGGCACCCCCGCGACTGGCAGGCCCTCGTCACCTACGAGGCGAGGGACCTGCACCCCGGCGTCACCGAGTTCGAGCGCATGCTCGCCGGCGCGGACGACCCGGACTCGCTGCGGGTCGCCTACCGCCGCGCCCTGCTCTCGATAGCGGCCCGGGACGTCTGCGGCACCACCGACGTCGCCGAGGCCGCGGCCGAACTCGCCGACCTGGCGACGGCCACCCTGCGGGCCGCGCTGGCCATCGCCGAGGCCGCCGCCCCCGCCGACGCGGCACAGTGCCGGCTCGCCGTCGTCGCGATGGGCAAATGCGGCGGCCACGAGCTCAACTACGTCTCCGACGTCGACGTCATCTTCGTCGGCGAACCCGTCGAGGGCGCCGAGGAGACCAAGGCCATGCAGGCCGCGACCCGCCTCGCCGCCCACATGATGCGCGTCTGCTCCGACACCACCGTCGAGGGCACCATCTGGCCCGTCGACGCCAACCTCCGGCCCGAGGGCCGCAACGGCCCCCTCGTGCGCACCCTGAGCTCCCACCTCGCCTACTACCAGCGATGGGCCAAGACCTGGGAGTTCCAGGCCCTGCTCAAGGCCAGGCCGGTCGCCGGGGACGCCAGGCTCGGCGCGGAGTACGTCGAGGCCGTCTCCCCGCTGGTGTGGCAGGCCGCGGACCGGGAGAACTTCGTCGCGGACGTACAGAAGATGCGCCGCCGTGTCGTCGACAACATCCCCGTCGACCGGATCGACCGCGAGCTGAAGCTGGGGCCCGGCGGGCTGCGGGACGTCGAGTTCGCCGTCCAGCTGCTCCAGCTCGTCCACGGACGCGGCGACGCCTCCCTGCGCTCCGGCTCCACCCTGGACGCCCTGCGGGCACTCGCCGACGGCGGCTACGTCGGGCGGGCGGACGCCGCCCAGCTGGACGAGGCCTACCGCTTCCTGAGGACCATGGAGCACCACATCCAGCTCCACCGGCTGCGCCGCACCCACCTCGTCCCGGAGGACGAGGCCGACCTGCGGCGGCTCGGCCGTTCCCTGGGGCTGCGCACCGACCCGGTCGCCGAACTCGACAGGGCCTGGCGGCGGCACGCCTCCGTGGTGCGGCGGCTGCACGAGAAGCTCTTCTACCGCCCGCTGCTGGACGCCGTCGCCCAGCTGACGCCCGGCGAGAGGCGGCTCAGCGCCGAGGCCGCCGTCGTCCGGCTGGAGGCCCTCGGATACGCCGACCCCACCGCCGCCCTGCGGCACCTGGAAGCCCTCTCGTCCGGGGTCTCCCGCAAGGCCGCCATCCAGCGCACCCTGCTGCCGGTGCTGCTCGGCTGGTTCGCGGACTCCGCCGACCCGGACGCCGGGCTCCTCGGCTTCCGCCAGGTCTCCGACGCGCTGGGCAAGACCCCCTGGTACCTGCGGCTCCTGCGGGACGAGGGCGCGGCGGCGGAGAACCTCGCCCGGGTCCTCTCGGCCGGCCGGCTCGCCCCCGACCTGCTGATGCGCGCCCCCGAGGCCGTCGCGCTGCTGGGCGACCCGGAAGGGCTGCGGCCGCGCGGCCGGGAGCACCTCGAACAGGAGGTGCTCGCCGCTGTCCGCCGCGCGCCGGGCGCCGAGGCGGCCGTCGCGGTGACCCGCGGGGTACGCCGCAGAGAACTGTTCCGTACGGCCGCGTCCGACCTGATCGGCTCCTACGGCACCGAGGACAGCCCCGCCGAGGCGGATCCCGGGGCGCTCGTGGACCGGGTCGGCCAGGCACTGACCGACCTGAACGCGGCCACCCTCTCCGGTGCGCTGCGCGCCGCCGTACGCGAGCAGTGGGGCGACACCCTGCCGGCGCGGTTCGCGGTCATCGGCATGGGCCGCTTCGGCGGACACGAGCTGGGTTACGGCTCCGACGCCGACGTCCTGTTCGTGCACCAGCCGCGTGAGGGGGTCGGCGACGAGGAGGCCGCGCGGGCGGCGAACACCGTCGTCACCCAGATGCGCAGACTGCTCCAGCTGCCCACCGCCGACCCGCCGCTGCTCATCGACGCCGATCTGCGCCCCGAGGGCAAGAGCGGCCCCCTGACCCGCACCCTGAAGTCGTACGCCGCGTACTACCGGCGCTGGTCGCTGGTCTGGGAGAGCCAGGCACTGCTGCGGGCCGAGCCGGTGGCGGGGGACGAGGAACTCGGCCGGGCGTTCGTCGAGCTGATCGACCCGCTGCGCTACCCGGTGGAGGGGCTGGGGGACGAAGCCGTACGGGAGATCCGGCGGCTCAAGGCGCGGATGGAGTCCGAACGCATCCCCCGGGGCGCCGACCCCACCCTCCACACCAAGCTGGGCCGGGGCGGGCTCAGCGACGTCGAGTGGACGGTCCAGCTGATGCAGATGCAGCACGGCTGGGCCGAACCGGGCCTGCGGACGACCCGCACCCGCGAGGCACTGGCCGCCGCGAGCGCGGCGGAACTGATCCCCCACGAGGACGCGGCCACCCTGGACGAGGCATGGGTGCTGGCGACCCGGGTACGGAACGCGGTCATGCTGGTCCGCGGCCGGCCCGGCGACACCTTCCCCTCCAACCCGCGCGAGCTGGCGGCGGTGGGCCGCTACCTGGGCTACGAGCAGGGACACGTGGGGGACATGCTGGAGGACTACCGGCGGATCACCCGGCGGGCGCGGGCCGTGGTGGAGGAGCGGTTCTACGGAGCCGCGGGGTGAGACGGCGGGATCCGCGCCCCGAAGCGGCAGGGGGCGGTGCGGAAGCGGCGGGAGACGGTCCGGAAGGGCCGGGAGACGGTCCGGAAGGGCCGGGGGAGGCGGTCCGGAAGCGGTGGGTGGCCGGCCTCGGCACGCCTGGGGCCGGCCCTCCGCGCCGGACGCGGTCTCCCCGTACGCAACCTCCCCCGCCGTGATCACGTCTGACCGGGAGAGACGGGAACGGCGCGAGGAGAGAAGGACGCGGTGGACGAGATCCTGGCGAAGGCGTGTACGTGGGTCGTGCGGGGCGTGGGGGCGGCTTTCGACTACGCCAGCCTGCGCACCGGTGTGGGGGTGCTCTCCGGGGCGACCCACCGGGACGGCGGCCGGAAGCGCCGCTGAGCGCGGACGGGGCCCGCACACACCAGGGTGCGGAGGGGGCCGCGTACCCGCCCGGGTGCGGACGGGCCCCGCGCACCCGGCGCGGACGGGGCCGCACGCTCCCGGTGCCGGACGGCCGGTACCGGGAGGGCCGGACGGCGGCCTCTCAGGCGCCGGGCGCGCTCGGGGGGACCGAGGCGGCCGCCTCCTGCGGGGTCCGCCCCTCCTGAGGGTTCCGGCGGGCCGAGGAGAGCCCCGGACGGGCCGTGTCCCGCCCCCGGCCCGGTGCGGGGCGCGGGGCGGGGCCGGAGGGACGGCGGCGGGCGGGCCGGCGGCCGAGGGCGGCCAGGCCACGCGGCGAGAAGCGCCTGCGGGCTGCGGCCGGGCCCGGCACCGCCTTCGGCAGGCGGTGCGGCAGCGATCCGTACCAGGTGTACGAGACGGCGTAGCCGAACGTCAGGCACGCCACCCCGCCCACCGCGTCCAGCCAGAAGTGGTTCGCGGTCGCCACGATCACCACCAGGGTCGCCGCCGGGTACAGCAGGCCCAGGACACGCGCCCACGGCGCACGCGCCAGCGCGAAGACGGTCAGCCCGCACCACAGCGACCAGCCGATGTGCATCGACGGCATCGCCGCGTACTGGTTCGACATCTCCTTGAAGTTGCCCGAGGCCATGGAACCCCAGGTCTGGTGCAGCGCCACCGTGTCGATGAACCCCCCGCCGTCCATCAGGCGGGGCGGGGCCAGCGGGAAGAGGTAGTAGCCGAGCAGGGCCACACCGGTGGTGGCGAAGAGGATCAGCCGGGCCGCCGCGTAACGGCCGGGGTGGCGGCGGAACAGCCAGACCAGCACCCCGATCGTCACGACGAAGTGCAGGGTCGCGTAGTAGTAGTTCATCGACACGATCAGCCATGTCACCGAATTGACGGCCCGGTTGACCGTCTCCTCGAAGGCCAGACCGACCGTGTGCTCCAGCGACCAGATCCAGTCCGCGTTGCGCAGCGCCGCCGCCTTCTGCTCCGGCACCGCGTTGCGCACCAGCGAGTACAGCCAGTAACTCACCGCGATCAGCAGGATCTCGAACCAGAGACGGGGACGGCGGGGCGAACGCAGCGAACGCAGCCGCAGGGCCGTCGACCTCGTCGCCCCGGCCGGCTCCGGGCCGTCCACGACGAGTGACGGGGTGACCGCCCCGCGGTTTTCCTGTGTGGTCACGTGCGATTCACCCATAGGCGCAGAGTCTGCCAGATACGTCCCCCTCTGCCCGATGATCCTCCGGTCGGGTACCGGTCGCACATCGGCTCCTTCACAGGGGAGATCACGGGCAGCGGGCCATGGCGGCAGACTACCGGCCGGGACACGGGCGCGGACGGGGGAGTGGGCACGGGCCCGGACCGGCGGCGGGCCGGGGCCGGAGAGGTCAGACCGGCGACGGGCCGGGACCGGGCCCCGAGGCCGTGGAACCGCGTACCACCAGCTCCGGCATGAAGACGAACTCGCTGTGCGGGGCGGGGGTACCGCCGATCTCCTCCAGCAGGGTGCGTACCGCGGCCTGGCCCATCGCCGTCACCGGCTGCCGGATCGTGGTCAGCGGCGGATCGGTGAACGCTATGAGAGGGGAGTCGTCGTACCCGACCACCGACAGGTCGCGCGGGACCTCCCGGCCCATCCGGCGGGCCGCCCTGATCGCGCCCAGCGCCATCATGTCGCTCGCGCACACCACCGCCGTACATCCGCGCTCCATCAGGGCGGTGGCGGCGGCCTGGCCGCCCTCCAGGGTGTAGAGGGAGTGCTGGATCAGCTCCTCCACCCCGGCCGCCGGCAGGTCCAGCTGCTCGCCCATCGTGGCGTGGAAGCCCTCGATCTTGCGGAGCACCGGCACGAAGCGCTTCGGGCCGACCGCCAGACCGATCCGCTGGTGCCCCAGCGCCACCAGGTGCGTCACCGCGAGCCGCATCGCGGCACGGTCGTCGGGCGAGATGAACGGCGCCTGCACCTTGGGGGAGAAACCGTTCACCAGGACGAAGGGGACTCCCTGTGCCCGGAGTTGTTCGTAGCGTTGCATGTCGGCGGAGGTGTCGGCGTGCAGACCGGAGACGAAGATGATGCCCGAGACGCCGCGGTCCACGAGCATCTCGGTCAGCTCGTCCTCCGTGGAGCCGCCCGGGGTCTGCGTCGCCAGCACCGGGGTGTAGCCCTGCCTGGTCAGCGCCTGGCCGATGACCTGGGCCAGAGCCGGGAAGATCGGGTTCTCCAGCTCGGGGGTGATCAGGCCGACCAGACCGGCGCTGCGCCGGCGCAGGCGCACGGGGCGTTCGTAGCCGAGGACGTCGAGCGCCGCGAGGACTGATTCGCGGGTGGCCGCTGCAACACCGGGCTTGCCGTTGAGTACGCGGCTGACCGTCGCTTCGCTGACCCCCGCCTGAGTTGCGATATCGGCAAGCCGTGCGGTCATGAGGGGACTGTACCGGGCGCGTGTCGGATTGCCCACCGTGTACCGGATCCGGGCGGCCCGGCCCGCAGGAACCGGCTCGCGGACGCCCCGGCCGAAACGTCTTGCAAAGTCTTGCGGTCCTCGCTCGTGTGATCCGAAAGAGCCGCCGGACCGGCTGTTCACGGGGCCTGGCCTGGGATGTGCAGGGGGAAACCGGTTCCGTCAAGAGTCTTGACGGCAACCTTGAGGACACGCCAATGTAACGATCGTCGGAGCTTGCAGAAATCTTCCGCAAGGTCTTTCGGTCGCCTTTCATCCTTGTTACGTTCACGTCGACCCGGCGCCGCGACGGAGCGGTACGGCAGTTGAAGGAGTTCAGATGCGACGTGGCATAACGGCCACCGCCCTGGTCGCGGCCCTGGCGCTCGCGGCGACCGCCTGCGGCAGTGACGAGGAGTCCGGCGGCGGCAGCAAGAGCTCGGGCGAGCTCTCCGGCACGGTGACGTGGTGGGACACCTCGAGCGTCGGCACCGAGGACAAGGTCTTCAAGAAGATCGCCGAGGGCTTCGAGAAGAAGCACCCGAAGGTCGACGTCAAGTACGTCAACGTTCCCTTCGGTGAGGCGCAGAACAAGTTCAAGAACGCCGCCCAGGCCGGCTCCGGCGCCCCCGACGTCATCCGCTCCGAGGTGGCCTGGACGCCCGAGTTCGCCGACCTCGGCTACCTCGCCCCGCTGGACGGCACCGCCGCGCTGAAGGACGAGAGCGACTTCCTGAAGCAGGCCGCCGCCTCCACGAAGTACGACGGCAAGACCTACGCCGTCCCGCAGGTCATCGACTCCATGGGCGTCTTCTACAACAAGAAGATGTTCAAGGACGCGGGCGTCGAGCCCCCGGCCACCGTCGCCGACCTGAAGACCGTCGCCGAGAAGATCAAGGACAAGACCGGCAAGACCGGCCTCTACCTCCGCGGCGACGACTCGTACTACTTCCTCTCCTTCCTCTACGGCGAGGGCGGCGACCTGGTCAACGCCTCCGACAAGACGATCACCGTCGACAAGGCCGAGGGCGTCAAGGCCTTCGGCGTCGTCAAGGACCTGGTCGAATCCGGGGCGGCGAAGACCGACGCCACGGACGGCTGGGAGAACATGATGCAGTCGTTCAAGAACGGCGATGTCGCGATGATGGTCAACGGCCCCTGGGCCGTGGCCGACACGCTGACCGGCGACCAGTTCAAGGACAAGGCCAACCTGGGCATCTCCACGGTCCCGGCCGGCTCCGCCGGCCAGGGCGCCCCGCAGGGCGGCCACAACCTCGCCGTCTACGCCGGCTCCGGGAACCTGGACGCCTCCTACGCCTTCGTCGAGTACATGACCTCGGTGGAGACGCAGGCGCAGACCGCCGGCGAGCTGAACCTGCTGCCGACCCGCACCTCCGCGTACGCCAAGCAGCAGGCCGTCGACAGCGAGATCGTCCAGTTCTTCAAGCCGGTCGTCGAGACCGCCGTGGAGCGCCCCTGGATCCCCGAGACCGGCAGCCTCTTCGCCCCGCTGAACACCGAGTACACCAAGGTGCTCACCGGCCAGACCACGCCGGAGAAGGCCGCCAAGGCCACCGGTGACTCCTACCGCAAGCTCCTCAAGGGCTGGAAGTAATCAGGAAGGCAGGCCGGCTGATGGCTGTCCACACCAGCCAGTCGGTGGCGAAGGCCGCGGGCGACGACGTCGCCCGCGGCCGGAGCCGCGGTACTGGTACCCCCCCGCCGCCCGGCAAGTTCCGGCGGGCCCTCTCGGTCCACTGGTACGCCTGGACCATGGTCGCCCCGGTCGTGATCGTGATCGGCGTGATCATCGGCTACCCGCTGGTCCGCGGTATCTGGCTGTCGCTCACCGACGCCAACGAGCGCAACGTCGCCCGTTCCATCGGTGTCAACGAACTGCCCGCCACCTACGAGTTCGTGGGCCTGGACAACTACGCCGACGCCCTGACCGGCGGCCAGTTCCTCGGCACGCTGGGCTGGACCCTGGTGTGGACGGTCTCCTGTGTGGGCATCACCTTCGCCCTGGGCATGGCCCTCGCCAACATCCTCAACCGCAAGATCGCCGGCCGTTCCGCCTACCGCATGGCCCTGATCCTGCCCTGGGCCATCCCCGGCTTCGTCTCGGTCTTCGCCTGGCGCTTCCTCTACAACGAGGAGCGCGGCCTGCTCAACAAGATCCTCGGGGGCGCCGGCATCGACGGCATCCCGTGGCTGAACGACCCCACCTGGGCCAAGTTCTCCGTCATCGCGGTCAACGTCTGGCTCGGCATCCCCTTCATCATGGTCGCCCTGCTGGGCGGCCTGCAGTCCATACCCTCGGAGCAGTACGAGGCCGCCGAGATGGACGGCGCCACGGCCTGGCAGCGGTTCCGCCACGTCACGCTCCCGGGACTGCGCCCGGTCTCCACGACCGTGGTCCTGCTCTCCACCATCTGGACCTTCAACATGTTCCCGGTGATCTTCCTGCTCACCCGGGGCGGGCCTGGTGAGTCCACCCAGATCCTGGTCACCCAGGCGTACAAATTCTCCTTCGAGATCAGCCCGCGCGACTTCGCGCAGTCCTCCACCTGGGGCGTGCTGATCCTCGTACTCCTGATGCTCTTCGCCGTGGTCTACCGGCGAGTGCTCCGCACGCAGGGAGACAACTGGTGACCACCGCCGCACACACCCCCACCGCCAAGGCCGCCGCACCCGCCGGCGCCCGGCACTCCAGCCGTACGCCCCGCAAGCGCGGCGAGCGTTCGCCGGTCGCCTCCGTGGCCCTGCACCTCACCCTGGTCATCGCCTCGGTGATCGCCGTCTTCCCGGTGCTGTGGGTCCTGCTGACCTCGCTCAAGCCCGCGAAGTACGCCACCACGACGGACTTCTTCCGCGAGACGACGTTCGAGAACTACACCAACCTGATCAAGGACACCGAGTTCCTGACCTGGTTCGGCAACTCCGTGGTCATCGCGGGGCTCACCACCGTCCTCGGTGTCTTCGTCTCCGCCACCACCGGCTACGCCGTCAGCCGCTACCGGTTCCCCGGCAAGCGCGGGCTGATGTGGACGCTGCTGATCACCCAGATGTTCCCGGTCGCGGTCCTCATCGTGCCGATCTACAACATCATGTCGACGATGGGCCTGATCAACCAGCCCGCCGGGCTGGTCATCACCTACCTCACCATCTCGGTGCCGTTCTGCGCCTGGATGATGAAGGGCTTCTTCGACACGATCCCGCGCGAGATCGACGAGTCCGGCATGGTCGACGGCCTCACCCCGTTCGGCACCTTCTGGCGGCTCATCCTGCCGCTCGCCAAGCCGGGCATCGCCGTCACCGCCTTCTACTCCTTCATCACCGCCTGGGGCGAGGTGGCGTACGCCTCCGCCTTCATGGTCGGCGACGAGAACCTCACCCTCGCGGGCGGACTGCAGAAGTTCGTCAACCAGTACGGAGCCCAGTGGGGCCCCATGACCGCGGCCTCCGTACTGATCGCGATCCCGGCCGCCCTGGTCTTCCTCTTCGCACAGAAGCACCTGGTCACCGGCATGTCCGCCGGAGCCGTCAAGGGCTGACGCACCCCAGTCCCGCACGACCGTACGACCGCATCCCGTCACGGCGGCGCCGGATCCCCGACCCGGTCCCGGCGCCGCTCCCCACCCAGACACCCCAGGGACGACATGACCCAGCACCTTGCTGCCCCCTCCACCGGCACGTCCGACGGCGCCCCGGGCCACCGCACCGGCTGGTGGCAGGACGCGGTGATCTACCAGGTGTACCCACGCAGCTTCGCCGACGGAAACGCCGACGGCATGGGGGACCTCGCGGGTGTCACCGCGCGTCTCCCGTACCTCCGCGACCTCGGCGTGGACGCCGTCTGGCTCAGCCCCTTCTACGCCTCCCCGCAGGCCGACGCCGGCTACGACGTCGCCGACTACCGGGCCATCGACCCCATGTTCGGCACCCTCCTGGACGCCGACGCCCTGATCCGCGAAGCCCACGGACTGGGCCTGCGCATCATCGTCGACCTGGTGCCCAACCACTCCTCCGACCAGCACGAGTGGTTCAAGCGCGCCCTGGCCGAGGGCCCCGGCTCCGCCCTGCGCGAGCGCTACCACTTCCGCCCCGGCAAGGGCGCCGAAGGCGAACTCCCGCCCAACGACTGGGAGTCCATCTTCGGCGGACCGGCCTGGACCCGGACCACGAACCCCGACGGCACCCCCGGCGACTGGTACCTGCACCTGTTCGCGCCGGAGCAGCCCGACTTCAACTGGGAGCACCCGGCCGTCGCCGACGAGTTCCGCTCCATCCTGCGCTTCTGGCTCGACATGGGCGTCGACGGCTTCCGCGTCGACGTCGCCCACGGCCTCGTCAAGGCCGAGGGACTGCCGGACCTCGGCTCCCACGACCAGCTGAAACTGCTGGGCAACGATGTCATGCCGTTCTTCGACCAGGACGGTGTGCACGAGATCTACCGCAGCTGGCGCACCATCCTCGACGAGTACCCCGGTGAGCGCATCGCGGTCGCCGAGGCGTGGACCCCCACCGTCGAGCGCACCGCCAACTACGTGCGTCCCGACGAGATGCACCAGGCCTTCAACTTCCAGTACCTCTCCACCGCCTGGGACGCCGCCGAACTCCGCGCGGTCATCGACTCCTCCCTCGCCGCGATGCGCCCGGTCGGCGCGCCCACCACCTGGGTGCTCTCCAACCACGACGTCACCCGGCACGCCACCCGCTTCGCCAACCCGCCGGGCCTGGGCACCCAGATCCGTACCGCCGGCGACCGCGACAAGGGCCTCGCCCGGGCCCGTGCGGCGACCCTGCTGATGCTGGCGCTGCCCGGCTCCGCCTACGTCTACCAGGGCGAGGAACTCGGCCTGCCCGACGTCACCGACCTGCCCGACGAGGCCCGCCAGGACCCGTCCTTCTTCCGCGCCGAGGGCCAGGACGGCTTCCGCGACGGCTGCCGGGTGCCGATCCCGTGGACCCGCGAGGGCAGCTCCTACGGCTTCGGCGACGGCGGCAGCTGGCTGCCGCAGCCCACCGGCTGGGGCGAGCTGTCCGTCGAGGCGCAGACCGGCGCCGAGGGCTCCACCCTGGAGCTGTACCGGGCCGCGATCGCCGCCCGCCGCGAGCACCCGGGCCTCGGCGCGGGTACGGACGTCGAGTGGCTCCCGGCCCCCGAAGGCGTCCTCGTCCTCGGCCGCCCCGGCTTCGTCTGCACCGTCAACACCACCGGCGCTCCCGTACGGATCGCCGCCCCGGGGACCCTGCTGCTCGCCAGCGCCCCGGTCTTCGCCGACGGCGACACCGTCGAGCTCCCCGCCGACACCACGGTGTGGTGGACGGTGTGACCGTCCCCGCACCGAGGACCGGGCAGACCCTGCGCCTCTTCGACATCGCCGCCCAGGCCGGTGTCAGCGAGGCCACCGTCAGCCGGGTCCTCAACGGGAAGCCGGGCGTCGCGGACACCACGCGCCAGCGGGTGCTCGCGGCGCTCGACATCCTCGGCTTCGAACGCCCGGTACCGCTGCGGCAGCGCAGCGCCGGGCTGATCGGGCTGGTGACGCCCGAACTCACCAACCCGATCTTCCCGGCGTTCGCCCAGTCCGTGGAGCAGGTGCTCGCCGGGCACGGCTACACGCCCGTCCTCTGCACCCAGCTGCCCGGCGGCGCCACCGAGGACGAACTGGTCGAACAGCTCGTCGAGCGCGGTGTCGGCGGGATCGTCTTCCTCTCCGGACTGCACGCCGACACCTCGGCCGACCCGGCCCGGTACGCCGCGCTCACCGAACGCGGTGTGCCGTTCGTCCTGATCAACGGCTACAACGAGCGCATCAGCGCGCCCTTCGTCTCCCCCGACGACCCGGCCGCCGTACGCATGGCCGTCGGCCACCTGGCCGAGCTGGGCCACCGCAGGGTCGGCCTCGCGATCGGCCCGCAGCGCTACGTGCCCTCCCGGCGCAAGCGCGAGGGTTTCGTCGACGCGGCCGTGTCCTTGCTGGGCATGGACCGGGAGGAGGCCGGACTCCTGGTCTGCTCCACCCTGTTCAGCGTCGAGGGCGGCCAGGTCGCGGCCGGTGCCCTCCTCGACGCGGGCTGCACCGGCATCGTCTGCGGCAGCGACCTGATGGCGCTCGGCGTGGTCCGCGCGGCCCGGGGGAGGGGCCTCCACGTCCCGCGCGACGTCTCCGTCGTCGGCTTCGACGACTCCCAGCTGATCGCCTTCACCGACCCGCCCCTCACCACGGTCCGCCAGCCGGTCCAGGCCATGGCGACGGCGGCGGTGGGCGCCCTGCTGGAGGAGATCGGCGGAAACCCCGTCCAGCGCACGGAGTACGTCTTCCAGCCGGAGCTGGTCGTCCGCGGCTCCACCGCGGCGGTACGCGGCGCCTGAGACGGGCGCCCACGGGGGCGTGAGGGCCGGGCCCGGAGGGGGGACCCGGCCCTCACGCATGCCGGCGCCCCGCGTGCCTCCGTGCGCGGGGTTCTTCCGCGCGCCGGGAGCTCCGTGTGCCGGGCCTTCCGCATGCCCGGGCCTCCGGTTCCGTTCCCGGTGCCGGTACCCCGGCCGTAGGGTTCGGCCATGTCCCTGAGCTGTGTCACCCTCTCGTCGCGCCGGACCGTCTCCCTCGTCGAGCTGCGGCTCTCCTCGACCTACGGCGGTCTGCTCGAAGGGGCCCCGACCGGGAGAGTCAACGACCGGATCATCAAGGGGCGTCTGCGCGTCGCCGAGGACGCCTACCCCGGCTGGCCCGTCCACCTCATACCCCCCGAGCGCACCGGGCGCGGCGGGACCACGCGTGTGGGCGAGCCGATCGAGGAGCTTCCTCCGGTGGCCTGCGTCGGGATGTTCCACTCGGGCGAGACCGACCCCGCTCACCGCTCGGGCTGGTACTTCTCGGCACTCGTCGTCGTCTGGTTCCAGCCCACGGCGGACCCCCCGTCGGACGCACACGCTCCCGCGGCCCTGCGCGGCCTGGCGTGGGAAGAGCTGGCGCGGGACTTCGAGGACTGAGGAGCCGGACCGTCGGGCACGTCCCCGGGCCCCGCCCCGGGGCTCAGGCGGGAACGGTCCGGAACCGGCGGCGGTACTCGGTCGGTGTCGTGTCGAGCCGGCGGCGGAACGCCCGGACGAGGGTGTCGACGGTGCCGAACCCGCAGGCGGTCGCGATGCGTTCGAGCGTGGCGTCACCGGTTTCGAGCTGGTTGCGGGCCACCTCGACGCGGGCCGCCTCGATGTAGGCGTGCGGGGTCGTGCCGAGTTCCGTCTTGAAGATCCGGGTGAGCTGCCGATCGCTGACCCGGGCGAACCCGGCGAGACGGGCGACGGTGAGGGGCTCGCCGATGTTGCGCATGACGTAGTGGCGGAGCTCCTCGGTACGCCGTGTCGTGGAGACCTGCTCCAGCGGCACGCTGAACTGGCTCTGGCCGCTCGGCCGTTTCAGGTACATCACGAGCTGCCGGGCGATGCGCAGCGCGACCGCCTCGCCGAGGTCCTCGGCGACCAGGGCGAGCGACAGGTCCAGGCAGGCGCTGATGCCCGCGCCCGTCCACACATCGCCTTCGCGGATGAAGATCGGGTCGGCGTCGACCTCGACCTCCGGGTGGTCGGCGGCGAGCCGCTGCGCCGTCGACCAGTGGGTGGTCGCCCGCTTGCCGTCGAGGAGGCCGGCGGCCGCCAGGAGGTGCGCCCCGACGCAGACGGACGTGATGCGGCGGGTCCGGGCGGCGAGTTGCCCGACCCGTTCCACCACGGCGGGATCGACGAGCGGGTAGACGCGGCGGTCGTCACCCACCTCCACCGCGCCGGGCACGATCAGGGTGTCGATGCTCCTCGCGGCCAGCCCGTCGAAGGTGAGGTCGGGCAGGACACGGACCCCGGCGCCGGTGGTGACCGGCTCCATGGTCTCGGCCGCGAGGACCACCTCGTACCCCGCCGCCTCACCCGTCTCGCGCCGGGCGAGCGAGAAGACCTCGGGGGGCCCTGTGACGTCGAGCAGGTCGACGCCTTCGAAGAGGACGAGGACGACCAGCCGTCCGACGGGGTTCGCGGTGGTCAAAGGGTTCACGGTGGTCAAAGGGCTCACGGTGCTCAAGGGGCCTCCGGGCGCGGTACCGGGCATGTCGGTATCTGCATGTTAGACGACATTGCCGACACGGGGCGAGGCCCGTAGCGTCGTAGGAGCAGGTCGCCGCGGTGGTGACCCCGCACTCCGATCACCCACACCAACCCTCAGGCGGTCACCCATGCCCAGGACCACACTGCGTCAGGTCAACGGTCTCCCGGACGTTCCCGCGAAGCTGGCCGAGTCGACCCTGGTCCTCGTCGACTACCAGAACACCTATACGGCCGGTGTCATGGAGCTGGACGGCTGGCGGGAGGCGCTCGACGCCGCCGCACAGCTGCTGGCACGGGCCCGCCGGGAGGGTGCCGGGATCATCCACGTCATCCACGACGGCGGCGAGGGATCTCCGTACGACATCCGGGCCGAGAGCGGCCGGATCCACCCCGACGTCGCACCGGCCGACGGTGAGCCCGTCGTCGTCAAGCAGGCGCCGGACTCCTTCGTCGGTACGGACCTGGACCGGCACGTCGAGGCCGCGGGCCGCAAGGACCTCGTCATCGCCGGGTTCATGACGCACATGTGCGTGACCTTCACCGCCCAGGGCGCCTTCCTGCGCGGCTACCGCCCCACGGTCGCGGCCGATGTCTGCGCCACCCGCGCGCTGCCGGTCCTGGGCACGGAGGTGGACGCCGGGCAGGTGCACCGCGCTGCCCTCGCCACCGTCGCCGACCTGTACGGGGTCGTCGTCCCCTCGCAGCGGGATCTCCCCTGACACCGGTGACCCGCCACCGGTGACCCGGCGACGAGGCGGTACGGGGACCGCCTCGTCGCGCTCCGGAACGGTGGTGCTGCGGCGAACCGGCCCTCAGCTCCGCCACACCGTGCTGGTGGCGATCTCCTCCAGCTCGGCCAGGGTCAGGGCGGGGAACTCGCGGCTCGCGGCCTCGTGCTGGGCCGCCGCGTTGTAGGCGGAGACCACCACCCGGAAACCGTCGGGGCGGATCGTGTCGACCTCCCGCATGTTCACACCCGCACCGCCCTTCTCGCCCGGCCCCTCACGGGTGGTGACCTTCGTGCCGTCCGCCAGGACCTTCGCGTCGGGACCGAAGAGGTCGCCCTCGACGTCGGACATGTCCGGCTGGACGTTGATCTGCACGAAGCTCCCGCCCTCGCCGTCGTCGACCACGGCGTACGCGTACTCCGCCTCCTGGTACCCGGACGCCTTCACCGTCAGGCGCTCGGGAAGCCGGCCGGTCAGCCTGCGCAGGATCTCCTCGCCGCTCAGCTGCCCCGGGTCCGGCTGCTCCAGCGGCGGCTTTGCCGGCTCGGGCAGGGACTCGATGACCGGGCGCCACTCCGCCGCCCGGACCAGATCCTCCAGCTGGTCCAGCGACAGCGGCGGTGCGGGACGGCTGACCGGGGCGCCCTTCTCCGCGGGCGCGTTCCACTCGGTCACCGTGATCCGGTGACCCGCGGGTGTCAGCAGGTCCGCGTACCACAGCCTGGTCTCCTCGCGCCGGTCCGGATACTCCCAGCCCTTGAACAGCAGGAGACGGGAACCGTCCTCCAGTGTCGTGCCGGAACACGCCTCGTACGCGGTCAGGTTCTTGTCCGGGCAGAGGAAGTCGCCGTCCGGCTGCCGGCCGGGGTACTGACGGCTCAGGCCCACCGAGACGGCGGCCTTCCCCCGGCCGTCGTCGTACACCACGGAGGCGTACGGGGCGTGCAGGTCCTTCAGCTCTCCCGTCCCCTTGGTCCCGCGTCCCTCCTGCCCGCTGAACTCCCCCTCGGGGAGCAGCCCTTCGAGCAGCTTGATCATCTGGTTCGCGGAGTAGTTCCCGCTGCCCGGCCGCTGCCCGGCCGGAGCCTCCTTCGCCGCCGGCGGGGCCCCGACCGCGGCCCCGCCGCCCTGGGAGCCGCCGATGCCCCCGGTGACGTACGACCCGCCGAGCCCGATCACGGCCAGCGTCGCCACGCTCCCGGTCACCACCGCGCCGCGACGTAGCACCGCCCGCCGCCGGCCGCGCGCGATCCCGCCGTCCACAAGAGGCAGGCCCGCGCTGGAGAAACCTTCCCCCGTCCGTTTCATCGCCGCGCCGAGCTCGTCCTCGAAGGGGCCGCGGCCCTCCCGGGCCCTGTTCTCGTACATGCCGTCCACCACCGTCCCCGCGTCCGCGGAAAGAGAGACAAAGAAGAGAAGAACGAAGAAGTCCGTTCAGTGCACGGTCAGTTCGCCGATGCTGCTGCCCAGCCGCTCGCGCAGCCGGGCGAGCGCACGGGTGCTGCGGGTGCGTACCGCCGCAGGGCTGGTGTGCAGCACGTCCGCGGTCTCCGCGACCGACAGGTCCTCCCAGTAACGCAGCACGATCACCGCGCGGTCCTTGGGCGGCAGCCCCCGCAGGGCGTCGAGGAGCGTCACCCTCAAGGATGAATCCGGCACCGGCACCTGTGCCCGGTCCGGCAGTTCGCCGCTCGGCCGTTCCTTCGACGACCTGCGCCGCCTGTATCCGAGACAGCACCGCACCAGTACGGTCTGCGCGTACGCCGCCGGGTTCCCCACGCGCGAGGCAGGCCCCCACACCCCGTACATCTTGCCGAGTGTCTCCTGTACGAGATCCTCGGCGAGATGCGTGTCCCCGCCGGTCAGCAGACATGCCGAACGGAACAGATGGCCCATGCGGGCTTTCGCGAACTCGCGGAAGGCGTCCTCCTCGGACTGCCTCATCCGCCACCCCCTCTCACCTACACCCCTCTAGATGCGGTGACCCCGGGGAAATGTTTCACCCCGCGAGGCGGCACGCGCCGCGGTGCGCGGATCCGGGACCGTCCCCTTCCGGCCCGCGGTCGCGTGGTCCGGCTCGTGCCGGCCGCCGTGCGACCCTGCCGCGGGAGGGAAGACCGGGAGCCGGGGGGCGACGGGTCTTCGGGCTTCCCCCTCCCGCCCCCGGCCACCGCCGCGACCGCGCCCGCCCACAGACAGCCGCATGACCCACGACCCACGACCGAACGGACCACCCATGGTCAGTGCACCCCACGAAGCGATGCACCGCGTCTTCCAGGAATACCCGGGCCTCTTCACCCGGCTCTCCGACGTCCTGGGGCTCGAACTCCCGCCCCTCGTCTCGGCGGAACCCCTCACCGTCGACCTCACCACGAACGAGCCCCTGGAACGGCGTGTCGACACCCTCCTGCGCATCGAGACCGAGGGCGACGGCCCCTTCCTCCTCGTCATCGAGGCCCAGGGCAAGAAGGACCCCGGCAAGACAGCCAGCTGGCCCTACTACGTCACCTACCTCAACAACAGGTACCGGCTGCCCGTCCTGCTCCTGGTCGTCTGCCAGGACCACGCCACCGCCGCCTGGGCCGCCCGGCCCCTGACCATCGGCCTGCCCCAGTGGCCGACCGTCATCACCCGGCCGCTTGTGGCGGGCCCGCACAACATGCCCGTCATCACCGAGGTCGCCGAGGTCCGCAAGGACCTCGCCCTCGCCACGCTCTCCGCCATCACGCACGCCGACGATCCGGACGTCGATGCCATACTGAAAACGATGTCCACCGCCCTGCGCGACATCCCGGAAACCATCGCCGAACCCGTCATCGAACTCATCGCACAAGGCCTGGGCAACCGCCCCGCCGCACAACAGTGGAGGAACCTGGTGGCCGTGGATCTCTCCTTCTACACCTCACCCCTCTCCGAGGAAATCCGGGACGAAGGCCGCGCCCAGGGCCGCACCGAAGACCTCCTGCTCATCCTCGACGTACGCGGCATCGGCATCACCGACGCTGTCCGCGAGCAGATCACCACCTGCGGCGACCCCGGCCTCCTGCGCCAGTGGCTCAAGCGCGCCGCTCTCGCCACCACCGCCGAAGAGGTCTTCGGCGAGGGGACCCCGGCCGGCGGGTGACCCCATCGCCCCGGGCCGATCCGGGCCGATGCCGGAGCCGCCCGGAGGACGGCCGTCACGGCCCGGGGTGACCGGGAGCGGCGCGGCCGTAAGGACCCTGCGGAGGCGTACGGCGCGTCCCGGCGGCCGGGACGGTCGGAGCGGTCGGGTGGCCGGGACGGTCAGACGCCCGGGACGGTATGCGGGTAGAGCACGCTCGGGTCGGCGGACAGGGCGGCCTTGAGCCGAACGCTGTCGTCGTCGGCGAGGACTTCGAGCTTCCCGGCCTCGATGCCGTCGAGCGCCGCGCGTACGACGTCGGCGGGATCGTTCTTCTCCACGTCCCACCCGGCCATCATGTCGGTGTCGGTACTGGCCATGTGCAGACCCGTCACCATGGTTCGCTGCCCGGCGAGTTCGACGCGGATGCCGTTGGTGAAGCTCCACGCGGCCGCCTTCGACGCGCCGTAGGCGTTGGCCCCGTCGTGGGCGAGCCAGGACATCGCCGACAGGACGTTGAGGATCGCCCCGCCCCCGTTGGCGGCCAGGACGGGGGCGAACGCCCGGACCGTGTGGAGGGTGCCGAAGTAGTTGGTCTCCATCTCCAGCCGGATCTTCTCCAGGTCTCCGGTGACGAGGTTGTGCCGGGTGGCGACACCGGCGTTGTTGATCAGGAGGCTGACGTCCGGGGCCGCTTCCGCCGCGGCGGCGACCGAGGCGGGGTCGGTGATGTCGAGCCGCAGCACCTCCACACCGGGAAGGTCCACCGGCCGGGGGGTGCGCGCCGTCGCGTAGACCTTGGCGGCGCCCCTCTCCAGGAGCTGCTGGGCGAAATGCCGGCCGATGCCGCGGTTGGCGCCGGTGACGAGGGCGACGGAACCGGCGATCTTCATGAATGCCTCCTGGCGGCGGTGGGGTGAACCCTGTGCGGACCGTTCGCGGGCTACGCTAAAACCTGACGCCTACGTCAGGGGCAAGCCGATACCGGGGGGCAAGTGGACGTCAGGGGACGAGCCGGCGCCAGGGCGGGAAGGGCGGTCCGGGCCATGAGGGGGCGTTGATGCGCATCGGCGAGCTGGCCGCCAGAGCGGGCGTGAGCGTACGGGCGCTGCGCTACTACGAAGAGCAGAACCTGCTGGTTTCCGTACGCAGCCCCAGCGGCCAGCGGCACTATCCGGACAGCGCCGTGGACCGGGTCGAGGTGATCCAGCAGTTGTACGCCGCGGGCCTGCCGAGCCGGGTGATCGTGGAACTGCTGCCGAGCGTCGAGACGGGCGAGGTGACCCCGGAGCTGCTGGTCCTGTTGGCGGCCGAACGGAACCGCATCGACGCACAGGTCGGCACCCTGGTGAGAACCCGGGACCGGCTCGACACCATCATCACCACGGCTGACACGGCCAGGCGCGCGGGTCTGCCCTGCCCCCGTTGAGCGGCGCGCCCGTTCCCCGGGGGCCGGGCCTGTCGCGGAGGTGACGGCCGCGGCCGGCGGACACGACCGCGCCACAGCGGTGGCGGCAGCGCGGCCCCGACGGCCCGGACAAACGTTTCCGCGGCCAGGTCTTCCCGGGGTGCGCCCTCAGGCCGGGGCGCGCTCGGCGGTCTTGGCGCGGGGAGCGACGGAGGGGGCCAGCAGCAGGGCGGCGGCCACGCACGCCAGGACGGGGATCAGCGCGTTGCGCAGTCCGAAGTACTCGCCGAGCACACCGAGCAGAGGCGGACCGACGAGGAAGGCGACATAACCTGCGGTGGCGACCAGGGAGACGCGCGCGGCGGAGTTCTCGCCCGAGTCACCCGCCGCCGAGAGCGCCACCGGGAAGCCGAGCGAGGCACCGAGGCCCCACAGCACCACGGCGGCCCCGGCGAGGAACCGGTTGTCCGCGAAGATCACGAGGGCGAGGCCGAGCCCGCCCGCCGCGGCGCCGGCACGCATCACGGCCACCCGGCCGAAACGCTGGAGGAAGTACCCGCCGGTGAAACGGCCGAGCGTCATCGACGCCGCGAACACCGCGAAGATGCCTGAGCCGAGAGCCGGATCGAAGCCGTGGCCGTCGACCATCACGAGGGGCAGCCAGTCGTTGGCGGCACCTTCGGCGAAGGCCATCGCCAGCACGACACCGCCGATCAGCAGGAGCCTGACGTCCTTCCACACCGCCGGCTTCCGGCCGCCCGTCCCCCCGGCCCGTGCGGTCCGCTCCTGCTTTCCGACCCCGGCGGGCACATACCGCACCGCTGCCGCGAGGACGAGGAGCGTGACGGCCCCGGCCGCCAGGAGGTGTATGACCACGGAGAAGCCGATGGCGGTGAGGACCAGGCCGACGACGGCGCCGACCACGGTCCCGAGACTGAAGAAGCCGTGCAGGAGCGGCATGATCGGCCGGCCCAGGAGCCGTTCGATGTCCGCCCCTTCGACGTTCAGGGCGATCTCCCCGCCTCCCATGCCCAGACCGAACAGGCACAGGCCCGAGGCGACGACCACGCTCTGGGACATCGCGGCCCCGCAGGCTATGAGCAGCAGGCCGAGAGCCACACCGAAGGTCCCCGCCGTCACGACGGGACGCGCACCGTAACGCGCGACGAGGAGCCCGGAGGAGAGGACCCCGGCCATCGAACCGACCGAGAGCCCGAAGAGCACCAGACCCATCTCCGCCGTCGAGGCGCCCAGCATGTCGCGGACGTCCGGGGTGCGGGTCACCCACGACGACATCCCCAGGCCGGGCAGGAGGAAGAGTGCGAAAAGCGCGTTTCGTCGTAGCGTCGCGGTTCGGTTCACGAGAGGGCCCCTTTGAAAGTGTGCACAATCGTACACACTTTTCGAAGGGGCGGGCCGAAGTGGGGTGCAGGATGGCCTTGCCACGGTCGAGCACGGTTGAGAGGGCGCCGATGAGCGGAGTCAGAAGAGTTCCCAACGATCCGCAGCGCAGGGAACGCATCCTTGACGCGGCCCTGGACGTCATCGCCGGGCACGGTGTGCACAAGGTCACGCACCGGCGCGTCGCGGAACACGCCGGAGTCCCGCTCGGCTCCCTCACCTACTACTTCGACGGGCTGGAGGACATCTTCGAGCAGGCGTTCACCCGCCTCTCGGAGAGCATGTCGCAGTCCTACCGTGCCGCGCTGGAGTCCGCGCGGGACCAGGACGAGGCGTGCGAGGTGGTCGCGGACCTCATCTGCGGCCAGGAGTACATCTCGCGCCGGGAGCTCTCGCTGATCATCGAGATGTACTCCTACGCCCAGTACAACCGGGCGGTCGCGGCGGTCGCGCGGCGGTGGCTCTTCCGGAGCAAGGACAGCCTGTCCCTCCATTTCCCCGAACCGGCGTGCCGCGCACTCGACGCCTTCATCGAAGGCTGGCCGATGCACCGGGCGTTCGAGGGCACCAGCCTCGACCGGGAGACCGTGCTGGCGACCGTCAGGGCGATCGCGCGGAACGTACGCTGAGGCCCGGGTACGGTCCGGCGTGCGACCCGGGGAGGGGGCGGCGCGGGGAGAGGGGGCGGTGCGCAGGCGCCGTGAACCGGAACGCCCGTGATCCGCTGGGGGCTCCGGCCGGGCCGCGATCGCCGTACACGCCCCGAGCGCGCGGATCGGGGCCTCGGGCCCGGGGCGCCCGCCCCGGGCCCGGAAGCGGGCGCCCCGGGCGGGCGCGGAGCCGGGTGTGCGGGGCGTGCCCGCTCAGCCCTCGCCGTCGCCGTCCTCGTGGAGCCGTACGGTGCTGAGGATCTCGCGGATCGTGGCGTCGGCCACCTCGTCGCTCACCCCGTGCGCCCCGACATAGGTCCACGAGACGAACGCGCCGTCCGCGTTCTTGAAGGCGAACGTCACCGCCTTGCCGTCGGTGTCACAGGTGCCCTTCGCCCGCGCACCGGACGAGGTGACGGTCACCAGGCTCCCCTCGACGCCCGTCTTCGTGCGGTACGACTCGGGCTCCCCGATGACGAGGTGGGTGCTGTCGGGCTGGGTGTAGGCGCCGTAGACCCACTTCTTCGCGGTGTCCTCGGCCGCCTCGGCGGCACTCCTGGCCCCCTTCTCCCCGGTGGTGCCCACCGAGGCGAGCGCGGTGTCCTCCGGGGAGCCGTCCTTGTCGTCGTCGGAGGTGCACCACTTCTCCTTGAGCACCGCCGGGGCCATCATCGCGACCAGCGGCTTCTGCTCGGGGTCGCTTTCCTCCGTGACGTAGCTCACCCAGCTCGCGGACTGCCGGGCCCAGGAGGCCGGCACGTCGAAGGTGATGCCGCGCTCGGCGTTGACCACCGTGTTCCAGCCAGGGACGAGAGGACTCGAACCGGCCCCGCCCGAAGGGGCTTTCGCGCCACCGGGGTCCGCCGAGCCCGTCACCGAGGGCTTCGCGTCGGTTCCGCCGCCCCCGCCGCTACCGCCGTCCCCGTCGCCCCGCAGTGCCAGGAAACCCGTCACCCCGCAGGCCACGACGACCGCCGTGGCGCCGGCCACGAAGGCGGTCGTGGTCCGGTCCCAGGGGCGGCGGCGCGGCTCGGCGGCCGTCACGGGCATGCCGGAGGCGGGCGCGATGTGCTGCCCGGGGGCCGGCCGGCCGGGTCGCGTGGGCTGCGCGTGATCCGAACCGGGGTACTCGCCCTGGGGGTTCGGCTGTCCGGAGGGCGACTGCTGTCCTGGCCACATGGCTGCCGAGTGTAATCAGGACCGTTCCGCACCAGCCGCCCCACCCGTCGAACGCGATCGCCCCGGGACGGCGTAGCCGGACCCGCCGGACCGCAGCCGGATCTGCCGGACCACAGACAGGAGACGGTCCACAGGCGGGAGGCGGGCCACGCGCGGAAAACGGAACACGCGCGGGAAGCAGGCCACGCGGCAAGCAGGCCGCGCGGGAAGCAGACCGCGCCGGAAGACGGGCCACGCGCGGGAGAGGCCCCGGTGATCGGCCCAGGGCGGGCCGGCGGGGAAGCGATCCCGGGGCCTCTCCGTGGCGTGACCGGCCCGGCCGGCCGGGCGCGTGGGACCCGGCGTGCCGGACCCCCGGCCGGCCGGGCCGGAGTCGGGACGAACTTAACAGGGCCGCAATATCTTGCGTAAGTCCTTGCAGGAAGAAATCTCCGAGATTTCGTCGATGTGAGCGGTGCGTAAGCGGGTTGTGTCCAGGGGGTTGACCAGGGCAGGTCAGGCTCGTACGGTCTGCTGCGCACGGCCTTTTTGCAGGCTTGCTGCAAGAACCTTCAAGCCGTTCAACCTTCATGAGCCTTCAGGGCACGGCGCGTTGCCATGCGAGGTCGCTCCGCCATCCCCAGCACTTCCCCCACAGCAGGAGGAAAGTCACATGGCACGCAGATCGCTGTCTGCCTCGCTCGCCCTGGCCACGGGCGCCGCCGTACTCGCCGTCCCCGCCGGCCTCGGTACGGCCACCACCGCCCAGGCCGCGCCGGGCGGCGAGAAGGACGTCACCGCGGTGATGTTCGAGTGGAAGTTCGACTCCGTGGCCAAGGCGTGCACCGACAGCCTCGGCCCGGCCGGCTACGGATACGTCCAGGTCTCCCCGCCCCAGGAGCACATCCAGGGCGGCCAGTGGTGGACCTCGTACCAGCCGGTCAGCTACAGGATCGCCGGGCGGCTCGGCGACCGCGGGTCCTTCGCGAACATGGTGAACACCTGCCACGGCGCGGGCGTCAAGGTCATCGCCGACTCCGTCATCAACCACATGTCGGCCGGGTCCGGCACCGGCACCGGCGGGTCCTCGTACAGCAAGTACAACTACCCGGGGCTCTACTCCGGCAACGACATGGACGACTGCCGTACGGAGATCGGCAACAACTACGGCAACCGCGACAATGTCCAGAAGTGCGAGCTCGTCGGCCTGGCCGACCTGGACACCGGTGAGGACTACGTCCGCGGCAAGATAGCGGGCTACCTCAACGACCTGCTGTCGCTCGGCGTGGACGGCTTCCGGATCGACGCCGCCAAGCACATGCCGGCCGGGGACCTCGCCAACATCAAGTCCCGGCTGTCCAACCCGAACGTCTACTGGAAGCACGAGGCGATCTACGGGGCCGGCGAGGCCGTCTCGCCCTCCGAGTACCTCGGCAGCGGTGACGTCCAGGAGTTCCGCTACGCCCGCAGCCTCAAGAAGGTCTTCAACGAGGAGAACCTCGCCTACCTCAAGAACTTCGGCGAGGGCTGGGGCTTCATGGAGTCGGGCAAGTCGGCGGTCTTCGTCGACAACCACGACACCGAGCGCAACGGCGAGACGCTGAACTACAAGAGCGGCGCCGACTACACCCTGGCGAGCGTCTTCATGCTGGCCTACCCCTACGGCTCCCCGGACGTCCACTCCGGCTACGAGTGGTCCGACAAGGACGCCGGCCCGCCCAACGGCGGCCAGGTGAACGCCTGCTACAGCGACGGCTGGAAGTGCCAGCACGACTGGCGCGAGATCTCCTCCATGGTCGGCTTCCGCAACACCGCCCGCGGCCAGGGGGTCACGAACTGGTGGGACAACGGCGGTGACCAGATCGCCTTCGGCCGCGGTTCCAAGGCATACGTCGCCATCAACCACGAGGGCTCCTCGCTGACCCGCACCTTCCAGACCTCGCTGCCCGCCGGCGACTACTGCGACGTGCAGTCCGGCAAGGGCGTCACCGTCAACGGGTCCGGCCAGTTCACCGCCACCCTCGGCTCGAACACCGCCGTCGCCCTGCACGTGGGCGCCCGTACCTGCACCGGCAACGGCGGCGGGGACGGCGGGGGCGACGGCGGCGGGACCGGGCAGTCCGGGGCCTCCTTCGGCGTCAACGCCACCACCGTCATGGGCCAGAACATCTACGTCACCGGCAACCAGGCCGCCCTCGGCAACTGGAACCCGGCCTCCGCGCCGAAGCTGGACCCGGCGGCGTACCCCGTCTGGAAGCTGGACGTCGCCCTGCCCGCCGGGACGTCGTTCGAGTACAAGTACGTCCGCAAGGACGCGAACGGCAACGTCACCTGGGAGAGCGGGGCCAACCGCACCGCCACCGTGCCCTCCTCCGGCCGCGTCGCCCTGACCGCCGACGTCTGGCGCAGCTGACCTTCCCACCGGCCGGGGTGGGCCGGGGCCGCGCGTCACACGGCCCCGGCCCGCCCCGCTGAACCACCCACCGCTGAAATCCCGAGGAGAACCCGCCCGTGTCCCGAACCACCCTCAGGCGGGGAGCCGTCGCCGCGCTGTGCGCGGTGCTGCTGCCCGTCGTGCCGGCGGCCTCCGCGTCCGCCGCGCCCAGACCCCCGTCCCCGCCCTCGGACGCGAAACTGGCGAAGGAGGACGCCCGGCACGACCTGACCCGCGAGCAGTTCTACTTCGTGCTGCCCGACCGGTTCGCCAACGGCGACACCTCCAACGACCGCGGCGGACTGACCGGCACACGCCTGGAGACCGGGTTCGACCCCACCGACAAGGGCTTCTACCAGGGCGGCGACCTCAAGGGCCTCACCGAGCGGCTCGACTACATCAAGGGCCTCGGCACCACCGCCATCTGGCTGGCCCCGATCTTCAAGAACCGGCCCGTCCAGGGCACCGGCGAGAACGCCTCCGCCGGCTACCACGGCTACTGGATCACCGACTTCACCCAGGTCGACCCGCACTTCGGGACCAACGCCGACCTGGCGAAGCTGATCGACAAGGCCCACGGCAAGGGCATGAAGGTCTTCTTCGACGTCATCACCAACCACACCGCCGACACCGTCGACTACGCCGAGAAGAAGTACGGCTACAAGCCCAAGGGCGCCTTCCCCTACCTCGACGTGGACGGCCGCCCCTTCGACGACAGCGACGGCATGGCGAAGGTCGACGCCGGCTCCTTCCCGTACACGCCGGCCGCCGGCAGCGCGGACAAGAAGGTCCCCGCGTGGCTGAACGACCCCACGATGTACCACAACCGCGGTGACTCCACCTATGCCGGCGAGTCCACCGAGTACGGCGACTTCTCCGGCCTCGACGACCTGTGGACCGAGCGTCCCGAGGTCGTGGAGGGCATGGAGAAGATCTACGAGAAGTGGGTCCGCGACTTCGACATCGACGGCTTCCGCATCGACACCGTCAAACACGTCGACCTGGACTTCTGGACCCAGTGGGCCACCGCGCTGGACACCTACGCGGCCAGGAAGGGCCGGGACGACTTCTTCATGTTCGGCGAGGTCTACTCCGCCGACACCGCGATCACCTCGCCCTACGTCACCCGGGGCCGCCTCGACGCGACCCTCGACTTCCCCTTCCAGGAAGCCGCCCGGCAGTACGCCTCCCAGGGCGCGCCCGCCTCGAAGCCGGCCGCCGTCTACCGTGACGACTACCGCTACACCACCGACAAGGCCAACGCCTACGAGCAGGTCACCTTCCTCGGCAACCACGACATGGGCCGCATCGGGACGTTCCTGAAGCAGGACAACCCGAAGGCGTCCGACGCCGAACTCCTGAAGCGGGCCCGCCTCGCCAACGAGCTGATGTTCCTCGGCCGCGGCAACCCGGTGATCTACTACGGCGACGAGCAGGGCTACACCGGCGCCGGCGGCGACAAGGACGCCCGCCAGCCCCTCTTCGCCTCGAAGACCGCCGACTACCTCGACGACGACCAGATCGGCACCGACCGCACCCACGCCTCGGCCGCCTACGACACGGCCCACCCGCTCTACCGGTCGATAGCGGCCCTGTCGAAGCTCACCCGGGAGCACCCGGCCCTGCGCGACGGCGTCCAGACCGAGCGCTACGCCGAGGGCCCCGTCCACGCCTTCTCGCGCACGGACACCGAGCGCCCCTACGAGTACGTCGTCGCCTCCAACAACTCCGCCGAGGCCAGGACGGTCGAGCTGCCCACCGAGTCGGCGGGCATGGACTTCCGTACGCTGTACGGCGGTTCCGGCACCGTCCGCAGCGCCGCGGACAAGACCGTCGAGGTCACCGTGCCGGCGCTGTCCAGCGTCGTGCTCCGCGCCGTGAAGCCGCTCGGCAGGCCCGCCACCGGGCCGGCCGTCACCCTGGCGGCCCCGGCCGCCGGAGCCACCGGCACCGTCGAGATCAGCGCCGACGTGGACGGCGGAGGCCTGAACCGCGTCGTGTTCGCCGCGCAGACCGGCAACGGCAAGTGGGTCACCCTCGGCTCCGCCGACCACGCCCCGTACAAGGTCACCCAGCACCTGGACGAGACGGTGAAGGCCGGGACCCCGCTGCGCTACAAGGCCGTCGTCATCGACCGCGCCGGACGCACCGCGAGCGCCCTCGCCTCCACGACCGCCGGCCAGGCCCCGCCCGCCCCGAAGCCCGTCGCCGTCGAACGCGACCACGCCGTCGTCCACTACAAGCGCGCGGACGGCGACTACGAGGGCTGGCAGCTGAAGTCGGGCGGTGAGACCGCCGCCTTCACCGGCCGGGACGCCTACGGCGCGTTCGCCTGGATCGACCTCGACGAGGGCGCCTCCTCCTTCCCGTACACGATCGAGAAGGACGGCACCGCCGACGGCCCCGAACGCACCGTCGACCTCGCGAGGACCGGACAGGTCTGGGTCGAGCAGGGCAAGGACGGACAGGCCACCGAGGCCCCCGCGGCCCCGCCGCAGGACACCGCCAAGGCGGTCCTGCACTACCACCGCGCCGACGGCGACTACGACGGCTGGGGCCTGCACACCTGGACCGGCGCCGCCGCCCCCACCGACTGGGCCAAGCCCCTCCAGCCCGTGAAGACCGACGCCTACGGCGCGACCTACGAGGTCCCGCTGACCGACGGCGCCACCTCGCTCAGCTACATCCTCCACAAGGGCGACGAGAAGGACCTGCCCAGCGACCAGTCCCTGGACATCGCCACCTACGGCCACGAGGTGTGGCTGCTCGGCGGCAGGCCCGGCTACCTGCTCCCGCAGACCGGCGGCGTCCCCGCCCCCGACCTCACCAAGGCCGAGGCCCAGTGGATCGACGAGAACACCGTCGTCTGGAAGGTGAAGGCCACCGACGCCACCAGCCAGCAGCTCGTTCACGCGAAGAACGGCGGCATCACCGTCACCGACGGCGCACTGAGCGACGAGGGCCAGTGGCTCAGGCTCGGCGCCACCGCGCTCACCGACGCGCAGAAGGCGAAGTACCCGCACCTGAAGGACTACCCGGCCTTCACCGTCGACCCCCGCGACCGGGACAGGATCCGCGCATCGCTGCGCGGCCAGCTGATCGCCACCCAGCGCGCCGCCAACGGCGCCCTGCTCGCCGCCACCGGCGTACAGACCGCCGGGGTGCTCGACGACCTGTACGGCAAGGCCGCGAGCAGCGCCGGCCTCGGCCCGGTCTTCCGCGGGAACAGCCCCACCCTCTCCGTCTGGGCGCCCACTGCCCGCACCGTCGCCCTCGAACTCGACGGCCGCACCGTCCCGATGCGGCGCGACGACCGCACCGGCGTCTGGTCGGTCAAGGGCAGGAAGAACTGGACGGGCAAGCCCTACCGCTACGTCGTGGACGTCTGGGCGCCCACCGTCCAGAAGATGGTCACCAACAAGGTCACCGACCCCTACTCCACCGCCCTGACCGCGGACTCCGCCCGCAGCCTCGTCGTCGACCTCGACGACCCGGAGCTGGCCCCGCGCGGCTGGTCCTCGCTGAAGAAGCCCGCGGCCGTTCCGCTGCGCGACGCCCAGATCCAGGAACTGCACATCCGCGACTTCTCCATCACGGACAGCACGTCGAAGCACCCCGGCGAGTACCTCGCCTTCACCGACACCCGCTCCGACGGCATGAAGCACCTGGCCGGGCTCGCCGACGCCGGCACCGGTTACGTCCACCTGCTGCCCGCCTTCGACATCGGGACCATCCCCGAGAAGAAGTCCGGGCAGACGAAGCCCGCCTGCGACCTGTCGGTCTACGCCCCCGACTCCGAGGAGCAGCAGGCCTGCGTCGCGAAGGCCGCCGCGAAGGACGCCTTCAACTGGGGCTACGACCCGCTGCACTACACCGTCCCCGAGGGCTCCTACGCCTCCGACCCCGACGGCACGAAGCGCACCGTGGAGTTCCGGCAGATGGTCCAGGGCCTCAACGGCGCCGGGCTGCGGACCGTCATGGACGTCGTCTACAACCACACCGTCGCCTCCGGCCAGGACGACAAGTCGGTCCTCGACCGCATCGTCCCCGGCTACTACCAGCGGCTCCTGGAGGACGGCACCGTCGCCACCTCCACCTGCTGCGCCAACACCGCGCCCGAGAACACCATGATGGGCAAGCTGGTCGTGGACTCGGTCGTCACCTGGGCCAAGCAGTACAAGGTCGACGGCTTCCGCTTCGACCTGATGGGCCACCACCCCAAGGCCAACATCCTCGCCGTCCGCGAGGCGCTCGACGCACTGACCCCCAAGAAGGACGGCGTCGACGGGAAGAACATCATCCTGTACGGCGAGGGCTGGAACTTCGGCGAGATCGCCGACGACGCGCGCTTCGTCCAGGCCACCCAGAAGAACATGGCCGGCACCGGCATCGCCACCTTCTCCGACCGGGCCCGCGACGCCGTACGCGGCGGAGGCCCCTTCGACGAGGACCCCCGCGTCCAGGGCTTCGCCTCCGGCCTCTACACCGACCCCAACACCTCACCCGCCAACGGCACCGAGGCCGAACAGAAGGCCCGGCTGCTCCACTACCAGGACCTGATCAAGGTCGGCCTCACCGGCAACCTCGCCGACTACACCTTCACCGACACCCGGGGCCGCACCGTCAAGGGCTCGGCCGTCGACTACAACGGCGCCCCCGCCGGATACGCCGCCGTCCCCGGTGACGCCCTGGCCTACGCCGACGCCCACGACAACGAGACCCTCTACGACGCGCTCGCCTTCAAGCTGCCCGCCGGCACCCCGGCCGCCGACCGCGCCCGTATGCAGGTCGTCGCCATGGCCACCGCCACCCTCGCGCAGGGCCCCTCGCTCTCCCAGGCCGGCACCGACCTGCTGCGCTCCAAGTCGCTGGACCGCAACTCCTACGACAGCGGTGACTGGTTCAACGCCCTGCACTGGGACTGCCGCAAGGGCAACGGCTTCGGCCGCGGCCTGCCCCCGGCGGCCGACAACCAGGACAAGTGGTCCTACGGCAAGCCGCTGCTGTCCTCGGCCGCCCTCACCCCGGGCTGCGCCGAGATCACCGGAGCGTCCGCCGCCTACCAGGACCTGCTCACCATCCGCACCACCGAGAAGGAGTTCGGCCTCGCCACCACCGAGCAGGTGCAGCGGAACCTGTCCTTCCCGCTCTCCGGCACGAAGGAGACCCCCGGCGTCATCACCATGCGCCTGGGCGGCCTGGTCGTCGTCATGAACGCGACCCCCGGCACCGTGACCCAGCGGGTCGCGGACCTGGCCGGCGAGCGCTACATCCTGCACCCCGTGCAGGCTAAGGGCGCCGACCGGACCGTCAGGAAGGCGGCGTACGACCGCGCATCGGGCGGCTTCACCGTCCCGGGCCGCACGGTCGCCGTGTTCACCACGGGCTGAGTCCCGGCCCGCCGCACCCCGGCCGGCCCCGGCTCCGTACCCCCCGCGGGGACACGGAGCCGGGGCCGGCCCGCGTCCCCGTCCGTACAACGGACCGTCCTTGTGCGGCCGCCACACGCACGGAAAGCTGAACGCCGTCGCGCCCACCGGCCGGGCGGGCGCGACGGCACCACCGGACCCGACGCGTACACCCTCACCCTGGAGCGCCTGATGCCGCAGATCACCGTCGACTACTCCGCCGGACTCCACGACAGCTTCGACCGCCGCGGCTTCGCCCTGGCCCTGCACCCGCTCATCGCCGAGACCGTCTCCACCAAGGCCGCCGGCTGCAAGACCCGCTTCCGCCGCGCCGAGGACAGCGTCGTCGGCGACGCACCGGAGGGCGACGCCGTCGTCGACGTGAACATCGGACTGCTGCCCGGCCGCACCGCCGAACTCAAACTGCGGCTCACCGAGGCCGTACTGGAACTGCTCACCCGGTACATCCAGCCGGCCGACGGGCTCACCGTCCACGCCTCGGCCGAGGTACGCGAACTCGACCCGTCCTACAGCAAGCGCTGAACCCGCCCGCCGGGCCCGCGCTGGGGCGGCACGGCGGCCATGTCCGGCAACAGGACCGCGAGCCGCCCCAGCAGGTCGCCGAAGGGGCCGTCCGCCGGCTCCTGGGCGAAGACCCGCAGCACGATCCGGGCCGTCTCCGCGTCGTACGCGGCACTCACGGCCGCCAGCGCCCCGAAGTCGTGCACCAGCCGCAACTCCAGCTCGGCACGCGGGACCCGCCGCCCGTCCAGCCACAGCAGGGCCGTCGCCTCGGCCAGCGACACCCAGGAGCGCACCACCAGTTCCAGCCGGGCGGGCGGCGACGCCACCTGGAGGTGGGCCAGGATCTGCTCGTAGGCGGCCTGCCGCACCCCGTCGACCATCGCGTCGGCCCGGGACGACCCGCCGGCCGGGCCGCCCCGCATCAACGCGGCGAACCCCGGCCCGTGTTCGTCGACGAAGTCGAAGAAGCGGCCCATCACCCGCAGCAGCCGCGTCCCCAGAGGCCCTTCGTGCGCCTCCAGGAAGCGTCCGGAGAGCTCGTCGGCCGCCCGGCCGAGCGCCGCCTCGTACAGACTCTGCTTCCCGGGGAAGTAGTGGTAGACCAGCGGACGCGAGATCCCGGCCGCGGCCGCGATCTCGTCGATCGACACCTCGTCGGGGGAGCGGCGGCCGAACAGCTCCAGGGCGACACCGATCAACTGGGCCCTGCGCTCGTCGACACCCATCCTGCGCCGCACCCCGGTCGTCATGCCCCCAGCCTATCGGGGCCCCCGCCCCACCGGCCGGGCCGGGAGAGCCGGGGGCAGGGCCGGGGGAGCCGGGGGCCGGGCAGGGAGAGCCGAGGGCCGGACCAGGGCACCCGGCACCGGAGTTCACCGCAGAGCACGCACCCGGCCACCGCCCGCCAGGAACCCGTCGAGCCGCACCCGGTCACCCGCCCGCGCCGGAAGCGCCAGCAACCGCCCCCGGGCACGCCCCTGGACGCCCCCCGCCGCCGACACCGCGGTGAACTGCCGCGAACCGGCGGCCAGGACGTACCACCGCCCCGCCCCCGACTTCCACAGCACCCCCGCCAGCACCCGCGGCCGGCGCGGCCCGCAGTCCGGCGAACCCTCGGCACGGGCCGCGACCGCACCCGGCGCGCCGCTCCCGCCCGACAGCTCCGGCGGCGCCTGGAACTGCGCCAGCACCCTGCTGCCCGTACCCCGCCAGGTCTCCGCCCGGGTGCACAGCCACAGCGCGGTCCCGCCGCCCTCGGGCAGCGACTGCTCCGCGTACGGCCAGGAGTTCACCGCCCGGACCCCGTGGGAGCGCACGGACCGCAGCAGACAGGCGGTACGCGCCCAGCTCGCCCGCTCCGCCGGACCCGACACGTCGTGCGGGGCCGCCGGCGTACCGGAGGTGAGGCGCGCCGGGGTCAGTTCACCGAGATCGGTCATCAGCCGGACCGCCGTGCCGTCCCGGAGCTCCAGCGCCGGCCAGGAGCCGCAGCCGGCCGCCCCGGAGGGCGGAACGGGCAGCGGGTCCGTCACCCCGTCCGCGCGCCGGGGCAGCGGACGCGCGGCACCGCGCGGATCCAGCAGGTCACGTACGGCGGTGCCCCGCACCCAGGGCGCGGTCAGATAGCGGACCAGGCCCGCCCGGCGCTGGACGACCACGGCCGCCGACGCCACCTCGTCCGCGCCGTCCACCCGGGCGAAGTCGAGCACCGCGCCCCGGGACGGATCGGCCTCCCGGGACTCCGCGTACCGCACGACGCGCAGCCCGTCGTGGAAGAGCACCACCGCCCACGCGCCGACCTCGCCCGCGTACAGCAGCTGCGGTGGCCCCATCGGCGGCCCGGCGGGCGTCCGGGGCGTCGCCGACGACACCACCGCCGGCCCCGGCCGCGCCCAGGTGGCCAGCGCCCGGCCCAGCAGCCGGGAATCCTCCGTACGGTCGCCGCGCGCCGGCCAGACCGTGAAGTCCTCGCGGGACGCGTTCTGCCAGAAACCCTCCGGCACCCGGCGCAACGCCGCCGGGTCCAGGGCCTGTTCGGCGGCCGGGTGACGGGAGTACAGGGGGGCGGTCGAGGCGCCGGGGCCGCCCAGGCCGTCCCCGGGCATCAGCACGAGCGTCCCGCACACCGCCAGGGCGGCGAGCCCCGTCCACACCGTCCGCACCCGCCGCCTCCGGCGCAGCAGATCGGCCGGCCTGGCCTGCAGGGAGCACGGGTCGAACTCGGGGGAGGCCAGCAGGGCGTGCGGCGCCGCCCGCGCCCCGGCCTCCGCCAGCGCGGCCCGGGGCTCGGCCACCCCGGCCGCGCCGAGCACCCGGCACACCTCCTCGTCCGCGAGCCCCTCCAGCCCGCGCAGCACCTGTGCCGCCCGGCCGGGGCCCGACATCCCGGCCAGCGCCCGCTCCAGGGCGAGCCCGTCCGCACCGCCGGACTGCGGGAACAGCCGCAGCCCCCACACCTGCGGCAGCGGCGACGGCAACCGCACCCGCCGGGGCAGCGCGAACCGGCGCGGCGGCAGCCCCGCCTCCAGCGCCGCCCGGACCACCCACAGCCGTACACGGGCGTACACACACCCCGGGTCCCGGCCCAGGGCCGCCGCCGGCTCCAGGGCGCGGGCCACTCGGGGCAGGGAGCGCTGGACGATCCGGTGAGCGGCCAGCACCCGGCGGTCGCGCCCCAGGGCGGGCGGCAGCACCAGGTACCCGATGCGGACCAGGCGGGCGTAGTGCTCGGTGAGGGCGGCCTCGGCCCGCTCGGCTCCGGTCCGGCCGGAGTCGTCCGCTCCGGCACCGGACCGGAGGACACCGGCACGCTCCGCCGGCTCCCCGGGCACGCGGGCGGCGGACGGCGGTACAGCTCGCAGTGGGGGCACATTCAGCTGAACGAGCGAATGGTGCGATGGTCACTCCGGCACGCCCCTCCGTGGCGCGGTCCGGGCGTGCTCCTGCCCGCCGTCAGCGGCCCTTCGAGGCGCCGGCGGCCGTCGCGCCGGTGGCGGGACCCCGGCCCCGCGGCCTTCCTGGACGCTTCTCAGGTCCTACTCCTCAGGGCCGGTCGAGGGCGTGTTCCCTGAGGAAGGCACCCGCGTGGGCCGCGGCCTCCTCCTTCGTCGCGTACCGGACGCCGGCGCCGGAGGCCCCCCGGGTCCCGTCCGCGCCTTCGCCGGTCCACCGCCAGCCGCCGGACGGTGCTTCCCGCACCAGTTCGGCGGTCCCGCCGCACAGCCCGAGCGCGCCGCTCGTCCGCGCCGCCGCGTCCGTCGGGCGGCTGACGGCTCCGGGCCACTTCTTACGGGCGCCCTGGCGGGTGATGCCCCATACGGCGCCCAGCTGCTCGTAGCTCGCGCCGTAGGCCCCCGCGGTGCCCGCCGCGATCTCCGTCAGCCGTTTGACCTCCGTGTCCACGACCTTCCACGCGGCCAGCACGGACAACGTCACCTCGACGGGATCCGCCTCCCACACGCGGTCGCCGGGGAGCCCCGAGGTCCGGGAGCGCACGGCCGACGCGAGAGGGGTGAGGGCGTCGTGCAGGGCCTTGTGGAGTTCCGCCTGTTCTCCGGGGGTGATCTCGAACGAAGTCATACGACAACTCTAGTTTACGAAAGTCGGCATGTAAACAAAAGTTGTCGCCATGGGGGGGCGGAGCCCTCACCCCCGGTCGAGATACGCCAGCACCGCGAGCACCCGGCGGTTGTCGTCGTCGGACGGGGGCAGCCCCAGCTTGCCGAAGATGTTCGAGGTGTGCTTGGCCACCGCGCGCTCCGTGATCACCATCTGCGAGGCGATCGCCGCGTTCGAACGGCCCTGTGCCATCAGCTCCATCACCTCGCGCTCCCTCGGCGTGAGCCCGCCGATCGGCTTGTCCCGCGCGCGCCGCGACAGCAGTTGCGAGATCACCTGCGGGTCCATCGCCGTACCGCCCGCGGCCACCCGGCGTACCGCGTCGACGAACTGGCCGGCGTCGAACACCCGGTCCTTCAGCAGGTAGCCGATGCCGCCGTCGCCGTCGGCCAGCAGCTCCCGGGCGTACAGCTGCTCCACGTGCTGTGACAGCACCAGGACCGGGAGGCCGGGGCGCTCCCGCCGTGCGGCGAGGACGCACTGGAGGCCCTCGTCGGTGTGCGACGGCGGCAACCGGACGTCGACGACGGCGACGTCCGGTTTCAACTCGGCCAGTGCCCGGGACAGTTCGGGCCCGCTCTCCACGGCGGCGGCGATCTCGAAGTCGTAGGCCTCCAGCATCCGCACCAGGCCGTCGCGGAGCAGGAAGAGATCTTCGGCTAGGACAACGCGCAAGGGATCTCCATGGTCACCATGGTGGGGCCGCCCGCGGGACTGCTGACGGCCAGGACGCCGTCGAATGTACCCAGCCGGCGTTCGATTCCGCTCAGCCCGGAGCCCGCTCCGACCACCGCGCCGCCCCCGCCGTTGTCCGTGACGGAGATCCGCAGCATCCCGTCCGCGTGGTGCACGTCCACCCAGATCCGGTCGGCGCCCGCGTGCTTCACCGCGTTCGTCAGGGTCTCGCTGACCGCGAAGTACGCCGCCGACTCGACCGGGGCACCGGCCCGGCCCGGGAGTTCGACGGACACCTCGGACGCGACGGGCAGCCGCAGCGCCAGCGCCTTCACGGCGTCCCCGAGGCCGCGTTCGGCCAGGACCGGCGGATGGATGCCCCGTACGAGGTCGCGCAGCTCCGTCAGGGCCTCGGCGGACGACTGCCGGGCCATGGCGAGCAGCTTCTTGGCCTGGGCCGGGTCCTTCTCCACCAGGGCCTCGATGGTGCCCAGACTCATCCCCATGGCGACCAGCCTGGCCTGGGCCCCGTCGTGCAGATCCCGTTCGATGCGCCGCAGTTCGGACGCGGCCGTGTCCACCGCCTCGTGCCGGGTCTCGGTGAGCCGGTCGATGCGCCGCGCCAGTTCCTGCTCGTGGGTCGGCGCCAGCACCGACCGGGCGAGCACGAAGTGCAGGCGCAGCAGCGGCCGGTTCGCCCACAGTCCGGCGACGAAGAGCGCGGCACCGAGCGTGAGGGCGTACAGCGCCGACGTCTGGCTGTCCACCGGCACGAAGGCGTACCAGTACCGGTGGTCCTCGTACACCCGCCACAGCCCGGCGGCCAGGACCAGTGCCTCCGCCGGGTAGACCGTCAGCCCGACCACCAGGACCAGCACGAACGCGCCCGCCGTCATGTCCACCAGCAGCCACTGGAGGTCGCGCCAGGTGGCCGGGTCCCTCAGCAGCAGCACGGTGCGCCGCACCTGTCCGGCGAGTCCCTCGCCCGTGTCCCCGGGGAGCGGCCGGTACGGGACGGGGATGCGCACATCCGACCAGGTGACGGCGAGCAGCCGGCGCCGGTTGGCGTGCGCGCGGACCTGCTCCGTCACCCACGGTGTGGTGAGCAGTCCCACGCCCAGCGGAATGAACGCGAGGGACAGCACCGACAGCACGAACAGGGTGACCGAGCCCGCGATGCTCGCGAACGTCAGGACGAAGGCCCGTCCGGTGGCCAGCAGAGAGCCCTGGACGCGGCTCTGTATCGCTTTTGTCATGGTTTCCCCCTGGGGCGGGTCCCCGGTGGATCCGCTCGCCGCCCAGTCTCACCCGTGCCCGCCCGCGAACGGCAGCCGGTTCCCCACCCGCCGGGGGTGTACCTACCCCCCCCACCGAGCGGTGCGCTCATGACGGGACGAGGGCTCCGGGGCCGCGGCCCGGAACCTCCCGCCCGGTGCCTGTCCCGGTGCCGGTCCCTGTGCCGGTTCGCGGTCCGGCTTGCGGTTTCCGCTGCGTCAACTCCTACCGTCTCCGGTGGGGCCGGAGAGACCGGCCCGGCGAGGGGAGGCGGGACGATGGCCTGGTCGATCGCGGATGTGGCCCGGATGTCCGGGGTGACGTCCCGGACGCTGCGGCACTACGACGAGATCGGCCTGCTGCCGCCGGCGTGGACCGGGAGCAACGGGCACCGCTACTACGAGGAGGCCGGCCTGCTGCGGTTGCAGCAGATCCTGCTGATGCGGGAGCTGGGCCTGGGGCTCCGCGAGATCCAGGCGGTCCTGGACAGCCAGGTGGACCAGCTGGCCGCGCTCCGCGAGCACCACCGGCGGCTGCTCACGGAACGCGACCGGCTGGAGACGCTCGCCCGCACGGTCGGCCGCACCATCGCCGAACTGGAGGAAGGCAGGGGTGACAGCGGTATGGCGAAGATCAACAGGCCGGAGAACCTGTTCGAGGGGTTCGAACCCGGCAGCCACGAGGAGGAGGCGCGCGAGAGGTGGCCGGAGCAGTGGGAGCAGTCCCGGCGGGCCGTCGCGGGGATGACCGCCGAGGACATGGAGCGGTGGCAGCGTGAGGCGACGGCGCAGATGATCCGCATGGCGGAGCTCATGGCGGCCGGCACCCCCGTCGCCGACCCCGCGGTACAGGCCGAGGTGGACGCCCACTACCAGGGCGTGTGCCTGTTCTGGACCCCGTGCGCGGCCGCGTACAGGGGGCTGGGCCGGACCTATGTGGACGACCCCGGGTTCCGTACGAACTTCGACCGGATCGCCGACGGGCTGGCCGCCTACCAGTGCGACGCGATGGCCGTCTACGCCGACGCGCGGCTGAGCTGACCGGCGGCCCGCACCACCGGGGGAGCCGCCCCCGGCGGTGCGGGCCACCGGCGGGCACCACGCGCACACCCGGCCCGCCGGAGCCCTCCCGGCAGGCCGGAGAACGCGCTCAGGGGATGTACTTGTACCCCACCCGCCGGACCGTCTGGATGGAACGGCGGTGCTCGGCGCCCAGCTTGCGGCGCAGCCGGGCGACGTGGACGTCGACGGTCCGGCCGTCACCCACGTGCCCGTACCCCCACACCGTCGTCACCAGCTGGTCGCGGGTGTGCACCCGGTGAGGGTGCGCCACCAGGTGGGCCAGCAGCTCGAATTCGAGATAGGTCAGGTCGAGGGCGGCACCGTCCACGGAGGCCGTGCGCCGGACGGGGTCGATCACCACCGGGCCGTCCTGCGCCCCGGCGGCGGCCCCGTCCGGCACGGAGCGGGCGTTCGGGGCGGAGGCCACGGCCCCGGCCAGGGCGGGCTGCTGGTCGGCGGGGACGAGGACCAGATAACCGACCATCGGAGGCCGGCCGGGCAGCGCCGGGAGCGTGTGCTGCGGCGCCGGCAGCCAGGTGGCCCCCGGCGGCAGGAGACCGGCGACGTCGGGGAGCTCCACGACCTCGTCACGGTCGACGGCACGCAGCCGGTGCCGGCCGGGGGAGAGGGTACTGCGGGAGGTGTCCGCGGCCACCGCGGCCGAAGTGGCGGGGAAAACACGGGTGTTCGCCATGGGAGTCAGCTCTTTCGCGCGAGGAGTCGTCGAGGGACGTACGTCGTACGCGCGGGCCGAAGACCGCCGGTGAGCGGCTTTAGAGGGCCTGCGCGTTCCACGCGCGGCAACACACCCGGTCGAAGTCGTGGTGCTGACGGGACGGCCAGAACGGCTCGAGGTCGCTGCGACCCGACGCGATGTTCCCGGAACCGGCCATGCCCCCATTGAAGCAGAGATCCCGGCCGCGAAGGAGGGGTCTCTCAGCCGTCGGTACGATCGCCTCTCCGCCGCCCCTCCCCGCACACCCGCGCCGCCCCTCCCCGCACATGCGAGTGGAGGGCGCCCGCCGGCAGGCGGGCGCCCTCCACATACGCGGACACGGGCGGGATCAGACCTGGCCGGCCTTCTCCAGCGCGGTGCAGCAGGTGTCGACGATCAGCCGGGTGACGACGTACGGGTCGACGTTGGCGTTGGGACGCCGGTCCTCGATGTAGCCCTTCCGGTCCTGCTCGACCTGCCACGGGATACGGACCGAGGCGCCGCGGTCGGAGACGCCGTAGCTGTACTCGTTCCACGGGGCGGTCTCGTGCAGACCGGTCAGACGGTCGTCGATGCCCGCGCCGTAGTTCTTGACGTGGTCCATCGGCTTGGAGCCCTCACCGAGCGACTCGCAGGCGGTGATGATCGCGTCGTAGCCCTCGCGCATCGCCTTGGTGGAGAAGTTGGTGTGCGCGCCCGCGCCGTTCCAGTCGCCCTTGACCGGCTTGGGGTCCAGGGTCGCGGAGACGTCGAAGTCCTCGGCGGTGCGGTACAGCAGCCAGCGGGCCACCCACAGCTGGTCGGAGACCTCCAGCGGGGACAGCGGGCCCACCTGGAACTCCCACTGGCCGGGCATGACCTCGGCGTTGATGCCGGAGATGCCCAGGCCCGCCTTCAGGCAGTTGTCGAGGTGCTTCTCGACGATGTCGCGGCCGAAGATCTCGTCCGAGCCGACACCGCAGTAGTAGCCGCCCTGCGCGGCCGGGAAGCCGCCCTCGGGGAAGCCCAGCGGGCGGTGGCCGTCGAAGAAGGTGTACTCCTGCTCGATGCCGAAGATCGCCTCCTGGCCGGCGAACCGCTCGGCGACCGGACGCAGTTCCGCGCGGGTGTTGGACTCGTGCGGCGTCATGTCGATGTTGAAGACCTCGCACAGGACGAGGATGTCGTCACCGCCGCGGATCGGGTCGGGGCAGCTGAAGACCGGCTTCAGGACCCGGTCGGAGGCGTGGCCCTCGGCCTGGTTGGTGCTCGAACCGTCGAAGCCCCAGATGGGCAGCTCCGCCACGTCCTGGGACGGGCTTCCGGCCATGATCTTCGTCTTGGAACGGAGCTTGGCGGTCGGCTCGGTGCCGTCGATCCAGATGTACTCAGCCTTGAACGTCACGGAAGCCATCCTTTGCGGGTGCTGCGGTCTATGCCACGCAGCTTGGCAAGACGCGATTTCCCGGCCGTTGCCCGTATGTGAACCCCGTGTTACCGGCGTTTCCCGAGGGTGTCGCGGGGCTGGTGCCCGCCGCCCGGAGGCGTCTCATCAGGCGGCGAACTGGATACGGTCCGCACCGGGGGACGGCCCGGGACGGCCACCGCGGCGGGCCCCGGAATCCGGCCGGAGGCAGGTGGAACCGCGGACTGCCGGCGTCACCGCGCCATCGGCGACGGGAACCCGGAAGCCGCCCCCGCTCCGCCGGGCACCCCCCGGGAGGAGGGACCCGCTCCGGGGATCCGCCTACCGCCCCAGCGCGTCCCGCACCGCCTCGTCCGTCCGCCCCACCACGGCGCTCCCGTCGTCGGCGGTGATGATCGGCCGCTGGATCAGCTTCGGGTGCTCGGACAGCGCCGTGATCCACCGCTCGCGCGCCCCGGCGTCCCGGGGCCACTCCTTCAGCCCCAGCTCCTTCGCGGCCGCCTCCTGGGTCCGGGTGATGTCCCACGGCTCCAGTCCGAGCCGCTCCAGGACGGCCCGGATCTCGGCGGGGGAGGGGACGTCCTCCAGGTAGCGCCGGACCGTGTAGTCGGCCCCTTCGGCGTCGAGCAGACTCACCGCGCTGCGGCACTTGGAACAGGCCGGGTTGATCCAGATCTCCATGGTGGCCAGGGTACGCGAGTGACTGCCTCAAAAGCCCCTGAACAGGGACGATTGTCAGTGGTGAGCGGTAAAATGGAAGCAGTTCGTGAGGGTCCCACCATGCGCCAGGAGGTTGCCGATGGCCATCACCACAGCCACAGCCACGACCCAGCCGCTCGACCAGCCCGTGTACCGGCCCCTGCGCAAGAAGCGGCTCCCCGCAGGCCGGCCCCGGGAGTGGTACGTCTCCCACAACCGCCGTCTCAAGGCCATGCGCCTGGCGATAGCCCTGCTCGACGCCGGTGTGTACCAGCCGTCGAGCGCCGGCAACGCCAGGATCCGCACGATGGCCGACCGCCTCGACATCCACCCGCCGTCCGACACCACCTGCCGTATGGTCCGCGCCCTGATCCGTTACGGCCGCTGACCGCCACCACCACCGGCCGCCACCGTCCGGTCCGTGCCCCGGGAACGCTCCCGGGGCACGGCCGTGCCCGCCCCGGAGCGCCCGCTCCGGCCCCGCCGGCTCGCCGTAACCGGCCGGCGCCCCGGCGAGCGGCATGCTCCCCCCGCACCCGGGCGGCGCCGAGTGCGACGACCGCCGCCGACAGGCTGACACCGAGCGGCAACGGCCCGGAGCCGGCGTCCGCCGGACCGTCCGCGCCCGCCGGGCACTCCCGCCCCGTCAGCCCCGTCCCCGCCCGGCGGTCTCCGCAAGAGGCGCCGGCCGGAACCCTTCGAGCACCGTCTCCACCAGATCCTCCGCCCGCGCGGCCGACGCGGCGGCGTTCCCGGTGAGCAGCTGGTAGAGCAGAGCGCCGATGAGCGCGTCGGCCACGGCGTCGAGGTCGCGGCCGGCCCGCAGCTGGCCGGCCGCGACCCCCGCCTCCAGGCGTGCGACCAGAGCCCGGTGCCGGGGGCCCGTGAGCCTGCGGTAGAGCGGTTCCCCCGCACCACCGGGACTCTCCGCCGCCGCGGCGGCCAGCGCCAGCACCAGGGGGATCTGGCCGGGAGCGGTCATCCTCTCCGCGTGCGCGCGGAGCCACGCCTTCACGTCGTGGCCCACGTCGCCGGAGCCGGCCGGCTCCTCGGGCTGCTCCCACGCGCCGAACGCCTCGCTCGTCAGAACGGCGTCGGCCACCAGCGCCGCCTTGGACGCCCAGCGCCGGTAGACGGTCGGCTTGCCCACCCCCGCCTCGGCGGCCACCGCCTCCATGGACACGCCCGCGTAGCCGCCACTCCCGAGCAGGGACCGGGTGGCCTCCAGGATGGCCTGATCGGCGGCCGCGCTCCGGGGCCGGCCGCGCCGGGTCGTCTCGCTCATGCAGAGGATTTTAGGGGCTTCCCTTCAGCCGGCGGACTGAATTAAATTACGAACCGTAACGTAATTAAATTTGGAGACCCCCGGCCCGCCGGGGCCGCACCGACCCGCCCAGGAGAGCACCATGGCCCAGCACATCGCAGTGATCATCGGAGTCGGGGGCATGGGACAGGCCATCGCCCGCCGCCTCGACCCCGCCTCCCACCTGCTGCTCGCCGACTTCGACGCGGAACTCCTGGAGAGCGCGGCCACCCGGCTCGGAGGCGAGGGCTACACCCTCACCCGGCAGCACGTCGACGTGTCCGACCACGCCTCGGTGACCGCGCTGGCCGAGAAGGCGGCATCGCTGGGCGAGGTCCGCACCGTCGTGCACACCGCGGGCCTCTCCCCGGTCCAGGCGCCGGTACCGGCGATCCTCGCCGTCGACCTGCTCGGAGTCGCGCTGGTGCTGGAGGAGTTCGGCAAGGTGGTCGCCGAGGGCGGAGCGGGACTCGTCATCTCCAGCATGGCCGGCCACGCCTACCCCGCCTTCACCCCCGAACAGGTCCAGGCCCTCACCGCGACCCCCGCGGACCGGCTGCTGTCGCTGCCGCTCACCGCCGCGGACAGCTTCCCGCACCCCGGGGCCGCCTACAGCTTCGCCAAGAAGGCCAACCAGCTCCACGTCCGGGCCGCCAGCACCACCTGGGGCACCCGGCGCGCCCGCGTCAACTCCATCAGCCCCGGTGTGATCTCGACCCCGATGGGACAGAGGGAACTCGCGGGGGAGAGTGGCGCACACATGCGGGCCATGATCGACTCCTCCAACGCCCGCCGCCCCGGCACCCCCGCCGACATCGCGGCAGCCGCCGAATTCCTGCTCGGCCCCGCCGCGGGCTTCATCTCCGGCACCGACCTCCTGGTCGACGGCGGCGTCACCGCCGCGGGAACCCTCGCCCCGCGCGGCTGACGCCCCCGCCCGGCCGCCCCTTCCACGGGCGCCGGACGCGGAAAGGGCCGCCCTCTCCTTCGCGGAGAGGACGGCCCTCGTGCCGTACCTGCGACGGGCCGGGACCGGCCCCGTCTTCTACAGGTCGAAGTACAGCTCGAACTCGTGCGGGTGCGGGCGCAGCTGGATCGGGGCGATCTCGTGGGTGCGCTTGTAGTCGATCCACGTCTCGATCAGGTCCGGCGTGAAGACGCCACCGGCCTGGAGGTACTCGTTGTCCTCCTCCAGGGCGTCGAGGACGGCCGGGAGCGAGGTCGGGACCTGCTGGACGCTCGCGTGCTCCTCGGGAGCCAGCTCGTAGAGGTCCTTGTCGATCGGCTCCGGCGGCTCGATCTTGTTCTTCACACCGTCCAGGCCGGCCATCAGCAGCGCCGAGAACGCCAGGTACGGGTTGGAGGACGGGTCCGGGGCGCGGAACTCGACGCGCTTGGCCTTCGGGTTGGAGCCCGTGATCGGGATGCGCATCGCGGCCGAGCGGTTGCGCTGCGAGTACACCATGTTGACCGGGGCCTCGAAGCCCGGGACCAGGCGGTGGTAGGAGTTCACCGTCGGGTTGGTGAAGGCCAGCAGCGACGGGGCGTGCTTCAGGATGCCGCCGATGTAGTAGCGCGCCATGTCCGAGAGGCCCGCGTAACCCTGCTCGTCGTAGAAGAGCGGGGAGCCGCCGGACCACAGCGACTGGTGGACGTGCATGCCCGAGCCGTTGTCGCCGAAGATCGGCTTCGGCATGAAGGTCGCGGTCTTGCCGTTGCGCCAGGCGACGTTCTTCACGATGTACTTGAAGAGCATCAGGTCGTCGGCCGCGGCGAGCAGCGTGTTGAACTTGTAGTTGATCTCCGCCTGGCCGGCGGTGCCGACCTCGTGGTGCTGGCGCTCGACCTGGAGGCCGTTCTTGTCCAGCTCCATGGAGATCTCGGCGCGCAGGTCGGCGAAGTGGTCGACCGGCGGGGTCGGGAAGTAGCCGCCCTTGTAGCGGACCTTGTACCCGCGGTTGTTCTCGAGGGCACCGGTGTTCCAGGCGCCGGCCTCGGAGTCGATGTGGTAGAAGCTCTCGTTCGCCGACGTCTGGAAGCGGACGTTGTCGAAGACGTAGAACTCGGCCTCGGGGCCGAAGAAGGCGGTGTCGGCGATGCCGGTCGAGGTCAGGTACGCCTCGGCCTTCTTGGCCACGTTCCGCGGGTCGCGGCTGTACTGCTCACCGGTGATCGGGTCGTGGATGAAGAAGTTGATGTTCACGGTCTTGTCGCGGCGGAAGGGGTCCACCCGGGCCGTCGACAGGTCGGCGCGCAGGGCCATGTCCGACTCGTGGATGGCCTGGAAGCCGCGGATCGACGAGCCGTCGAAAGCCAGTTCCTCGGCCGGGTCGAAGGTCGCCGCGGGGATCGTGAAGTGCTGCATCACACCCGGCAGGTCGCAGAACCGGACGTCGACGAACTTGACGTCGTTGTCGGCGATGTACTTCTGGACTTCGTCGGCGTTCTGGAACATCCAACTCCTCCTACTCCCGACCCGGGAACGGGCGGGGTTGCAGCTCGTTGTGCGGCCAGTGCGGTGGCACACGCTGGCCCCGACCATAGGCAGGCAGGATTTCTCCAGCATGACCCATTTGTTTCGCCCAAGTTAACCAGCCCGGTTGTGAGCGGGCACTCAGCGACGTTCCCGTGCCCCGCCGGGCCGGGGGCAAACAGGGGCGCAGTACCGTGGACGGGTGGACAACAGGCAAGCAATCGGATCGTGGCTCTCCGGCCCCCGCGCGGCCGCAGAGGAGATGGGCGCCGACTTCGGTTACCGGGGGCAGCGCCTCGGCCTGCCGCAGGAGGGCCCGGGCTCGGTGGCGCCCCTCGGGCGGCGTTTCGGCGCCCTCTTCATCGACTGGGCCGGCTGCATGCTGATCGCATACGGGCTGCTCGCTCGTGGTGACCAGCAGGCGGCCGGGAACTGGGCACTCGGCATCTTCCTCGTGCTCAGCCTGCTCACCGTCACGGCGGTCGGCTCCACCCCCGGCAAGCGCCTCTGCGGCCTGAGGGTCATCGCGGAGAACGGCGGCCGGCTCGGCATCGGCCGGGTCCTCCTGCGTACGGTCCTGCTCCTGCTGGTCATCCCGGCGCTGGTCTGGGACCGCGACAGCCGCGGCCTCCACGACCGCCTCTCGCGCTCCGTCCAGGTCCGTATCTGATCGGGATCCGGCACAGAGCACCGCATGTACCCGCCGTACGGCGGTACGGAGCATGAGGGCGGCCCCGGACGATGTACGTCCGGGGCCGCCCTCATGCTCCGTACCGTGCCGTCAGCGCATCTTCCCGCCGCGCGGCATCCGCATGCCCTTCGGCATGGGCCCCTTCGGCAGCGGCATGTTGCTCATCAGGTCCCCCATCGCCCGCAGCCGGTCGTTGGCCGAGGTGACCTGCGGGCCGGTCAGGACCCGCGGGAGCTTCAGCATGGTGGTGCGCACCTTCTTCAGCGGCACCTGCCCCTCGCCGTCGCCGACGATGATGTCGTGCACCGGCACGTCCACCACGATGCGCGCCATCCGCTTCTTCTCCGCGGCCAGCAGGCTCTTCACCCGGTTCGGGTTGCCCTCCGCCACCAGCACGATGCCCGCCTTGCCGACCGCACGGTGGATGACGTCCTGGCTGCGGTTCATCGCGACCGCCGGAGTGGTGGTCCAGCCGCGGCCCACCCGGTCCAGCACGGCCGCCGCGGCGCCCGGCTGCCCCTCCATCTGCCCGAAGGCGGCACGCTCGGCACGCCGGCCGAAGATGATGGCCATCGCGAGGAAGGCCAGCACGAAGCCCAGGATGCCCGCGTAGATGGGGTGACCGATCAGGAAACCGATCGCGAGGAAGACACCGAAGGTGACGATTCCCACACCCGCGACGACAAGACCCACCTTGGGGTCGCTCCGCCTGGTCATCTTGTAGGTCAGGGCGATCTGCTTGAGCCGCCCTGCGTTCTCGGCGCTGTCCGCGCCTTCAGATTTTGCCTTCCTCGCCATGTACCGAAGTTTACGTGGCGACCCGGCGGCCTAGGAACGCCGGTCGGCCACGGCGCTCAGCACGTGCTCGGCCTCGACCCGGTCCCTGGCCCGGCGGCGGTCCTCCAGGACGGCGTTCCAGGCGTTGCGGCGGGCGGTGCGCTGGCCGCTGCCCATCAGCAGCGACTCGACGGCACGCAGGGCGGTGGTGACGGCCGGCAGCGCGTTGGCCCGGACCGGTGCGGCATGCATGACGGTTGTTTCCCCTCGGGGCGGCGGCGCGCGCACCGGGCGCGCACGGGGTGGCGGGAAGCAGTGACGGCGGCGGCCCACGGGAGCCGCTGCCATCCGTGTACCTAGGGTCACTGCTCGGTGTTACCAGTGCATGACCGGTCGGTCAAACACCAATGAACCCCTGATTCCAGGGCCTTGCACGCCGAAGCGGCCCATACGGGCCCCCTGGCCTGCGGGGGTGCGTACGGGCCGCTCCGGTGCGGTGCTTACTTCTCGGTAAATCCTTGTGCGCGAATTCACACAGCCCCGGCGGCCGCCGGGGACGCCTCGGCGGTCTCGGCGCGCCGGTCCATGGCCTGCTGGAAGAGACGGCCCGCGCGGTACGAGGAACGCACCAGCGGCCCCGACATCACACCGGAGTAGCCGATCGCGTCGGCCTCGTCCTTCAGCTCCACGAACTCGTGCGGCTTCACCCAGCGTTCGACGGGGTGGTGCCGCGGCGTGGGCCGCAGGTACTGCGTGATGGTGATCAGCTCGCACCCGGCGTCGTACAGGTCCTTGAGCGCCTCGCTGACCTCTTCACGGGTCTCGCCCATGCCGAGGATCAGGTTGGACTTCGTCACCAGGCCGGCCTCGCGGGCGCGGGTGATGACCTCGAGGGAGCGCTCGTACCGGAAACCGGGGCGGATCCGCTTGAAGATGCGGGGCACCGTCTCGACGTTGTGCGCGAGCACCTCGGGGCGGGAGGAGAAGACCTCGGCGAGCTGCTCGGGGACCGCGTTGAAGTCCGGGATCAGCAGCTCGACCTTGGTCGCGCCGTCCGCCCGGCCGGCCGTCAGCGCGTGGATCCGGCGGACCGTCTCCGCGTACAGCCAGGCCCCGCCGTCCTCCAGGTCGTCACGGGCGACGCCGGTGATGGTGGCGTAGTTCAGGTCCATCGTGACGACGGACTCGCCGACGCGACGGGGCTCGTCCCGGTCCAGCGCCTGCGGCTTGCCCGTGTCGATCTGGCAGAAGTCGCAGCGCCGGGTGCACTGGTCGCCGCCGATGAGGAAGGTGGCCTCCCGGTCCTCCCAGCACTCGAAGATGTTGGGGCAGCCGGCCTCCTGGCACACGGTGTGCAGACCCTCGCTCTTCACGAGTTTCTGCAACTGGTTGTACTCGGGGCCCATCTTCGCCCGGGTCTTGATCCACTCGGGCTTGCGCTCGATGGGGGTCTGGCTGTTCCGGACCTCCAGGCGCAGCATCTTGCGCCCGTCGGGTGCGACAGCGGACACTCCGGCACTCCCCTTTGCTTTCACTGCACTGGTTACTTCGGCATTGGAATCTTCGGTGAACACCAGGGTACGCCCGTCGTTAGAACGGTCTTACGTCCGCCCAACCTGTGGCCGACAGGCCGTATTCCCGGGGCCGGGCGGTTTCGGGCGGTCCGGCCCCGGGGCCGTTCAGGCGGGGGCCGGGGCGGCCCGGCCGCCCTCCACGGCGCGGGGCGCGAGTTCCGCGCCCTCCAGGACCTCCCGCAGGTGCTTCTCCACGACCGGAAGGACGTCCGCGATCGTGATGTCGCGGCCCAGCTCGTAGGCGAGCGAGGTGACGCCCGCGTCCCGGATGCCGCACGGCACGATCCGGTCGAACCAGGTGTTGTCCGGGTTCACGTTGAAGGAGAAGCCGTGCATCGTCACGCCCTTGGCGACCCGGATGCCGATCGCCGCCAGCTTGCGGTCCTCACGGCGCTGGCCCGCGTTGGACGGCGCGTACTCGGGGCCGTTCAGACGTGCGTCGAACTCCTCGTCGTGCAGACGGGGGTCGAAGTCGAGCGAGAGCCCGCCGGACGACGGCCGTTCCCCGACCGGGTCGCCCAGCACCCAGACACCACTGCGCCCCTCGACCCGGGAGGTCTCCACACCGAACTCCGCCGAGGCGCGGATCAGCGCCTCCTCCAGACGGCGCACATGGGCGACCACGTCGACCGGGCGCGGCAGCTTCTGGATCGGATAGCCCACGAGCTGTCCGGGACCGTGCCAGGTGATCTTCCCGCCGCGGTCCACGTCGATGACCGGGGTGCCGTCCAGCGGACGCTCGCTGTCGGCGGTACGCCGCCCCGCGGTGTAGACGGGCGGGTGCTCCAGGAGCAGACAGGTGTCCGGGACGGTGTCCTCGAAGCGGGCGGCGTGCACCTCCCGCTGCATGTCCCAGGCCTTCTGGTAGTCGACGGCCTGTTCGCCGAATCCCACTCGGACGAACCGCAGCTCGCTCACTTCGGGTGCCTCCCTACGTGCGGCGCCGGGAGGGGTGTCCCCGGGACCGCGTCACCGTGCACTGATGTGCGCCCCGGGCCACTGTACGACCGGGGCCCCGCCGCGGGACCGGCAGGTTCACCGGGCGAAGGCCGGCCCGGGGCCGGTTCCCGGTCCCGGGGACCCGCTGTCAGCGAACTTCGCAATCCTCACACGATCGGATGAATGTGAAGCGAAGGTCGGTTGCATCGCTGGTGGGAGAGCTACATTCGCGCCGTTCCCGTAGGGCCGCCGGGCCGGCCCCGAAGGCAGGAGACCGTACAGCTGATGTCGGAACGACCTCCGCAGCGCACCCCCAACCGGCGGCTCGCTGCGCTCATCGCGGAAGCCGGATTCTCCCATGCGGGCCTCGCCCGCCGGGTTGATCAGCTGGGCCTCGAACACGGCCTCGATCTGCGGTACGACAAAACCTCGGTGACCCGTTGGCTGCGGGGCCAGCAGCCGCGTGGCACCACCCCCGCGCTGATCGCCGAGGTGTTCACCCGGCGGCTCGGGCGCAGACTCTCCGCACAGGATCTCGGCCTGGACGCGTGCGCGCCCGTCTACGCGGGACTGGAGTTCGCCGCCACCCCGGCCGAGGCCGTGGACATCGTCAGCGGTCTGTGGCGGAAGGACTCCGGCAGCCAGACGGAACTGCGCAAGATCGCCTTCACCCCCGCCGGGCTGGTCGTCCCCAGCCGCGACTGGCTGATCGGGCGGCCCGACGAATGGGTCGGCCGCGGCGAGGGGACGGGACCCGGGACCGGTGGCGCGGTCCCGCCGGCCGACCGCCCGGCCGAACCCCGCAGCGGTGCCCGCGCGGCGAGCGGCCCGCGCCCCGCGGGCGCGCCGGGCACGTTCCCCGCGGCCCGCCGGCCCGACGCCCCCCAGACCCCCGGCGGCCACGCCTTCGGCCCCCCGCAGGGGCCCGGCCCGCACGGTCCCGGCCCGCACGGGGCCGCGGCGCACAGCGGCAGGCCCGTGCCCAGGGGCCCCGCCCCCGCCCGGCCACCGGGCCCCTCCGCCACGTCCCACCCGGCCGTCCCCCGCCAGCGGGGCACGGAGCGCGGCCCCGGCCAGCGGGTCGGCAACGGCGACATCGCCGCGCTCCACTCGGTCGGCGACCTCTTCCGGGCCCTGGACAACGCCTACGGCGGCGGCCACGCCCGCCAGGCCCTCGTCAGGTACCTGGAACACGAGACCGAGCCGATGCTCCGCGGGACGTACACCGAGGCCGTCGGACGGCGGCTGTTCTCCGCCGCCGCGGACCTGACCAGGCTGGCCGGCTGGACGTCGTACGACATCGGCGCGCACGGACTCGCCCAGCGGTACTTCGTCCAGGCGCTGCGCCTCGCGCAGGCGGCGGGCGACCGGGCGTACGGGGCCTTCGTGCTGGTCACGATGAGCCGGCAGGCGGTCTACCTCGGGCACGGCAGGGAAGCGGTCCAGCTCGCCCGGGTCGCCCAGCAGGGCATCGGCTCGGCGGCCCCGCCCGTCGTGCTCGCCCTGCTGCACGCGGTCGAGGCCCGGGGGCACGGCGTCCTCGGCGAGACCCGGGCGTGCGTCGCCGCCCTCGTACGCGCCGAACGGGCCCTGCAGAGCACTCGCACCGGTGACGAGGCGCCCTCCTGGGCCCGCCACTTCGACGAGGCGCAGCTCGCCGACGAGTTCGGCCACTGCCACCGCGACCTCCAGCAGTACCGGGCGGCGGCACAGCACGCGGAGCGGTCGCTCCAGCTGCGCGCCCCGGCGTACGCCCGGAGCAGGCTGTTCTGCCGGGTGGTGCTGGCCACCGCGCGGCTGGGGCTGGGCGAGCTCGACCAGGCCTGCCTGCTGGGGGCCGAGGCCGCCCAGCAGGCGGCGGAGATGCGCTCGGTGCGGGCGGCGGAGTACGTACGCGACTTCGAGCGGCGCCTGGAGCCCTACCGGGACGCGGTCGCCGTGCGCGGCTACCGCGACCGGGTGGCGTCCCTGGGCTGACCCCGGGGGCCTGGGACCCGCCGGGCCCCGGTGCCCTCCCCGCGCGCCGTCGGCCCCGGCCCTTCCCGCTCACGCCGCGGCGGGCAGCGCCGTCCCGTCCGCCGGGTTCCGCCGTACGCCCAGGTCCGCCAGGATCGCCGCGGCCGCCCGCCGGCCCGAGTGCAGGGCGCCCTGCACGGTGCTGGTGTCCCGGTGGTCGCCGCACACGTACAGCCCGGCGAGCACCCGGACCGGCCGGCGCAGGTCGTGCGGCGGTGCCATCGCGGGGGCCGCCTCCGGGTCGTGGGTGGCCGCCAGGAGCTCCCAGTCGTGCGTGGGGGTGCCGTACAGCGTGGCGAGGTGGGACCGGACCGTGCGGTCCAGGTCGGGCGGCGGGGGACCGAGCACCGTCGAGGTGATCAGGGTCCGGCCCAGGGGCGCGCGGGACGGGTCGACCGCGCTCATCACCGCCGTGTGCGAGACCGGCCCCGACCGGTCCGCGTCCAGCAGCAGCCGGGCACCCGTCGGCGGGGGAGCGGGGGCGGTGTGGTGCAGCACCGTCACCGGGTGGAAGTCCGGTGTGCGCAGCCCCGGGAGCAGCTCGGCGGCGGCGCCCGCCCCCGTGGCCAGCAGCAGGGAACGGCAGCTCAGTTCCCCGTGCTCCTTGGTGCGTACGGAGGTGATGTCCGCGCCCGTGACGTGCACCCCGGTCCGTACCGTTCCCGCCGGCAGTGCGGCGGCCAGCAGCTCGGGCAGGGCCGAGGCCCCGCCCTCGGGCACGCACAGTCCGCCGCGCGCGTAGCTGCGCAGGACGAGATCGGCGCAGCGGCTGGAGGTGGCGAGCACGGGATCGCTGAGCAGCGCCGCGAGCAGCGGACGCAGGAACCCGTCGACCGTGCGGGGCGGGAGGCCGCGTGCCGACAGGGCGTCGAGCGCGGGCAGGTCGGGCCGGGCCAGGATCCGGGACGCCGGTGTGGTGGCGAGCCGGCTCAGCCAGGCGCCCAGCCTGGCCTGCTCGATGGCGCCGCCCAGCGGGGCCCGGGGGGCGCCCGACCGGGAGCGTGCCGCCCGCAGTGCGCCCCTTGCGCTCCGTACGTCGCCGGAACGGTAGCGGCGGCCCTGGCTGTGCACGAGCACCCCGGGGGCGAACTCCCGGAGCGCCAGGGAGCCGAGCCCCGGCGCGGTGCGCAGCTCCGGGTAGGAGGAGCTGAGCAGCGGACCGGTGCGGTCGAGCCGGAAACCGTCGGTCTCGTCGGTGGCCATCCGCCCGCCGACGCGGGGGGCGGCCTCCAGGACGCAGGTGTCCACCCCTGCGCTTATCAGCTGGTGAGCGGCTGTCAGACCGGCGATTCCGGCCCCGATGACCACCACGTCCGCGTGGTGTGCCGTATCTGCGGTGAGCACGTGCCCTCCCCGAGTCGGTACGACTGCTGGGGGGCTCCTGCCCCCACCAGGCCCCCGGAATACCGGAGTTCGCGCTTGAGGCTAAGTCGCGTGCCGCTCGGGGAGCAGTCGCGCGCGACCCGGGCACCGGTGCACGGGGTCGCACAGTCGTTCGTCGGACGGGAGTACCGGTGCGTGGCTGTGCCACCCGGACGCAGGACGGCCGAAGAGCGCGGACGGGGAGCACGGGCGGAGCACACGCGGCCGGGAGTACGCACGGAGAGCGCGGGCGGGCAGTACGGCCGGCGGGCCCGGCCGGGGAGCGCGGGCGGGCAGGACGGGCGGCGGACCCGGCCGGAGCCGTCCGGCCGCGCCGTTCAGCGCAGGGCGGCCCGGATGGCGGAGTCGATCCCCGGGAAGGCGAAGGTGAAGCCCGAGTCGAGCAGCCGCGCGGGGACCACCCGCTGACTGCCCAGGACGTCCTCGGCGAAGTCGCCGAGCGCGATCCGCAGGGCCGGCGCGGGCACGGTGAAGAGCGTCGGCCGGCGCAGCACCCGCCCCATCGCGGCCGTCACCTGGCCGTTGGTGACCGGGGCGGGCGCGGTCAGGTTGACCGGGCCGGACAGCGACCCGGTGTCCAGGATGTGCCGCATCGCCGCGATGTGGTCGTGCAGGGCGATGAAGCTCCAGTACTGCCGGCCGTCGCCGAGCCGGCCGCCCAGCCCCGCCTTGAAGAGGGGGAAGAGGCGTCCCCAGGCCCCGCCCCGCCGGGCGACGACCAGACCCGTCCGCGCGTGCACCGTACGGACACCGGCCTCCTCGGCGGCTGCCGTGGCCTCCTCCCACTCCACGCACACCGACGGCAGGAACCCGTCGCCGGGCGGCGCGCTCTCGTCGACCGCGCGGTCCCCGGTGTCGCCGTAGAAACCGATGGCGGAGCCGGCCAGCAGCACCCGGGGCGGGGTGTCGAGCGAGGCGACGGCCTCGGCGATCGCCGCCGTGCCCAGCACCCGGCTGTCCCGGATCTCCCGCTTGTACGCCTCGGTCCACCGGTGGTCGCCGACCCCGGCCCCGGCGAGATGGACGACCGCGTCGCAGCCCACCAGGCCCGCCGCGTCGACGTACTGGCGCCGGGGATCCCACTCCACCTCGTCACCGGTGGCGGCGGGGCGGCGCACCAGGCGCACCACCTCGTGCCCGTCGGCCCGCAGCGAGCGCACGAGCGCCGCTCCGATGAGTCCGGTCGATCCGCTGACGGCGATTCGGGAGTGCGGCATGGGCCCATCCTGCCCCATGTGGCGCGGCGGACGGAGGCGGCGTGACGGAACGGAAAGGGGGAAGACCCCCGCGGGGGCGCGTGAAACCATGATCCCCATGGCGAACGCTCCGCAGTCCCTCTCCCCGTACCCCGTCCGTCCCGCCGTGCTCGCGGACGGGCCGGCGCTCGGCGTACTCGACCGGGCCACCTGGTCCACGCTGCACGCCGTGCAGCCGGAACCGCAGCCGCCCTACGCGCCGTTCTTCGACGAACGGCACACCCCCGCCGACTTCCTCGTCGCCGAGGCGGACACGGAGGACGGAGAGCGGCACCTCACCGGCTACATCCACCTCGGCCGCCCCACCCCGCTCGCCTGCAACTCCCATGTGCGGCAGATACAGGGCCTCGCCGTGGCCGAACAGGCGCGGGGCCGCGGAGTGGCGCGGTCACTGCTCCGGGCGGCGTTCGCCGAGGCCCGGCGGCAGGGGGCCGTACGGATCACCCTGCGCGTCCTCGGGCACAACACGCCCGCACGGGCGCTCTACGCCTCGGAGGGCTTCGCCGTCGAAGGCGTGCTCCCGGGAGAGTTCTTCCTGCACGGCCGCTACGTCGACGACGTACTGATGGGCCGCTCGCTCACCTAAAGGCTGTCCCGTAATCCCTGGCGGGCGCGCGACGACAGCCACGGCACCTCGCGGCGTTGTCGGAACGTCCGCATACTCCCCCGGTGGCTTCGCCCGGGGGCACCCCCATACGTATGCGAACGCCCCTCCGCCTTGCGATGTACCGCGTCTGACGCCGCACGCTGCTCCACCACGGATTACGGGACAGCCTTAAGGTGTATTGACCCGCAGCGTTGTCGACGCGGCCTCTCAGAACACGCCGAAGCGGTCCCGGAGCAGGGGGAACCGTTCCGCCAGCGCCGCCTCGTCGCCCGGGTCGAGCGGGGTGCCCAGGGGCTCCGCCGGCTCGGGCGGCACCCCCGGATCGGGTGCGGCCACACCGGTCAGCTGCTCGTACGCCTCGTCCGCGGCATAGCCGAGCTCCTCGCCGTCACCGTCGAACTCCGGGTCGAAGTCCTCCAGGAGGCCGGCGAGGGAGTCCGCGTCCTGCACCGCCCCCTCGAACACCTCCCGGCCCTGCCCGATCAGCCAGCACCGGAAGGACTCGAACGCCTCGGCGTCCGCCTCACCCAGCAGCACGGCGGCGGCGCCCCACAGATCCCAGCGGTGGGCGCGGTTGTAGCGGGCCTCGAAGTGCCGTGCGAAATCCAGCACGGAGTCGGGATCGAGCTGCACCAGCCGTTCGACGAGCACATCGGCGTGTTCGTCGGGGTCGCCCCCGGCGGCCTCACGGGTGCTGTCGATGATCTCCCAGAACTCCGTCTCGTCCATCACCGCTCCAGCATCCGCCCTTGCGCCGGGTGCCGCACGCCCGGGGGCGGCGGACGGCCCTCAGCGGTACATGGCGTACAGGCGTGCGGCGGCCCGGCCGAAGCGCGCCCGCAGCGCGGAGGGCGCCAGCACCTCCAACTCCGGCCCCAGGCGCAGCAGCTGGTCGTAGGCGACCTCCTCCGACTCCACCGCCAGGGTCAGCGTGTGCAGCCCGTCCGCGTCCGGCCCGGCCGCCCCCGCCAGCGCCTCCTCGACGGCGGCCGGGTCCACGACGTGCGGCAACCGCGCCAGCCCCGCGCCGGACAGCCGTACGGTCACCTCGGCACGCAGGATCGACCGGGCGAACTCCGCCGCCCGCTTTGCCCAGAAGCCCGGCAGGTCGAAGTCGAGATCCCGCTCGAACCGGGTCTCCGACACCGCGACCGCCGTGAACCGGTCGATCCGGTACACCCGGACGTCCGCGTCCCCGGCGCGGGCGCACAGGTACCAGACACCGGCCTTCAGCACGAGGCCGTACGGGGCCAGCTCCCGCTCGGTCTCCTCCGCGCCCGCCGCCCGGCGGTAGCGGGCGCGGAGGAGCCGGTCGTCCCACACGGCCTGCGCGACCGCGGGCAGCAGCCCGGGGGTGACCGGCTCGTGGAACCAGCCCGGCGCGTCCAGATGGAAGCGGCGCGCCGCGGACCGGGGAGCGTCCCGGAGGGAGGGCAGCAGGGCGGCCGCCACCTTCAGACGGGCCGCCGACGCCGCGTCGTCCAGTCCCATCTCCCGCAGCGCGGACGGCAGCCCGGACAGGAACAGCGCCTCGGCCTCGTCCCGGGCCAGCCCGGTGAGCCGGGTCCGGTAGCCGCCGACCAGCCGGTAGCCGCCGGTCCGGCCCCGGTCCGCGTACACCGGGACACCCGCCTCCGACAGCGCCTGCGCGTCCCGCGTCACCGTGCGCTCCGACACCTCCAGCTCCTCCGCCAGCTCGGCGGCGGACATCACGGACCGCGACTGGAGGAGCAGGACCATCTTGATGAGCCGGGCAGCGCGCATGCGCCCATTGTGCGGGGCCGGAAACGCGAGGGCGGTGCGGTGGCCGGACACGCCCGGCCACCGCACCGCCTCGTTGTTCCCGCGGACCCGCGGACCCGGGATCAGAGCCCGTACTTCTCGCGGGCCTCCTTGACCTTCGAGGCGGGGATCTCGCCCCGGCGCGCCAGCTGTGCCAGCGCCGCGACCGCGACCGACTGCGCGTCGACGCCGAAGTGCCTGCGGGCGCCCTCGCGGGTGTCGGAGAGGCCGAAGCCGTCCGTGCCGAGCGAGGACCAGTCCTGCTCCACCCACTGGCTGATCTGGTCCGGGACCGCGCGCATCCAGTCGCTCACCGCGAGGACCGGGCCCGGTGCGCCGGACAGCGCCTGCGTCACGTACGGAACCCGCTGCTCGCCGCGGAGCAGGGCCTCGTCGCACTCCAGCGCGTCCCGGCGCAGCTCGCCCCACGAGGTGGCGGACCACACGTCGGCCGTGACACCCCAGTCGGCGGCCAGCAGCTCCTGGGCCTGGAGGACCCAGTGGATCGCCGTGCCCGAGGCCAGCAGCTGGAGACGCGGCGCGTCCGCGGCGGCGGGCACACCCTCCTTGAAGCGGTACAGGCCCTTGACGATGCCCTCCTCGACGCCCTCCGGCATCGCGGGCTGCGGCTTCGGCTCGTTGTAGACCGTCAGGTAGTAGAAGACGTCCTCGGCCTCGGGGCCGTACATCCGCCGCAGACCGTCCTTGACGATCACCGCGATCTCGTACGCGAACGCCGGGTCGTAGTTGAGCGACGCCGGGTTGGTCGACGCGATCAGGTGCGAATGGCCGTCCGCGTGCTGGAGGCCCTCACCCGTCAGCGTCGTACGGCCCGCGGTGGCACCGACGATGAAGCCCTTGCCGAGCTGGTCGGCGAGCTGCCACATCTGGTCGCCGGTCCGCTGCCAGCCGAACATCGAGTAGAAGATGTAGAACGGGATCATCGTCTCGCCGTGCGTCGCGTACGACGTGGCGGCGGCGATGAAGTCGGCCATGGCGCCGGCCTCGGTGATCCCCTCGTTGAGGATCTGGCCGTCCTTGGCCTCCTTGTAGTACATCAGCTGGTCGCGGTCGACCGGCTCGTACGTCTGGCCCAGCGGCGAGTAGATGCCGGCCGACGGGAACAGGGACTCCATACCGAAGGTACGGGCCTCGTCCGGGACGATCGGCACCCAGCGCCTGCCGGTCTCCTTGTCCCGCATCAGGTCCTTCACCAGGCGGACGAACGCCATGGTGGTGGCCATCTCCTGCTTGCCGGAACCCTTGTACAGGGCCTTGAAGGCACGCTCCTCCGGCTCCGGCAGGGCGAGGGCGTGCACCCGGCGGGCGGGGGCCGGACCACCGAGGGCCGCGCGGCGCTCCTGGAGGTAGCGGACCTCGGGGGAGTCGGCGCCCGGGTGGCCGTAAGGCACCAGCCCGCTCTCGAAGGCACTGTCCGGGATCGGGAGGCCGAGCAGCTCGCGCATGCCCTTGAACTCGTCGATCGACAGCTTCTTCATCTGGTGGTTGGCGTTCTTGGACTCGAAGCCCTTGCCGAGCGTGTAGCCCTTCACCGTCTGCGCCAGGATCACGGTCGGCGCGCCCTTGTGTGCCAGGGCGGCGCGGTAGGCCGCGTACACCTTGCGGGCCTCGTGGCCACCGCGCGAGGAGTAGAAGCACTCGGCGATCTTCGCGTCGCTCAGCAGCTTCGCCAGCTCGGCGAGCGCGGGCTCGGCGCCGAAGAAGTGCTCGCGGATGTAGGCCACGTCACGGGTCGCGTACGTCTGGAACTGCGCGTCCGGGACCTCCCGCAGGCGGCGGACCAGCGCACCCGTGGTGTCGAGCTGGAACAGCTCGTCCCAGGCACTGCCCCAGAGCGTCTTGACGACGTTCCAGCCGGCCCCGCGGAAGGCGCCCTCCAGCTCCTGGACCACACGGAAGTTCGCGCGGACCGGGCCGTCGAGGCGCTGCAGGTTGCAGTTGATGACGAAGGTCAGGTTGTCGAGCTGCTCACGGGCCGCGAGGGCGAGGGCCGCGGTCGACTCGGGCTCGTCCATCTCGCCGTCGCCCAGGAAGGCCCAGACGTGCGAGTTCGACGTGTCCTTGATGTTGCGGTTGGCCAGATAGCGGTTGAAGCGCGCCTGGTAGATCGCAGAGAGCGGGCCGAGGCCCATCGACACCGTGGGGAACTCCCACAGCCAGGGCAGCCGCCGCGGGTGCGGGTAGGACGGCAGGCCGTCACCGCCCGACTCCTGGCGGAAGTTGTCGAGCTGCTGCTCGCTGAGCCGCCCGTCGAGGAAGGCGCGGGCGTAGATACCTGGCGAGGCGTGGCCCTGGACGTAGATCTGGTCGCCGGAGCCGTCCCCCTCCTTGCCGCGGAAGAAGTGGTTGAAGCCGGTCTCGTACAGCCAGGCCGCCGAGGCGAAGGTGGCGATGTGGCCGCCGACGCCGAAGCGGGCGCCCCGGGTGACCATCGCCGCCGCGTTCCAGCGGTTCCAGGCGGTGATACGGGACTCCATCTCCAGGTCACCGTCGAAGGCGGGCTCCGCGGCGGTGGGGATGGTGTTGACGTAATCGGTCTCCAGCAGCTTGGGCAGCGCGATGCCGGCGCCCTCAGCGTGCTGGAGCGAGCGCCGCATCAGGTACGCGGCGCGGTGCGGGCCCGCGGCCTTGGTGACGGCATCCAGGGAGGCCGCCCATTCGGCGGTCTCCTCGGGGTCGCGGTCCGGGAGCTGATCGAGCTCGCTCGGCTTTGCTACGGGGTCGGTCATGATCGCCGCCTTCCGGAGTGGAGGGGGGTGGAGAAGTCCCTGACTGGCAGGACAGGGCGATGGGGCCGGTGGGCCCGCGACTGAACTGTAAGGCGCCGATCGATGATCGATCAAAGGGTGAAGGGTAAAACTTCTCGATATGAAGAAAAGTGGCATGCGGTGCCGCGAAAGGGGGCACGGAGTGACGGGATCAAAGGGAGGAAAGGGGCGCTCACCTGCACGGACGAGCGATCGGCACCCCAGATGGGCGCAGGCGCGCCGACCCCGCCGGGCGACGCGCGGCTCCGCCTCAGGCGCGCGGAGCGCACCCGAGGACGTGCTCCTTCACCAGTACCGCTATCCGCGGGTCCCGCCGCAGGAACGCCTCGATCAGCGCCTCGTGCTCCTCGGCGTACGACTTCTGCACCGTACCCAGCCAGCGGATCGACAGGGCCGTGAACACCTCGATGCCCAGCCCCTCCCAGGTGTGCAGCAGCACGGCGTTCCCCGCCGCCCGCACCATCTCCCGGTGGAAACCGACCGTGTGCCGCACCTGCGCCTCGCCGTCGGCCAGCCGGTCCGCCTCGTACAGGGCCGCCACGTGCGGGGCCAGCGCCGAGCAGTCCTCGGCGAGCGCGGGCGCGGCCAGTTCCGCCGCGATCTGCTCCAGCCCGGCCCGCACCGGGTAGCTCTCCTCCAGATCGGCCGCGGTCAGGTTCCGCACCCGGACGCCCTTGTTGGGGGCCGACTCGATCAGCCGCAGCGTCTCCAGCTCGCGCAACGCCTCCCGGACGGGCGTCTGGCTGACCTCCAGCTCGGTCGCGATCCGGCGCTCCACGATCCGCTCACCCGGCTTCCAGCGCCCGCTGACGATCCCGTCCACGATGTGCTCGCGGATCTGTTCGCGCAGCGAGTGGACGACGGGCGGGGTCATGAGGGGCTCCTTCGGGCAAACCGGTGCTACATACACCGACACGGCTGCCGGAATGACCGGTGGTGACTAGACAATACGGCGGCGCCCCCGCCCGGAGGTGTTCCGGACGGGGGCGCCGCTGGTGAGGCTCGTTACAGCCCGAGGGCTCTTAGCCGTGGCCCCGAGGGCTCAGCCGTGGCCCCGGGGGCTCAGAGGCCCAGCTCGACCTCGAACTCGCCGGCCTCCAGGATCGCCTTGACCGTGGCCAGGTAACGGGCGGCGTCCGCGCCGTCCACCAGGCGGTGGTCGTAGGAGAGCGAGAGGTACGTCATGTCGCGGACGCCGATGACGGTGCCCTCGGCGGTCTCGATGACCGCCGGACGCTTGACGGTGGCGCCGATACCGAGGATGGCCGCCTGGTTCGGCGGCACGATGACGGTGTCGAACAGCGCGCCGCGCGAACCGGTGTTGCTGATGGTGAAGGTCGCGCCGGACATGTCGTCCGGGGTGAGGCCGCCACCACGGGCCTTGCCGGCCAGCTCGGCGGTCTTCTTCGCGATACCGGCGATGTTCAGGTCGCCCGCACCCTTGATGACCGGGGTCATCAGACCCTTCTCGGCGTCCACGGCGATGCCGATGTTCTCCGAGTCGAAGTACGTGATGGTGCCCTCGTCCCCGTTGATCCGGGCGTTGACGACCGGGTGGGCCTTCAGCGCCTGGGCCGCCGCCTTCACGAAGAACGGCATCGGGGACAGCTTGACGCCCTCACGGGCGGCGAAGGACGCCTTCGCCTGGTTGCGCAGCTTCATCAGCTTGGTGATGTCGACCTCGATGACCGTGGTCAGCTGGGCCTGCGAGTGCAGCGCCTTCATCATGTTGTCGCCGATGACCTTGCGCATACGGGTCATCTTGACCGTCTGACCGCGCAGCGGGGACGCCTCCAGCTTCGGCGCGGCCTTGGCCGCGACGGGAGCGGCGGCGGCCGGAGCCGGAGCGGCGGCGGCCTTGGCGGCCTCCGCGGCGGCGACGACGTCCTGCTTGCGGATACGGCCACCGACGCCGGTGCCCTTGACCGAGCCCAGGTCGACGCCGTTCTCGGCGGCCAGCTTGCGGACCAGCGGGGTGACGTACGCGCCCTCGTCACCGGCGGACGCGGCCGGAGCCGGGGCCTGGGCCTGGGCCTGGGCCGGGGCGGCGGCCGGAGCCGGAGCCGGAGCGGCCGGGGCCTGAGCAGCAGGCGCGGGGGCCGGGGCGGCGGGAGCGGCCGCCGGAGCCGGAGCAGCGGCGGGAGCCGGAGCAGCGGCGGGAGCCGGAGCCGCGGCCGGAGCCGGAGCAGCGGCGGGAGCCGGAGCGGCCTGGGCCGGAGCAGCCGCCGGGGCGGCACCCGGAGCACCGATGACGGCCAGCTTGGCGCCGACCTCGGCGGTCTCGTCCTCGCCGACCACGATCTCCAGCAGCACACCGGCGACCGGTGCGGGGATCTCGGTGTCGACCTTGTCCGTGGAGACCTCGAGCAGCGGCTCGTCCTCCGCGACCTCCTCGCCGACCTCCTTCAGCCAGCGGGTGACGGTGCCCTCGGTGACGCTCTCACCGAGCGCCGGCAGGGTGACGTCGGTGCCGGCGGCGGAGGAGGCACCGGTGGTCTCCTCGGCCGACGGCGCCGGGGCCTCGGTCTCGGTCGACGGGGCGGCGGGCGCCTCCTCGGCGGCCGGGGCCGGGACGGCCGCCGGCTCGGCGGCCGGAGCCTCCTGGGCGGCGGGCGCGCCCGAACCGTCGTCGATGACCGCCAGCTCGGCGCCGACCTCGACGGTCTCGTCCTCGGCGACCTTGATGGAGGTCAGGACGCCGGAGGCGGGGGCGGGGATCTCGGTGTCGACCTTGTCGGTCGAGACCTCGAGCAGCGGCTCGTCGGCCTCGACGCGCTCGCCCTCGGCCTTCAGCCAGCGGGTGACAGTGCCCTCGGTGACGCTCTCGCCGAGCGCCGGAAGGGTTACGGAAACCGACATGGTTTCAGTTGCTCCTTACGAAAATGCGGAAGTGGTCGGTCGTCGCCCGGGACTGGATCAGTCGTGGGAGTGAAGCGGCTTGCCGGCGAGGGCCAGGTGGGCCTCGCCCATCGCCTCGTTCTGGGTCGGGTGGGCGTGGATGAGCTGCGCGACCTCGGCCGGCAGCGCCTCCCAGTTGTAGATCAGCTGGGCTTCGCCCACCTGCTCGCCCATACGGTCACCGACCATGTGGACGCCGACCACGGCACCGTCCTTGACCTGGACCAGCTTGATCTCGCCGGCGGTCTTGAGGATCTTGCTCTTGCCGTTGCCCGCGAGGTTGTACTTGAGGGCCACGACCTTGTCCGCGCCGTAGATCTCCTTGGCCTTGGCCTCGGTGATGCCGACGGAGGCGACCTCGGGGTGGCAGTACGTCACCTTCGGGACACCGTCGTAGTCGATCGGCACGGTCTTGAGGCCGGCCAGGCGCTCGGCGACCAGGATGCCCTCGGCGAAGCCGACGTGGGCCAGCTGGAGGGTCGGGACCAGGTCGCCCACGGCGGAGACCGTCGGGACGTTGGTCTGCATGTACTCGTCGACCAGGACGTAGCCGCGGTCCATCGCGACCCCGGCCTCCTCGTAGCCCAGGCCCTGCGAGACGGGGCCGCGGCCGATCGCGACCAGCAGCACCTCGGCCTCGAAGGTCTTGCCGTCGGCGAGGGTGACCCGCACGCCGTCCTGGGTGTACTCGGCCTTGTCGAAGAAGGTGCCGAGGTTGAACTTGATGCCGCGCTTGCGGAACGCGCGCTCCAGCAGCTTCGAGCTGTTCTCGTCCTCGACCGGGACCAGGTGCTTCAGGCCCTCGACGATGGTGACCTCGGTCCCGAAGGACGTCCACGCCGAGGCGAACTCGACGCCGATGACGCCGCCGCCCAGGACGATCGCGGACTTCGGCACCCGGTCCAGCTTCAGCGCGTGGTCCGAGGAGATGATGCGGTCGCCGTCGATCTCCAGGCCGGGCAGCGACTTCGGCACGGAGCCGGTCGCGAGCAGCACGTGGCGGCCCTGGACGCGCTGGCCGTTCACATCCACCGAGGTGGGCGACGACAGCCGGCCCTCACCCTCGATGTAGTGCACCTTGCGCGAGGCGATCAGACCCTGCAGGCCCTTGTACAGGCCCGAGATCACGTCGTCCTTGTACGTGTGGACGGCCGCCATGTCGATGCCCTCGAAGGTGGCCTTCACACCGAACTGGGCCGACTCACGGGCCTGGTCGGCGATCTCGCCGGCGTGCAGCAGAGCCTTCGTGGGGATGCAGCCGTTGTGCAGGCAGGTGCCGCCGACCTTTCCCTTCTCGATCAGTGCGACGTCCAGGCCCAGCTGCGCTCCGCGCAGGGCCGCGGCGTAACCGCCGCTACCACCGCCGAGGATCACTAGGTCGAAAACGGTGCTGGCGTCGTTCGCCACGTCACGTCCTCCATGCATGTGCGCCGTACGCCGGGCCCCGTCGCTGGGGTGTGACCGGCCGGTCGGCTGGTGTTCGGCCGCTTGCGTATGTCGGCCCTGTGGTGGGGGCCCTGTCCTGCCGAGAACCCATCTTCGCACTTGTTGGGGGCGGACGGGACGCGGGCCCCTGCTCCGGGACGGGCCGGCATCCGGCCCGGACCCCGGCGCGCGCGTACAGAATCGCGGAAACCGGCCGGTCAGGTACCGCTCAGGTGAACACGCACGGCCCCGGACGTATGCCCGGGGCCGTGTCACCGCCCGTGGACGGGCGCGCGTGGAGCGCGTACGGAGCCGGCGCGGGCCCCGGACGCGGCGGGTCAGCCCAGCTCGCCGTCGGCCGTACGCTCGGCCAGCCGGACCAGCGTGCGGACCGAGGAACCCGTGCCGCCCTTGGGCGTGTAGCCGTACGGCGCGCCCTCGTGGAAGGCCGGGCCCGCGATGTCCAGGTGGGCCCAGGCGATGCCCTCGCCGACGAACTCCTTCAGGAAGAGGCCGGCCACCAGGCCGCCGCCCATCCGCTCACCCATGTTCGCGATGTCGGCGGTCGGGGAGTCCATGCCCTTGCGCAGGTCGGCCGGGAGCGGCATCGGCCAGGACGCCTCACCGGCCTCCTCGGCGGTCTCGTGGACCGCGGTGCGGAAGGCGTCGTCGTTGGCCATCACACCGAAGGTGCGGTTGCCCAGCGCGAGGACCATCGCCCCGGTCAGCGTCGCCACGTCGACGATCGCGTCCGGCTTCTCCTCCGAGGCGCGGGTCAGCGCGTCGGCGAGGACCAGACGGCCCTCGGCGTCGGTGTTGAGGACCTCGACGGTCTTGCCGCTGTACATGCGCAGCACGTCACCCGGGCGGGTGGCGTTGCCGCCCGGCATGTTCTCGGCCAGCGCCAGCCAGCCGGTGACGTTGACCCGCAGGCCGAGACGGGCGGCCGAGACGACGGCGGCGAACACCGCGGCGGCGCCGGCCATGTCGCACTTCATCGTCTCGTTGTGACCGGCCGGCTTCAGCGAGATGCCGCCCGAGTCGTAGGTGATGCCCTTGCCGACCAGGGCGAGCGTCTTCTCCGCCTTGGGGTGGGTGTAGGCCAGCTTGACCAGGCGCGGGCCGTGGGCGGAGCCCTGCCCGACGCCGAGCAGACCGCCGAAGCCGCCCTTGACCAGGGCCTTCTCGTCGAGGACCTGCACCTTGACGCCGTGCTCCTTGCCGGCGGCGGTGGCCACGGCGGCGAAGGACTCCGGGTAGAGGTCGTTCGGCGGGGTGTTGACCAGGTCGCGGGCGCGGTTGATCTCCTCGGTGAGGGCGATCGCACGCTCGGCGGCGGCCTTGTACGCCTTGTCGCGCGGCTTGGCGCCGAGCAGGGCGACCTCGGCGAGCGGCTGCTTGGGGCCGTTCTTCCCGGCGCCCTTGGGCACGACCTTGTCCTCGCCGCCCTGGTAGGCGGTGAAGGCGTACGCGCCCAGCAGGGCGCCCTCCGCGACGGCCCCGGCGTCCTCGGCGGACTCCGTCGGCAGCGCGAAGCCGGCCTTCTTGGTGCCGGACAGCGCGCGGGCGGCGCTGCCCGCGGCGCGGCGCAGGGCCTCGGCGTCGTACGCACCGTCCTGCTCGGGGGCCTTGCCGAGCCCCGCCACCAGCACGAGGGGGGTCTTCAGGCCGGAGGGCGCGGGCAGCTTGGTCACCTCGCCCTCGGCACCGGAGGCACCCAGGGTCTCCAGGATGCCCGCCAGCTTGCCGTCGAACGCCTTGTCCACGGCCTCGGCGCCCGGCGCCACGACCAGGCCCTCGGCGCCCTTGGCGACCCCGACGACCACGGCGTCGGCACGCAGCGTCGCCGCACCGGATGTGCTGAGAGTGAGAGCAGTCACGGTGGTGAAATCTCGCTTCCGTTGAGTTCTGGAGTCGGTCGAAGGGGTGGGCCGACCGCGCCCGGCGCATCGTAGACCCCGCCGCGATGTGCCGGGAATGAGCCTACGCGCGCCATTGCGTCCGTCTTACAGGGGCAGGGCCGTCCGGGCGGACGGGGCGCGGATAGGGTCGTGTGCCAGGACGCACGGAGCGGGGGGACACATGGGCGACGGAACGCCGGCCAGGGGCGCGGGACGCCGGAAGGCCCTGCTGGTCCCCCTGCTCCCGCTCCTCCTGCTCATCGGCTGCGCCACCGGTACGGAGCCGTCCGGCGCGGGGGCGGCCGGAGGCGGGGGCGCCACCGGGAAGCCGGCCGCGGAGCGCTGGCAGCCGGAACCGGGCGTGGACTGGCAGTGGCAGCTCTCCGGCCGGCTGGACACGGACGTCGACGTCCCGGTGTACGACATCGACGGCTTCGACCAGGACGCGGAGACCGTCGCCCGGCTCCACCGCGAGGGCCGCAAGGTCATCTGCTACCTCTCCACCGGCGCCTGGGAGGACTTCCGCCCGGACGCGGAGGAGTTCCCCGCCTCCGTACGCGGCAGGAGCAACGGCTGGGAGGGGGAGTGGTGGCTCGACATCCGCCGCACCGACGTCCTGGAACCACTGATGGAGGCCCGGATCGAGATGTGCGCGCGAAAAGGCTTCGACGCGGTGGAGCCCGACAACATGGACGGCTACCTCAACGACACCGGCTTCCCGCTCACCGCCGCGGACCAGCTCCGCTACAACCGGCTGATCGCCCGCATCGCCCACGGCCACGGCATGGCCGTCGGCCTGAAGAACGACCTCCCCCAGATCCCCGAACTGGTCGGCGACTTCGACTTCGCGGTCAACGAACAGTGCGCCCAGTACGGCGAATGCGCGGAACTCACCCCGTTCATCGAGGCGGGCAAGGCCGTCTTCCACGCGGAGTACGAACTGCCGGTGAGCGACTTCTGCGCCGAGTCCCGGCGGCTGGAGCTGAGTTCCCTGCTCAAGAAGTACGAACTGGGGGTCTGGCGCCGGACCTGCTGAGGCACCGGCGGGAGCCGCGCTCAGCCGAGGGCCAGGGCCACCAGCACCGCTGTGGCCGCCGTCTCCTCCAGAGCCCCGAACACATCGCCGGTCACCCCGCCGAAACGCCGGACGCAGTGCCCGAGCAGCAGCCGCGCCGCCAGCAGGCCCGCCAGGGCCGCCAGGGCGAAGCGCAGTGCCCCGTGGCCGCCCGTCACCGCGCCCACCGCCGCGCAGCCGGCCACCACCACGGCCGCCAGGACCGCGGCCGCGCCCGGCGGGACGGTGCCCGCGACCGCCGCGCCGAGGCCCTCGGGCCGGGCCGCCGGGACACCGCGGCGCGAGGCCAGGGTGAGCGCCAGCCGGGCCACCACGGCGGCGGCCACGGCGCCCGAGGCACCGTGCGCCCAGCCCCGGCCGTACAGCTCGAAGAGCACCGCGACCTGGCCCAGCAGGACGAACAGCAGGGTGATGACCCCGAACGGCCCGATGTCCGACTGCTTCATGATCCGCAACGCGTCCTCGGCCGGCTTCCCGCTGCCCAGCCCGTCCGCGGTGTCCGCCAGTCCGTCCAGGTGCAGGCCCCGGGTCAGGACGGCGGGCACGGCGGCGGAGACGGCCGCGGCGAGCAGCGGGCCCGCCCCGGCGAGCAGGAGCAGCGCCCCGGGCGCCGCCGCGAGCAGACCCACGGCCAGCCCGGCGAGCGGCGCGCACAGCATGCCCGCGCGTGCGGCCGGCCGGTCCCAGCGCGAGACACGGACGGGGAGCGCGGTCAGGGTGCCGAAGGCGAAACGGACGCCGTCACTGTTCAGGGAGGTCACCGCGTGCAGGCTAGCGGCCCCCGGACACCGGCGTCCCGGGACCCCGGGGACCGGCCGGGACGCTAGGTTGAACAGGTCGCGGCAAAAGGCGCATAAGGGGTCCTGAGGGGCAGGGTGCCCGGCCCGCCTTCCGCCAGGAGCTGTGAGTGGATCACCGGGAGCGCGTGGGATGGGTCACTGGCTGTACCGGAACTTCGTCGAGCCGGGCCGTCTGCCCCTGCTTCTCGCACTGGCCGCCTTCGTGCTGACGTTCGCCGTCACACGCTTCGTCACCCGCATGATCCGGGCCGGCAAGGGCCCCTTCCGCGACATCAGGCCCGGAGGCCTCCACATCCACCACGTGGTGCCGGGCGTCGTGCTCGCGGTGACCGGAGGGTTCGGCGCGATCGCCAGCGACCGGCACGGGGTGGCGGCCTGCCTCTTCGCGGTCGTGTTCGGGACCGGGACCGGACTGGTGCTGGACGAGTTCGCGCTGATCCTGCACCTCGACGACGTGTACTGGACCGAGGAGGGCCGCCGGAGCGTCGAGGTGGTCGTCCTCACCGCCTCCCTCGTCGCCCTCGTCCTGGCGGGCTTCTCCCCGCTCGGCGTGGACGGGCTGAGCGACAGCGCGCAGCAGGGCCGGGCGGGCGTCGTCGCGACCTACACCGCCAACTTCGCCTTCGTGCTGGCCGCCCTGTCCAAGGGCAAGATCCGCATGGCGGTGATCGGCACCCTGGTCCCGGTCGTCGCGATGGTCGCCGCCGTCCGGCTGGCCCGGCCCGCCTCGCCCTGGGCCCGGCACCTCTACCGGCGGCGGCCCCGCGCCCGCGCCCGGGCACTGCTGCGGGCCTACCACCACGACGCCCGCTGGGCGGGGCCGCGCCGCCGGCTCCAGGACCTGATCGGCGGGGCCCCCGACCGGGCCCCGCTCCCGGGGCCGCCGTCCGGCCGGCCCTGACCGGGGCGCCCCCGGTCAGGGCCGGCCGGGGTCAGGCGGAAGTCTCCGCCCCGGCCGTCTCCGCGCCGCCGGACACCGGCTCCCCGTCCCCGTCCTGGTCTCCGTCCCCGTCCTCCTCCGCGCGCTCGGGCAGTTCCGCCGCCAGAGCGGCCGCCGCCTGGACGAGCGGCAGGGCGAGGAGCGCCCCGGTGCCCTCCCCGACCGTCACCCGCTGGTCCAGCAGCGGGGTCAGCGCCATCCGGTCCAGCGCCTTGGCCTGCGCCGGCTCACCGCTCACCTGGCCGGCCAGCCACCAGTCCGGAGCCCGGAAGGCCGCCCGCTGGGCCACCAGCGCACAGGCCGCCGAGACCACACCGTCCAGCACCACCGGCATCCGCCGTACCGCGCTCTGCAACAGGAAGCCGGTCATCGCCGCCAGATCCGCTCCGCCCACCGCGGCCAGCAGCTCCAGCTGGTCCCCGAGCACCGGCCGGGCCCGGCGCAGCGCGTCCCGGACGGCCGCGCACTTGCGCATCCACGCCAGGTCGTCGATGCCCGCCCCGCCGCGGCCGGTCACCACCGAGGCGTCCGTACCGCACAGGGCGGCGATCAGCGTCGCGGCGGCCGTCGTGCCGCCGACGCTCAGATCGCCCAGGACCACCAGATCGGTACCGGAGTCCGCCTCCTCGTCGGCGATCCGCATGCCCAGCCGCACGGCCTGCTCGGCCTCCCCGGCCGTCAGCGCGTCCTCGACGTCGATCCGCCCGCTGCCCCGCCGCACCCGGTGGCGTACGACCGGCTCCGGCAGCAGCTCCGGGTCGCAGTCCAGCCCGGCGTCCACGACCCGCAGCGGTACGGAGAACCGGCGGGCCAGCACCGCCACCGGACTCGATCCGTCCAGGACCGCCCGGACCAGCTCGTGCGCGCTTCCCGCCGCACGCCCCGACACATCCAGCTCCGCCACCCCGTGGTCACCGGCGAACAGCACCACACGCGGCCGGTCGACGGCCTTGACCGGCACCGACTGCTGGGCGGCGGACAGCCACTCGCCCAGCTCGTCGAGGCGGCCGAGGGAACCGGGCGGCACGATCAGCCGCTCCCGTCGTTCCTCCGCGTCGCGGCGCACGCCTCCGTCGGGGCGTTCGATCAGGTCGGAGAAGTCGTCCAGATTCACGGGGGTCTGCCTCGCGTGTCGTCACAGGGTGGGCGGGAGCCCGGCGGCGGGCCCCTCTGCGGAACAGTACCCGGCGGCCCGAGACCCACCCGGCCCCGTCGCCCCCGGCGGCCTGCGGCCCCCGGGGCACCCGCTCCGCCCGGCCCCGCACACCCGCCGGTCCGCGCCCGCCCGCCCCCGTACCCCCGGCCGGGCACCGGCGGCGGTCAGCCGCGCAGCACCAGCGCCTGACCCGCCACCACCAGCAGCACCTGCTCGCACTCGTCGGCGAACGCCGCGTTCAGGCGGCCCAGTTCGTCCCGGAAACGCCGGCCGGACGGTGTCGCGGGCACCACCCCCGAGCCGGTCTCGTTGGTGACCGCCACGACCGTACGGCGCGTTCGGCGGACCGCGCGGACCAGCTCCGCCACCCGGGCCCTGAGCTTCTCCCGGCCCCCGTCGGCCCACAGGGCGTTGTCCCAGGCGTCCACACGGTCCATCGCGTCCGTGAGCCACAGCGACAGGCAGTCGATCAGCAGCGGGGGACCGTCGGCCTCCAGCAGTTCCACCAGCTCGCACGTCTCCTCGGTGCGCCACGCGGCGGGCCTGCGCTCGCGGTGCAGCCCGATCCGGTCCGCCCAGTCGGCGTCCCCCTCACGGCTGCCGCTCGTCGCCACGTACACCACCGCGGGGAACGTCTCCAGGCGCCGCTCCGCCTCCAGCGACTTCCCGGACCGGGCGCCGCCCGTCACCAGGGTGCGCCGGGGGATCACCGGAGCCGCCCGGCGCCCGCCCACCGGCAGCGTCGTCCCGTCCGCGACGGCCCGCGCCCCGGCCGCCGCCAGCCGCCGGTCCAGCTCCGCCCCGGCCGGCGCGTCATGGTCCAGGTGGACGGCGACCACCTCGGTGGCGTCCCCGGCCGCGCCCGCCGCCCGCAGCCCGGCCACCGCGTCCGGCCGGCCGGTCACATCGCAGACGACCATGTCGTACGGCCCGGCCGCCCGCCCGGCCATACCGGCCGGGGCGCCGCCGGGCGGCAGGTACAGCAGCCGCTCACCCGTGGCGGACGTCACCTCGTACCCGGTGCCCGGGGCGTCCAGCGCCATCGCCCGCACCCGGTGCCCGCTGATCAGGGTCAGGGTCCGCCCGTCCGGCACCCGCCCGGCCGGCGGCAGCGAAGGGGGCAGCTCGACCGCCGGCCCGTCGTGCGGGTGGGTCAGCAGCACCTGCCGTACACCGGTGAGCGAACGGCCGGCCCGGGCCGCGGCGAACACCGCGCCCGGGGTGAGGTCGAGCAGCAGCGCGTCGTCGACGAGCAGGGAGGTCGCGGCGCGGGCCCCCGCACCCCGGGCCGACGCGCAGCGCGCGCAGGGGCAGGCGGGCCGCGGCAGTCCGGTGGGGGCCCCGGTGCCGAGCAGAGTCAGTTCCACGCCCACGATCTTCCCGCGTCCCCGCCCCGGCTGCGCGCCCGGGCCGGTCGCCCGCCGTCTCCCGCCGCCCGCCCGCCCCCGGCTAGGCTGCGGTCAGCAACACGACCCAGGAGGCGGACATGGCGTGGACGTGGCGGTTCGAGAAGTCCGACGGTACGGAGACGGAGCCGGCGCTGCAGCCGGAGGAATTCACCACCCAGGGGGACGCGGAGTCGTGGATCGGTGAGTTCTGGAAGGAGCTCCTGGAGGGCGGCGCGGACCAGGTGACGCTCTTCGAGGACTCGACGAAGATCTACGGCCCGATGAGCCTCCAGGCCGGCTGAGGAGCCGCCGGCCGGCACGGCACCGGCCGGAGGCGCCCCTGGCGGGCGGCCTCCGGCCGGTGCCGTGCCGGCGCGTCCGGGGCCGGTCAGACCTCGCCCAGGGTGACCTCGGCCGTCCGCTCGTCGCCGCCGCGGGTGTACGTCACCCGGACCCTGTCCCCGGGCTTGTCGCCCGCCAGGGCCTCCGAGAGGGACGTGATGGTGGTGACCGGGGTGTCGCCGACCCGGGTGATGATGTCCCCGACGCGCAGCCCGGCCTTCCGGGCCGCCCCGTCCTCCTCCACACTCACGATCGCCACCCCGGCCGGCCGGTAGTCGTCGTCGACGACCGTGCGGCCCGTGATCTCCAGTGCCGCCCGCCCCGAATCGGTGACCCGCCCCGACTCGATGATCTGATCGGCGACCGTCCGCACCATCGACACCGGGATCGCGAACCCGATCCCCGGCGCCGCGCTGCCGCCCAGCTGCGGGTCCGTCGCCGCCAGCGTCGGGATGCCGATCACCTGGCTGTCCAGGTTCACCAGCGCACCGCCGCTGTTCCCCGGGTTGATGGCCGCCGAGGTCTGCACCATGTCGGCGAGCGTCGCCCCCGTGCCGCCGCCCGACCGGCTCTCGCTGACCGTCCGGCCCAGGGCCGAGACGATGCCCTGGGTGACGCTGCTGGACAGACCGAGCGGCGAGCCCATCGCCAGCACGATCTGGCCCACCTCGACCTTGTCGGCATCACCGAACCGCGCCGCCCGCAGCCCGTCCGGGACCCTGTCCAGCTTGACGACCGCGAGATCCTGCTCGGGGTAGGAGGACACCAGCGACGCCTTGAGCGCCTTCTCACCGGTCGCGACGCTGACGTCGAACGTCTTCTCCTCGCCCACCACATGGGCGTTGGTGACGATGTGGCCCCTGTCGTCGTAGACGACGCCCGAGCCGAGGCTGTCACCGGCGGCGATCTGCACCACCGAGGGCAGCACGTCGTTGATCACCTTCTGGTACCGCTCCTGCAGGTCGTCCGGCGCGGCCGCGGCGGCGGCCTTCTGCACCGGAGCGCCGGAGGGGGGTGAGTCCGGCCCGCCCGCGCAGCCGCCCGCCAGGACGAGGGCGCAGGCACCGGCGGTCAGGGGCAGGAGCGACCGGCGCAGCCGGGCACGGGCGGGGGTTGTGTCCATGCCGGGAGTATCGCCACGCCCCACCGGCGGCGGCCTGCGCTGATCGGCCGATCAGGCGTACCGCCGGCCGGCGCCGAAGACCCGGACGGAAGGGGAGCCCCGGCCTCTCAGCCGCGTACCCCGCACAGGTGCAGCAGCGCGGCGACCCGCCGGTACGGGTCCGTCCGCCCGGCCCGGTCCTCGGCGGCCAGCACCCGCTCCAGCTCCCCGCCGCCCGGCAGTTCCGCCTCGTTGGGCACGTTGTCGGTGAAGACCCGCACGCCGTACCAGGCGTGCAGCGGGGCCGCGATCCCGGCGAGTGTGGCGGTCAGCGTCTCCAGCCGGTCCGCCCGCACGGCCAGGCCCAGCCGGTTGGTGTACGTGTCCGACTCGAAGGCCGCCAGCGCGGCGCCGAAGTCCCCCGCCGTCCCCGGCCGCATCGCCAGGGCGTCCGCGTTCCGTACGAGCAGGGACAGCAGGCCGTCGGGCGCCAGCACCCGGGCCAGTCCCGCCAGCAGGGCGTCCGGCTCGTCGATGTACATCAGGACGCCGTGGCAGAGGACCACGTCGAAACTGCCGGGCAGGAAGTGCACCCCGGTCTCGCGGCCGTCGCCCTCGATGATCCGCATCCGCTCCCGGATGCCCTCGGGCTCGACGGCGAGGGCCTCGCGCGCGACCCGCACCATCTCCGCGTCCGACTCCAGCCCGGTCACCGAGTGACCGGCCCGCGCCAGACGCAGGGCCTGCGTGCCCTGGCCCATGCCGACGTCGAGCACCCGCAGCCGCCTCCCCACCGGGAAACGGGCGGCTATCTGCTCGTCCAGCTGCCGTGCCACCAGCTCCTGGCGCACGACGTTGCGGAGCCCGCCGAGCCCCTCCAGCCACCGGGACGAGACCCCCGTGAAGCCGGAGGTCTCCGTACTCAGGGCCGCTCTCCCCGCTTGACCTGCGGCTTGGGCAGCCGCAGCCGGCGCATCTGTAGCGTACGCATCAGGCCGTACGCCACCGCGCCGCGCTTGGGCTGGTCCGGGAAGCGCTCGGCCAGCTGCTTCCTGAGCCGGAAGCCGAGACCGATGGAGTCCAGCACGATCAGCACGATCACGCCGAGCCAGAGCAGCAGCGAGATGTTCTGGATGCTGGGGATCTGGATGACGCTCAGGACCAGGATGACCACCGCGAGCGGGAGGAAGTACTCGGCGATGCAGAAGCGGGAGTCCACGAAGTCACGGACGAAGCGCCGCACGGGGCCCTTGTCGCGTACCGGCAGATAACGCTCGTCACCCGAGGCGAGCGCCTCACGCTGCCTGGCCAGGTCCGCGCGGCGCGCCTCACGCTGGCGCTTCGCCGCGGCCTTGCGGTCCAGCGGGGCGCCGCTGGAGGCACGCCGGCGCTGCGTCTGGGCCTCGCTGCGCTTGGGGGTAGGGCGACCCTTGGGTGCCTGCGGGTCGCGGGGCTGCTTGGAGAGGTCCGCCGTCACCTTGCCGGTGGGGGCCTTCTCTTCCTTGGAACGGCTACGGAACACAAGGCCCAAGGGTACGGGGTCGATCAGGACGGATGAGGACCGGGCGGGAACGATCCGGCAACGGCACGCGTCCTGATAAGCGTCCCGACAGGGGCAGAACGGACGTTGCCGACGCTTTCCCTGAGGGTCTTCTACACCCTGGGCGGGAGTGATCACCGGCGGCAGTCGTCCTTGGGGAGGAGCACATCCGCGCCCGAACAGTGCGGTAATGGAGACAGGGCCCGTACTGTGGGTTCTGTTGGAGTGCCGGAGCTCAGTCCGTCAGAAGGGGGCGCGCGAAGCCCATGAGCGGTGTCATGAAGCGTATGGGGATGATCTTCCGCGCGAAGGCAAACAAGGCCCTTGACCGGGCCGAGGATCCGCGCGAGACCCTGGATTACTCGTACCAGAAGCAGCTGGAGCTGCTTCAGAAGGTGCGCCGCGGCGTCGCCGACGTGGCGACCTCGCGCAAACGGCTGGAGCTGCAGCTCAACCAGCTGCAGGGGCAGTCGTCCAAGCTGGAGGACCAGGGCCGCAAGGCGCTCGCGCTCGGCCGCGAGGACCTGGCCCGCGAGGCGCTGTCCCGGCGCGCCGCCCTCCAGCAGCAGGTCACCGACCTGGAGACGCAGCACCAGACGCTGCAGGGCGAGGAGGAGAAACTCACCCTCGCCGCCCAGCGGCTCCAGGCCAAGGTCGACGCCTTCCGCACGAAGAAGGAGACCATCAAGGCCACCTACACCGCGGCCCAGGCGCAGACCCGGATCGGCGAGGCATTCTCCGGTATCTCCGAGGAGATGGGCGACGTCGGTCTGGCGATCCAGCGGGCCGAGGACAAGACCCAGCAGCTCCAGGCCCGTGCCGGGGCCATCGACGAGCTGCTGGCTTCCGGTGCCCTGGACGACCCCTCGGGAACCGCCAAGGACGACATCGCCGCCGAGTTGGACCGGATCTCGGGCGGCAGCGATGTAGAACTGGAACTGCAGCGCATGAAGGCCGAGCTGGCCGGCGGCTCCTCCGCGCAGCAGCAGGCGATCGAGGGCGGCACGCAGGACGCCGCGCCGCAGTCGCAGCAGTCCCCGCACAAGTTCGACAAGCAGTGAGGGCGGCGTCGTGATCGTACGGATCATGGGGGAGGGCCAGGTAGAGCTGGCCGACAGTCATGTCGCCGAGCTGAACACGCTCGACGACCTCCTGCTCACCGAGATGGAGCGGGGTGACGGGCCGGGGTTCCGCGGCACGCTGCACGCGCTCCTCCACCGGGTGCGCGAGCTCGGCACCCCCCTGCCGGACGACTCCCTGGAGCCGTCCGAGCTGATCCTGCCGTCCCCCGACGCAGATCTCGAAGAGGTACGCGCCATGCTCGGCGACGACGGGCTGATCCCCGGCTGACCGGCTCCGCCCCCGCGCACTCCCGCCGCGCCCCGCCCGGTCCCACCGGTGCGGGGCGCCGTGCCGGTGGGACCGATCCGCCGGGTACCGGGGCGCACAGGGTGCGACACGCCGTACCGTAGCTGGACGTGACCACCCTTCCGACAGGGTTCGCGCGTGCCCGCCGCTGGCTGCGCGGCCACCCCCTCGCCTTCGACGGGGCACTCGCCGCGGGCGTCCTCGTCTGCATGGTCTGCGCCTCGTTCGCCGAGCCGCACCCCGGGCACGGGCCCAGCTTCGGGGTCCGCGCCCCCGACACCTCCAGCGTCCTGCTCATGGTCCTCGGCGCGGCGGCCCTCGTACGGCGGCGGAGCCGGCCCATGGAGGTCCTCGCCGCCACCGGCGCGCTGAGCATCGCCGAGTTCCTGCTGAGCGACCCGCCCGCCCCCGTCGTGATGAGCGTGGTAGTCGCCCTGTACACCGTGGCCGCCCGCACCGACCGGCCCACCACCTGGCGGGTGGGCCTGCTGACCATGGTCTCGCTGACCATGGCCGCGATGGTGGTCGGCTCCTCCCCCTGGTACAGCCAGGAGAACGTCGGCGTACTCGCCTGGCTCGGGCTCGCGGGCGCCACCGGGGACGCCGTGCGCAGCCGGCGGGCCTTCGTCGACGCGATCAGGGAACGGGCCGAGCGCGCGGAACGCACCCGCGAGGAGGAGGCCCGCCGCCGGGTCGCCGAGGAGCGCCTGCGCATCGCCCGCGACCTCCACGACGTCGTCGCCCACCACATCGCCCTGGTCAACGTCCAGGCCGGGGTCGCCGCCCACGTCATGGACAAGCGCCCGGACCAGGCCAAGGAGGCCCTGGCCCATGTACGCCAGGCCAGCCGCTCCGCACTCGACGAGCTCAGGTCCACCGTCGGACTGCTGCGCCAGTCCGGCGACCCCGAGGCCCCCACCGAACCGGCGCCCGGCCTCGCCGTCCTCGACGACCTGGTCGCCACCTTCCGCAACGCCGGCCTGCCCGTCGAGGTGGCCCGGACCGACCGCGACGAACCGCTGCCCGCGGCCGTCGACCTGGCGGCCTACCGCATCATCCAGGAGGCCCTGACCAACGTCCGCAAGCACGCGGGGGCCCACGCCAGGGCGGAGGTCAGCGTCGTACGGGCCGGGGCGAGCGCCGAGGTCACGGTGCTCGACGACGGCACCGGGACCGCCGCCGGCGCGGACCGGGCCGACGGCGGCGGACACGGCCTCCTCGGCATGCGGGAACGCGTCACCGCGCTCGGCGGGGCACTGACCGCGGGCCCCCGGTACGGCGGCGGCTTCCGGGTCCATGCGATCCTGCCCCTCACCACCGGCGCGGACGGCGAACCGGCCCGGGACACGGGGCAGAGGGCGGGGGGATGCGTCCTGCGGGCGGCCCCCGGCGACAGCAGGACATCCACCACGGGGGAACGCGTATGACACCGATCAGGGTGCTGCTCGCCGACGATCAGGCGCTGCTGCGCAGCGCGTTCCGGGTACTGGTCGACTCCGAGCCCGACATGCGGGTCGTGGGCGAGGCCGCGGACGGCGCCCAGGCCGTCGAGCTGGCCCGCGCCACCCGGGCGGACGTGGTCCTCATGGACATCCGGATGCCCGGCACCGACGGACTCACCGCCACCCGCGCCATCAGCGCCGACCCGGAACTCGCCGGCGTACGGATCGTCATGCTCACCACCTTCGAGGTGGACGAGTACGTGGTCCAGGCGCTGCGCGCGGGCGCCGCCGGCTTCCTGGGCAAGGGGGCCGAGCCGGACGAACTGCTGAACGCCATCCGGCTCGCCGCCGCCGGGGAGTCCCTGCTCTCACCCGCCGCGACCAAGGGGCTCATCGCCACGTTCCTCGCCCAGGGCGGCAGCGCCGGCGAGGGGCCCGCCGACACCCCGGCCGCCTACGCCGAGCAGCTCGCCGCGCTCACCGGCCGTGAGCGGGAGGTGCTCGTGCTCGTCGCCGGAGGGCACACCAACGACCGGATCGCCGAACGGCTGGCGGTCAGCCCGCTCACCGTCAAGACCCATGTGAACCGGGCCATGGCGAAACTCGGCGCACGGGACCGCGCCCAATTGGTCGTCATTGCGTACGAATCGGGCCTGGTGCGCCCCCGGGCCGACTGACGGGTGGAGGCGGGGCGTACTCCAGCTGCGGTATGCCCGACATCAGAAAGCAACCCGGGGGGCGACGATTCCGTCACCCGGGCACGGCATCGTAGGGGTGGGCTGGCCGCGTCCCGTGCCGGCGAAGCGCCGCCCACCTGCCGCGTAAGCCACAGAAGAGAGACCCACCCATGTCCTGGCTGTCCAGATTCAGCCTCGCGCAACGGGCGCTGATCGGGCTGATCTCGATCGTCGCGCTCGTGTTCGGGGCGATCGCGATACCCCAGCTCAAGCAGCAGCTGATGCCGACCATCGAACTGCCGATGGTGTCGGTACTGGCCCCCTACCAGGGCGCTTCTCCCGACGTGGTCGAGAAGCAGGTGGTCGAGCCTCTGGAGAACTCCATCAAGGCCGTCGACGGCGTCGAGGGCATCACCTCGACCGCCGGCGAGGGCAGCGCCGTCGTCATGGCGACCTTCGACTTCGGCGACGAAGGCACCAAGCAGCTCGTCGCGGACATCCAGCAGGCGGTGAACCGGGCCCGCAACCTGCTGCCCGCGGACGTCGACCCGCAGGTCATCGCCGGCTCCACGGACGACATCCCGACCGTCGTGCTGGCCGTCACCTCCGACAAGGACCAGCAGGCGCTCGCCGACCAGCTCGACCGCACGGTCGTTCCCGCGCTGGAGGACATCGAGGGCGTCGGCCAGGTCTCCGTCGACGGTGTCCGGGACCTCCAGGTCTCCGTCGTCCCCGACGACAGGAAGCTGGCCGCGGCCGGACTGAACACCGCCGCGCTCTCCCAGGCCCTGCAGGCCGGCGGCGCGACCGTACCGGGCGGCTCCTTCTCCGAGGCCGGCAAGAGCCGCACCATCCAGGTCGGCGGCTCCTTCACCTCGCTGGAGCAGATCGAGGACCTCCAGGTCTTCGCCAAGGACCCGGCGACCGGCAAGGCCGGTGAGCCGGTCCGCGTCGGCGACGTCGCCACCGTGAAGCAGGAGGCCGCCACCGCGGTCTCCCTCACCCGGACGAACGGCAAGCCGAGCCTCGCCGTCATGGCGACCATGGACCAGGACGGCAGTGCCGTCGCCATCTCCGACGCCGTCCAGGACCTGCTGCCGGACCTGCGCGAGGACCTCGGCTCGGGAGCCGAGCTGACCGTGGTCTCCGACCAGGGCCCCGCCGTCTCCGAGTCGATCTCCAGCCTCACCACCGAGGGCGCGCTCGGCCTGGTCTTCGCGGTCGTCGTGATCCTGGTCTTCCTCACCTCGATCCGCTCGACGCTGGTCACCGCGGTCTCCATCCCGCTCTCCGTCGTCCTCGCGCTGATCGTGCTCTGGACCCGCGACCTCTCGCTGAACATGCTCACGCTCGGCGCGCTGACCATCGCGATCGGCCGCGTCGTCGACGACTCGATCGTCGTCCTGGAGAACATCAAGCGGCACCTCGGATACGGCGAGGAACGCGAGTCGGCGATCATCACCGCCGTCAAGGAGGTCGCCGGCGCGATCACCGCCTCCACGCTCACCACCGTCGCGGTCTTCCTGCCCATCGGCCTGGTCGGCGGCATGGTCGGCCAGCTCTTCGGCTCGTTCTCCCTCACCGTCACCGCCGCCCTGCTGGCGTCGCTGCTGGTCTCCCTCACCGTCGTACCGGTCCTGTCGTACTGGTTCCTGCGCGCCCCCGAGGGCACCGAGGGGAACCCGGAGGAGGCACGCCGCCTGGCCGAGGAGAAGGAAGCCGCCAGCCGGCTCCAGCGGATGTACCTCCCGGTGCTCCGCTTCGCCACCGGCCGCCGCGCCGCCAGCCTCGTCATCGCCCTCGTGGTGCTCTTCGGCACCTTCGGCATGGCACCGCTGCTGAAGACGACCCTCTTCGAGGAGGGCGAGCAGGAAGTCCTCACCGTCAGCCAGGAACTCGCCCCCGGCACCAGCCTGGAAGCGGCCGACGAGGCCGCGCGGAAGGTCGAGAAGGTCCTCGCCGCCGACGAGGGCGTCAAGGACTACCAGGTCACCGTCGGCTCCTCCGGCTTCATGGCGGCCTTCGGCGGGGGCACGGGAGCCAACCAGGCGACCTACCAGGTCACGCTCAAGGACGCGGCGGACTACGCGGCGGCCGAGAAGCGGATCGAGGAGGCGCTCGGCAAGCTGGACGGCATCGGTGAGACGACCCTGGCCGCCGCCGGCTCGTTCGGTTCCCAGGACCTGAGCGTCACCGTGAAGGCCGCCGACGCGGACGTCCTGAAGAAGGCGTCGGAGATGGTGCGCACCGAGGCCGCGAAGCTGGACGACGTCACCGACGTCCAGAGCGACCTGGCCCAGAGCGTTCCCCGGATCTCCGTCACGGCCAACGACAAGGCCGCGGCGGCCGGCTTCGACCAGACCGCCCTCGGCGGAGTGGTCGCGGGCGCGGTGCGCGGCACCCCGTCCGGCAAGGCGGTCATGGACGACACCGAGCGCGACATCGTCGTCAGGTCCGCGCACCCGGCCACCACCGTGGCCGAGCTGAAGGACCTGCCGCTCGGCCCCGTCACGCTCGGCGACGTCGCCGACGTGAAGCTGGTGCCAGGACCGGTCTCGATGACCAGGATCGACGGCCAGCGCGCCGCCACGATCACGGCCAAGCCGACCAGCGACGACACCGGCGCGGTCAGCATGGAGTTCCAGAAGAAGCTCGACGCCCTGGACCTCCCCGAGGGCGCCACCGCCACCCTCGGCGGCGTCACCGAGGAGCAGGAGGAGGCCACCGCGAAGCTGCTGCTCGCCATGCTGGCGGCGGTCGCGATCGTCTTCATCCTGCTGGTCGCGACCTTCCGGTCGCTGATCCAGCCGCTGATCCTGCTGGTCTCCATCCCCTTCGCCGCGACGGGGGCCCTCGGTCTCCTGCTCGTCACCGGCACCCCGATGGGCGTCCCGGCGATGATCGGCATGCTGATGCTGATCGGCATCGTGGTCACCAACGCCATCGTGCTGATCGACCTGATCAACCAGTACCGGGCCCAGGGCATGGGCGTCGTCGAAGCAGTCATGGAAGGCGGGCGCCACCGGCTGCGCCCGATCCTGATGACGGCACTGGCGACGATCTTCGCCCTGCTCCCGATGGCCCTCGGCGTCACCGGAAAGGGCGGCTTCATCTCGCAGCCGCTGGCGCTCGTGGTGATCGGCGGTCTGATCACCTCGACGCTGCTGACGCTGCTCCTGGTACCGACGCTCTACGCGATGGTCGAACTCCGCAAGGAGCGCCGCGCGAAGAAGAAGGCGGACAAGCGGGCGGCGAAGTCCGGCCCGCAGGCCACGGCGGAGACGGAGCGCACGGCGGAGCCGTCGGGCGTGTAACCGGCTCGGACACGACGACGGGCCTGTCCCACGCGAAGGCGTGGGACAGGCCCGTCGTCCGTGGTCAGGCGCCGTGCTTGAGGGAGTCGACGAAGCTGGTCCAGGCGGGAGCCCGGAGGAGGAGCGCGGGGTCGGCGGGGTTCTTGCTGTCGCGTACGGGGACGATGCCGGGGTAGCCGTCGGCGACCTCGACGCACTCGCCGCCGTTGGTGTTGCTGTAGCTGCTGGCGCGCCAGGGGGGCGGTGCTCAGCTCGGGGATGTCTCGCATGGTGTGTAAGCCTCCACAACCGGCCGGATCATGTGCGCGGCACCGCGCGGCACAGGGCGACGATGGCGGTACAAACCGTAATCACCGCGCAGCGCCCCGCGCAGCGGAACACCCGACCGGAGGACCGACGAGAGGGGCCTCGGCGACGTGGAGGGCCGCCCGCTGCGGCTGCTCCCCTGGACCAACGCCCAGGGCGCGCCCTGCTATCTCAGCACCGACGATCCGCACAGCAGGATGTCCCGGCTGGCCGACGAGGTGGAGGCGGACCTGCTGGATTCGGCGGAGTACGTACTGAAGGAAGCGCGGACCCTCCTGGCGGAACCGAAGGCGGGGGAGGGGGAGCTGAGGTTCGCGGGGGTGCGCCTCGCGGAGTCGCTGGAGGACACGCTGCGGATCGCGGCCGGCCGGGGTGTGCGGCTGGACGCGGAACTCATGCGGGAGGGCGACGGAGGATGACCGGCCGGGCGGCCGGGGCGGTGGCCGTCACGCCGCTCCGGCCAGGGTCTGGATGATCCGGGCCCACAGCGCGGAGTGCTCCGGGGCGTACCGGGCGCTGAGCGTGGCGGTCTCGGCTATCAGGCGGTTGCGGACCTCGGCCGGGGCGTCCGCGACGAGCGGGACGAGCCGCTCGGGGGCGGCCTCCCCGGCCGTGCCCGCCAGTACCAGGGCGGCCTGGGCGTGGACGGAAGAGGAGAGCGGATCGGCGTGGACGGTCTCCTCGATGACGGAGACATGGCGGAGCGCTTCGGCGTCCCCGGCGGCCACGGCGGCCCCCGTGTACTCCTGGAGGGCACCGGGATCACGGGCCAGGGCGTAGGCGGTGGCGATGTCCCGGGTGCGGGCGACATGGAGGAGCGCGGCCTGGAGGGGCGGGGCGTAGGCGGGGAGCTCGGCGTCCAGGAGGCCGGGGTCGGCACGGAGGAACCGCTCGGACTCCTCCCAGGAGGCGCACCGGCTCCAGGCGGAGAGCCGTTCGTCGACGAGGAGCGGGCGGAACGCCGCCTCCGCACCCTCGGAAGAGATCTGTTCCCGCAGTTGCAGATGCCCGGCCGCGACGCGGGGCGAGAGCAGGGTGTACTCGGTCAGGGCCACCACGGCTCCCGGGCCGCTGAGTACACCGGCGTGCTCGGCCCAGTAGGCGGATGAGGCGGCCCAGGTCGGGGTGGCCAGCCATTCCTTCACCGTGTTCATGACCTCCGGGGTGAGGGTCGCCCAGGGTGGGGCGGGCTCGCCGGTGGTGCTCTGCCATACGGAGTCGAGTACGGCGCGGTTGCGGGGGTTCTCCTGGACGTACGCGCGGATGGCGGTGTGAGCCCGCAGATCCGGCTCGCCGGTCCTGCCGGCGGACGAGCCACCGAGCAGGCCGGCGAGACGGGTGATGCCCTCTTCGGCCGGGCATTCCGGCCGGCGGAGCAGGAAGACGGCGTGCTCCAGGGCGAGAACACGGCCGGCCTCGGGCTGTACCGCGGTGAGATCCTCGGTCGCCGCGGTGTACGCCTGGAGTGCCGATGCCACGTCACCGGCGTCGGCGAGATGTCCGGCGAGACTGCTGAGGGAGACGACGAGGTCGGGGAGGAAGACGGCCGGGCGCTGTCCGGTGAGGGTGCGGTAGAGGGCCACGGCCTCCGTGGCGGGTGCGAGCGCCTCTTCCCGGTCCCCCCTCCTGACCAGGTGCGTGGCGAGGTCGTGGAGGGACATGGCGAGGCCGGGGAGGAAGGCGGCGGGACGCCCCTCGGCCAGGGAACGGTAGAGGTCAACCGCCTCCCGGGCGGGCGGGAGCGCGTGCTCACGGTCGCCTTTGCCGGACAGGTAGGCGGCGAGGGCGTTGAGGGACGCGGCGAGGTCGGAAAGAAACGTGGCGGGGCGCTGTCCGGCGAGAGTGCGGTGGAGGCCCACCGCTTCCCGGGCAGGCGCGAGTGCTCCCTCGAAGTCGTCGCTGCCGGCCAGGTGCGCGGCGAGGGCGTCGAGAGACGCGGCGAGGTCGGGGAGGAAGGCGGCGGGATGTTCCTCGGCCAGGGCGCGGCGGATGCGCACCGCTTCCCGCGCGGGCGCGAGGACGTCTTCACGCTCACCGGTCGCGGCGAGATGGTTGGCCAGGTTGTGCAGGGACATGGCGAGGTCGGGGAGGAAGGCTGCCGGATGCCGTTCCGCGAGGGCACGGTGATGGCCTACGGCCTCGCGGGAGATCGCGAGGGCCTGCGCGTGCTCACCGGCGTCACTGAGGTGGCTGGCCAGATTGGTGAGGGACTTGGCGAGGCCGGGGAGGAAGGCGGCCGGGTGCTGTCCGGCGAGGGCTCGGTAAAGGCCCACCGCCTCCCTCGCGGGCGTGAGGACGTCTTCGCCGTCGTCGGCGCCGGCCAGGTGCCTGGCGAGGTTGTGGAGGGCCATGGCGAGATCGGGGAGGAAGGCGGCGGGGTGCTGTCCGGCGAGGGTGCGGTAGAGGTCCACCGCTTCCCGCGCGGGTGCGAGCGCGCCCTCGCGGTCGCCGGTCTCCGCACGGTGGCTGGCGAGGTTGTGCAGGGACATGGCGAGGTCGGGGAGGAAGGCGGCCGGGTGCCGTTCGGCCAGAGCGCGCAGGATGCGCACCGCCTCCTGTACGAGGGCGAGCGCGCCTTCGCGGTCACCGGCGTCACCGAGGTGCCTGGCGAGGTTGTGGAGGGCCATGGCGAGGTCGGGGAGGAAGGCGGCGGGGTGCTGTCCGGCGAGGGTGCGGTAGAGGTCCACCGCCTCCCGCGCGGGGGCGAGCGCGCCCTCGCGGTCGCCGGTCTCCGCACGGTGGCCGGCGAGGTTGTTCAGGGACTTGGCGAGGTTGGGGAGGAAGGCGGCCGGGTGCTGTTCGGCCAGCGCGCGGTGCAGCACCACGGCTTCGTGCGCGGGGGCGAGCGCGCCTTCACGGTCCCCGGTGTCGGCGAGATGGCTGGCCAGCGTGCCGAGGATGCTGGCGAAGTCGGGGAGCAGGGCGGTGCGGTTCTCCTCGGCCAGCGGGCGGTAGGTCTCCACCGCTTCCCGGACGGCCGCGAGCGCGCCCTCGCGGTCGCCGGACGAGGAGAGGTGGTTGGCGAGGTTGTTGAGGGACTTGGCGAGTTCGAGGAGGAAAACGGCGGGGTGCTGTCCGGCGAGGGCGCGGTTGAGGGCCACCGCCTCCCGTGCGGTGGCCAGCGCCTCCGCGCGGTCACCCGTGTCGGCGAGACGATCGGCGAGTACGTTCAGCGCGCCCGCCAGGTCGGCCCGGTACTCCTCCGGACGCGATCCGGCGAGCCCCCGGTAGAGGGAGGCGGCCTCCCGGGAGTGGCGCAGCGCCTCGTCGCGCTCGCCTTCCCGGGACAGCACCAGCGAGAAGTGGACGAGCGCTTCGGCCAGCAGGCCGGGCGCACCCCCGGTTCCCCCGGCCGCCAGCTCGCGCAGCATCCCGATCCCGGGCTCCCCGGTCCGCACCGCGTGAAGGACCAGTCCGCGGGACAGATACGGGCCGTCCTCGCCCCCCGGACCCCGGCGCGCCGCCAGGTCCACCAGCGTCCGCGTCACCACCCGGTCCGCGTCCGCGCCGCCCGGCCCGGACCGGCGCATCAGGTGGGACACGAACTCCCGGTGGTACAGCCGGTACACCGCCCGGCCGTCCTCCGCGTCCTCCACGACGTAGCGGCCGTACGCGGACAGCAGCCAGTCCACATCGCTCCCGTCGTAGACGGCACCGCCGCCGAGCGCCCCGGCCACCGCCTCCCACACCCCGTCCGCCGGCATGCCCCGGCCCACGGACCAGGCCAGCGCGGTCAGCAGGTCCCGGGCGGCGGAGGGCAGCGCCGTGCCGTCCTCCCGGACCCGCACCGGTCCCGACCGCAGCTCGTTCTCGAACGCGGCACCGATGGAGCCGGGCAGGCCGGACAGCGGACCGCCCTCCCCGGTGCGCCCCTTCTCCCCGAGGTCCCTGAGGACCGTGCCGGTCACCAGGCGGGCGAAGAGGAAACCGCCGCCGAGCGCCGTCGCCCGCCCGGAGACCGCCGCCGCGACCTCCCGGGCCCGCGGCTCCGGGACGCCGGCCGCCGCGCACCGGAGGAAGACGTACGTGCCGATGTCCTCCCGGGTGCGGGGCTCGCGTTCGAGGTCCGCCGTGGTGACGTCCGCCCCGATCAGACGGGTCAGCGCCTGCGGAAGGGTCTCGCCCGCGTCCAGCCGGTTGCGGAAGGGCCGGTCCCGGGAACCGAGCAGGACCGGCACCGTCCGGCTCAGCGGGAAGACCAGCTCCTCGACCATGGCCTGGGCGTGCTCGGCGGACACCTCGTCCAGCCCGTCGAGCACCAGGACCGGCCGCAACGCCGACTCCCGCAGCTCGCCCCGGAAATCGTCGGCGTTACGGGGCTCGTGGAGCCCCAGGCCACGGGCCAGCTCCGCCGCCGCCTGCAACGGGGTCAGGCCGCGCAGATGGACGGCCGCGAGCGTCCGGCCGCCCCCGGACCCCGGATCGGTGTCGCCCTCGCGCAGGGCCCCCCGCTCCTCGGCCTCGGCCCGCAGCACCGGATCGAGGAGGGTGGCGACACGCCCCAGCACCGCCGACTTCCCGCACCCGGCCGGGCCGGTGACCAGGAAGAGCCCCGGCCGGTCCGTGCCCATCCACTCGGCGATCTCCCCGAGCACCCGGTCACGGCCGGTGAAGAACCACCCCTCCTCACGGTGGCCCACCCCCCGCGCGGCGAGCACCAGGTGCTCCACCAGCCCGGCCGGAGCGCCCGGCCGGTGCCGCGGGTTGGGGAAGACCGGGCGGCCGGTACCCAGCGTCGCGGGGACCGGGGTCTGCCCTTCGCCCCGCCAGCGGCCGGCCAGCGCGTCCAGCAGATCGGCGCCGCCGACGAAGGCGTTGTGACCGCTCCAGGCCGAGCGGTACCCGGTCGTCCCGGGGCCGTCCCGCAGGACCTCCGCGAACGCCGCCAGCAGCGGGCCGCTGCCGTCCGAGGTCTCGCTCCTCTGGCAACTGGCCATGATTCCGAGCCACTTGGTGCGCCCAGGAGGCATGGACACGGTCTCCCAGCGCTTCAGCGCCGTCTCCACGCTCCGCGCGACGGCGTCCCCCGCGTAACACGTGTCGATGATCACCAGTACGTGGTCGGCGCCGGTGGCCACGGCGGTGCCCACCAGCTCGTCGGCGTCGACTCCGTGCCTGGCCAGCTGCCGCCCCCGCATGAGGGGGTCGCCGCTCAGCTCCAGGTCCGGCAGCACCAGGCGCAACGCGCCGTCGGCCAGGACACCGTGCCCCGACCAGAGCACCACGGCCGGTCTCCCCGCCCCGGTGGCCAGCCACCCCTCGCACCAGGCGTCGCTCTCCTCGGAGTACCGCGCCGCCGACGGGTTGCCGCCCCCCACCTTCCGGGCCTCGTACCCCAGCCCCTCCAGCAGCCCGGCGATCTCGTCCATCTGGGCCACGGCCCCCGCCAGCCGGGGGAACCGCCGCCCGTCGGCGTACTCCTCGCACACCACGCACAGCGCGGTGCCGGCCGCCCCGGTGCCCGGGAGCTCAGAGCTCACCGTCCGCACCCCGCTCCACCACCAGCACCAGCGCGGTCATCACCACGTCCGACGCGGACCGGACGCCCACCCGCACCCGGTGCGCCCCGGGCGGGAGCCCGGCCAGCCGGGCCCGGTACCGGCCGCCGCCCAGATTGCTCATCCGGCGGGCCCGCCCGTCCTCCGGCGCGACGAAGACGGGCACCTCGTCATGGCCGGAGACATCTCCCGGGACGGTGGCCCGGATCTCGTACACCTCGCCCTCGGCGAGCTCCTCCGGGGCGTCCACCGACAGCGGTACGCCCTCGTCCCCCGAACCCCGGTGCACGGGAGGCTCCGGGGTGAGCCAGTTGTACAGCGCCTGGCGGACCGCCTTGTTGTTCTGGAGCGACCCGTGCTTCTCCCACGGGGTGTACGCGGCACGCCCCGGGCCCACGTGCGCGCTGGACAGCCGGGGGACGCGCCCGTCGCCGCCCTCGTCCGCGCCGTCGACGGTGTGCAGGGCCCTCAGGGTGCCCCCGTGGATCTCCGCCGTGGTCGGCGTCGGCTGGAGGACGCCGCTGACGGGCACGTACTCCACCGCGTGCTCCGCCCCCGCCCCGGACCCCCGCAGCGCCGCGTGGAACTCCCCGGCGTCCCGCAGCAGTTCCGCGTCGGCCCCGGGCAGGCCCGTGACCTCGCGCGCGTACCTGAGGGCGGGGTGGTCCGGGGTGCTCAGCGCCGCGTAGTCGGGGGTGAGCTGGTGCAGCGAGGGCAGGCTGCGGGCGAAGCCGGTGAGGTCGAGTCCGAGCGGGCCCGCCCCGTACCGCATGCCGTTGACCAGGTACACCAGGGCGT